>DAIAOV010000006.1 GCA_027437055.1 Legionella sp. | reverse complement strand
GGGGATGAGTGTCGATTTTGCATCCGGTGATTGTGGGGATCATACTTATAGTTCCTCCTGGCCGTCATGTTCTACCGCGAGTAGCGCTCCTTACATTGGATACCCTTCTTCTTCACCTAGCGCAACATCCGTTGGTGGTTCCTCTATGTTTGTCGATGCGAATTATAATTATGCCTTTGAATCAGGATGGGGAAGCTATAATGTGGATACCTTTCATGGCTATCCTCCTGGATTTTACGCTGGCAGCTCTGGGGGAATAAGTCAAATTTATACGGCTCCTTCATGGCAGAAAAATCCTACTTTCCAGGGGTTTACAGCAGGTGGTTATGGCGTAATTGGTAGTTACCTTGGGGGCGGTATGCGAGCCACTCCCGATGTGGCTATGCTAGCGGATGTTTTTACAGGTCTTATTGCCTATTACACTGGGGGTTGTGAACACGGATGCATTTTTGGGGGAACGAGTTTAGCATGTCCTATCTATACCTCAACTTTAGCTCTAGTTAACCAAGCACGTTTCTTACAAAGTAAGCAACCCATTGGTTTGTCAGCCCAATATTTGTACACACTAAACCAAGCTTTGGTTCAAAATCAGGCACTCAATGTCATTACTCCACCTCATCTGGTTATTTCTAATATCCCAAATCCCGTTAATGCGCCCGACTATGCTTTTACCTTATATGATGATAGCGTATGGTTTCATGCCTATATTACCTTTAATTGGGATTCCTCGCTGACTATGAATGAAAATCAATATTGGAATGATGTGGTTGGTGTTGGTTCTGCCAGGATTTCTAATTTTGTGCCTTTTATGGCAGCACAATAATCTTGTAACTGTTTAGAGTTGCCGCTCGGATTATGTAACTTCTTATCCGAGCCGCGCACGTAAGTAAGCGGGTCTTTCGTAACGCCTTTACTTGATCACGTCAAATGAAGCAGTATAAGCGAATTTGAGCCTTTGAACAGCAGGATGAAAAAGAATTTCAAGAAAATGGTTTGGATAAGGTAGTGATTAAATAATTTTTTAACTCTTCCACAGTGGTTAAGGGCGGCTCGCAAGTATAGTTTTTACAAATATAAACAGCCGGTTGTTCGTCAATTGCTTTTTTATAATGGGCGTCAGGCAAATCATCGGCAAACCCCAAGACATGATAGGGCAAATAATGACGATGAATAGTATGCAGTAACGATTTTAGCGCAGGATCCTCGCGTTTGCCCGCTAAAATAAGGATAGTAGGCGATATGTGCATAAAGTCGTAAGCAGCGAGCAAATGAGCAAAACCTACATAATTGGTAGATGCCCTCAGTAAATAATAATCGAAAGTTTGTTGCGCATAAGCAAGATAAGACTCTTTATAAGTCAAATGATAAAGCCGCAGTAGCGCAAAGACCATGCTTGCAATACCGGAAGGATAAGCACTATCGTAAGGAGAGCGGGGGCGATGAATTAATTGTTCCCCATCGGCAGAAGTAAAATAAAATCCATCATCCCAGAATTTTTTTATTGCTAATTCTACGAGCTCAATGGCTCGCGTTAAATAACTGGCAGTTAATGTAGACTGATATAAATCTAAAAATGCATTAGCTAAAAAAGTATAATCATCTAGGAAACCCATAATTTTAGGTTTTCCTTTTTGCCATACGTGGTAAATGCCCCCTTCGGCCGTGGACATGTGATTATTGATAAAATCAGCAATCTGACATGCTGTTTCACAATAAAGAGGAGTTCCTACTGCCTGATATGCGGCACATAATCCCTGAATCATTAGACTATTCCAATTGGTCAAAACTGAGGTATCGCGGCCGGGATGGATACGTTGTTCTCGGGCAAGAAATAGCTTTTGGCGAATTGCTTGTAATGATTTATCTTTTATAGCCTCTGCAAAAGTGGGGCATTGCAAGATGGTGCTATGGTGTTCATAATTTCCCTCCTCTGTAATGCCATAGGTTCGGCAAGCAGCTAAACTTTCGTCTTCACTTAATACTGCATGTATCTGAGCAGGAGTCCAACTATAAAACTTTCCTTCTTGGCCCTCACTATCGGCATCTTCGCTTGCATAAAAACCACCTAGGGGATGGCGTAAATCACGTAGCGTATAATTAATGGTTTCTGTAACAATGTATTTCCATGTGTTGTCTTGGTTTAAGCGATAGACGTTTGCATATAGACCAATCAATTGGGCATTGTCATAAAGCATTTTTTCAAAATGTGGGATCATCCATTGCTCATCGACACTGTATCGGGCAAATCCTCCTCCTAAGTGATCAAAAATTCCTCCCTTAGTCATTCCTTCTAAAGTTAAACGTAGCGAAGTTTCTAAAGTCTGGTCTAATGTTCGTGCATAGAGGCGTACTACTAAATCGTAACAGCTAACCATAGGAAATTTAGGTGCGCCATTTAACCCGCCATAGTATTTATCGGTATTATTGGCAATAGCCACAGCAGCTTGATAAGGTGGGGTATGGGGTGTTTCTCTTGATGCGTTAAATTGCTCAATTTGTTGGTAACCTATTAAAAAGTGATCAATATATTGGGCTAACTCTGCACGTTTATTTTCCCATAAGTCATGAATAATTAGTAATAATTTGCTAAAGCCAATTCGACCGTATTGATCTTCCGGAGGAAAATAAGTGCCACCAAAAAAAGGTTGTCGTTCTGGGGTCATAAAAATAGTTAAAGGCCAACCACCACTTTGTCCCATCATTTGCACTACCTTTTGGTAAATATCATCAAGATCAGGACGTTCTTGTTTATCCACTTTGATATTGATGAAATTTTGATTCATTAATTGAGCAATAGTAGGATTTTCAAAGGATTCGTGAGCCATGACATGACACCAATGACAGGCGGCATAGCCTATAGATAAATGGATGGGTTTATTCTCTTTTTGAGCTTGTGTGAATGCCTCCTCTCCCCAGGGATACCAATTGACTGGGTTGTTTGCATGCTGAAGGAGGTAAGGGGAGGTTTCATTGACAAGGTGATTGGTCATTAATCTAGGCTCCTGCTCTATAATTAGTTCAATTATTCTTCAACACAATCATTTTTTCGTGTGACATATCTTCCATGGTCCAAGGAATACCACCAGTGCGATAACCCGATTGTTTTAATCCGGCAAAGGGCATCCAATCGGTGCGAAACGCGGTGTGGTCGTTAACGAGAACAGTAGCTGCTTGCAGGCGTTCTGCTGCTCTAAGAGCTGGGGCTAATTCTTCTGAAAATACGCTGGATTGAAAAGCAAAGGGTAAGGAATTGGCTCGATCAATTGCTTTATCTATATCTTCATATTCATAAACACAGGTCACAGGGCCGAAGATTTCTAATTGTGATACTTTGGCATCGACTGGTGGATTAAGCAATACTGCAGGAATTAATGTCGTTTCAGAAAGGCGTCCCCCACCAAATAATTTTGCTCCCTGATCCACTGCCTCATCTATCCATGACAAGATACGCTCTGTCTCACGTGGTAGAATAAGCGGACCTACCTCTGTTTCTTTTAGTAGTGGGTCACCAACACGTAGTGCTTTAACTCGCGGAACAAACTCATCCATAAAGGGAGTTATAATGTCTTTATGAACAAAGATACGCTGTACGGAAACGCAAACTTGTCCTGCATGGTAATAGCCACCTTTGACCAGCGCTTGAGTAGTTTTAGACAAATTAGCGCTACGATCGACAATAACAGGTGCTGCTCCTCCGTGCTCTAAAGCACAACGGGTTCCTGGGGCCAGTTTGCTACGTAAGTACCAACCTACTTTTGCTGAGCCAATAAAACTTAAGAATGCGACGCGATGATCTGTTGCGAACTGTTCGGCTAAGGCGTTGTCATCGGTAATGAATGTTTGACACCAGTGTTCAGCAAGACCTGCTTTTCGTAATAATTGCACTAGTTCTAGGCAGCATAACGGGGTTGTTGCCGCGGGTTTGATAATCACCGGGCATCCCACTGCAATTGCTGGGGCCACTTGGTGAATAATGAGATTTAGCGGATGGTTAAACGCTGAAATAGCAGCGACAACGCCAATAGGTTCTTTAATGGTAAATGCCCAGCGATGGTCGCTCGCAGGGGTAAGTCCCATGGGGATTTCTTTACCTGCAAAATGCCGCAATTCTTCAGCAGCATCATTTAATCCATCAATGGCGCGAGTCACTTCAACTGCTGCATCAGTAAACGGTTTTCCCCCTTCCTGAGCGATAAGTTTAGTAAATTGCTCTTGCTTCTCTGTTAATAATTGCGCAGCACGTTTCAATATAGCCATGCGTTCATGAGGTTTAAGCCAGCCATCTCGATTGTTTAGAGCTAATGCTGCTGTACTCAGTTTGTCTTCCAGTGCTTGGGCATCATCTGTGGGAATTTCTCTTATTAAAGCACGGTCAAAGGCTTGCACTACTTGTAGTGTCTTTTTCATTATTATCCCCTTTTCGCTGGTAGGCGCTGTTGTAGTTCATCGACAAGAACCCGCTTATTTTCTGAATAGTCAATTGGAAAAATAACCACATGTACTCCGCCTTGAGTGAATGCATTCTCCAGAATGGATTTAAAATTCTCAATGCGATCAACGCGGGTGCCATGTGCTCCATAAGCTTCCGCATATTTTACAAAATCTGGGTTGGAGAAGGTCATCCCAAAGTCTGGAAAGTGATCTACCGCTTGTTTCCAACGTATCATTCCGTAAGCATGATCTTCTATAAGAAGAACGACTAGGTTTAATTTAAGTCTGACAGCTGTTTCCAATTCTTGGCTATTCATCATAAAACCACCATCACCACAGACAGCCATGACTCGACGATTGGGGTACAATAGTGCTGCCATGATTGCCGAAGGAAGACCTGCCCCCATAGTAGCAAGAGCATTATCGAGTAGAAGTGTATTGGCCATTTGGGTACGGTAATTGCGTGCAAACCAGATTTTATACATGCCATTATCCAGGGCAAGAATTCCATCATGTGGCATCACTTGTCTTACATCGTAAACCATACGCTGTGGAGTAAACCGATCTTCTGTAGATCGGGCGGTAATTTTACTTATAATGCCTTCGCGTAACGGTAGAAGTGCGCCGGCGTGAGGAATTTTTCCTTCGACCTTATCTGCCAGCAATTGCAATGAAGGCCCCATGTCCCCAACAACTTCCGCTTGAGGAAAGTAAATTTGCTCTACAGTAGCTGACTGATAGCCAACATGAATCACTTTAAGATGAGAGGTTCCCATGAGGAACGGTGGCTTTTCTACAGTGCTATGGCCAATAGCTATAATGAGATCCGCTTGCTCTATCGCTTCGTGAACATAGTCCCGCGCTGACAGCGCGGTGGTGCCCATATAAAACTCTGTTGCTCCAGAAACCGTCCCTTTACCCATTTGGGTGGTAAAATAAGGTAGTTTGGTACGCAAAATAAATTGAGCAAGATGATTCGTTGCTCTTGGCCGTGAGGCTGCTGCTCCAAGCATCACTAAAGGGCGCTTCGCCTGCATAATCATTTCTGCCGCACGATTAAGTGCTGCTTCACTGGCAATTGGATATTCAACAGGATGAGGAGGGATAAGAGGAATTTTTTTTGTTTTTTCCGCTGCTATATCTTCAGGGAGTTCCAAGTGGACAGGGCCGGGGCTTTCTTCTTGCGCAATATGAAAGGCTTCTCGTACTAGGGTTGGAATCATCGAAGGCGAAACAATTTGGCGCGACATTTTAGTTAATGGTTGCATGGTTGCTACCGTATTCACCATCTGAAAGCGTGCTTGATGCGATGATAAAACACCTTTTTGTCCTGTGATCATAATAACTGGCATTGCACCTAAAAGGGCATAAGCGGCTCCTGTAGTAAGGTTTAACGCGCCAGGGCCAAGAGTTGTCATGCAAACTCCTGGTTTACCAGTCAATCTACCGTAGGTTGCTGCCATAAATGCAGCGGCCTGTTCATGGCGGGTTAACACTAATTGAATTGAAGAGTTGCGAATTGCTTCAACAACATCAAGATTTTCTTCGCCGGGAATACCAAAAATGTGCGTTACTCCTTCATTTTCCAGGGCGGCGACTAATAGCTCGGAACCTTTGATCATATTATCCCTCACATATATCAGAATGCTCTTAGAACTTGTTAATTAACAAGCTCTCATCATAATATTATATGCACAAATTTACTTAAACTGTTTTCTGGTCTATTCACCTTCATACCGTTTTGATTATTATAGTATGTAGGGAGTTTGGTATATTTCTTTTAAAAACATTAAGTTATATCAAAATTTCGTGTGGCTCTCTCTGGGGAAGGTTGCCGGACGTAGAAATATGAATTGTCAGCAGCTATTAGTGATAAAGTAGTATTTTACAAAGAGTTACCTGACTTATTCATTGTTCATGCACAGAGTTATCCACAGGGCAAATAAAAAACAGCAAGATTGCAATATAAAAATTAATATAAATATCAATATGTTATATGAATATTGCATTTAGGGGTAAAATAAAAAATAAAGTTATTCACAATTAACTAAGTGCTTATATTTCCAACATCAAGAATGGACCTCTTTCCAAACTCTACTGTGGAGGAGAATTGCTTCGCCGATACGGTGCTCGAATTGCGTGTATACTCCGGTTATGCAAGAGGTCTATTGCAACAGCGAGTTTGGAAAGAGATCTAATATTTTGCTAAAATAACTTTGCAATAAAGACCTTGATTGCATACGATGAATGGATAGACCTCTTTCGAAACTCTATTGCCTCGACGAATTGTTTCGTCGGTACGGTGCTCGAATCCTCCTGTGACTGACATGTACACTCCGATTCTACGCTCCGTTCCTTCTCGCACCTCGCTCGATTCAGCGAGTTTCGAAAGAAGTCTAATAGCGATTAACAACCTAATGATGAAAAAAAGATGAATGAAGTGACAGAAAGAAAACCACTAACAGAATTTACTGAGAAAGCATACCTTGACTATTCCATGTATGTCATATTAGACAGAGCCCTGCCGAATATAGCAGACGGATTAAAACCGGTGCAACGTCGTATTGTTTATGCCATGTCTGAGCTTGGTTTAAAGGCTACGGCAAAACATAAAAAATCAGCGCGTACTGTGGGGGATGTATTAGGTAAATTTCATCCTCATGGCGACAGTGCTTGCTATGAAGCAATGGTGTTAATGGCGCAACCATTTTCCTATCGTTATCCTTTTGTTGATGGCCAAGGGAATTGGGGCTCTCCTGATGATCCTAAGTCATTCGCGGCAATGCGTTATACCGAAGCTCGGTTGTCTCCCTATGCGGATGTGTTGCTTGGCGAACTATTACAAGGTACTGTGGATTGGATTGATAATTTTGATGGTACGTTACAAGAACCAGCTCTTTTACCTGCGCGATTACCTAATATTTTACTCAATGGGGCAACCGGTATCGCCGTGGGGATGGCCTCCGATATTTTACCGCATAATTTGACTGAAGTAGCCAATGCTTGTGTTCATCTGTTGGATAACCCTCAAGCCGACTTAGCCGCAATTTGTGACTATATTAAGGGGCCTGATTTTCCCACGCGAGCTGAGATTATTACACCGCGCGACGCCATTATGACGACGTATGAAACAGGTAATGGTTCGATTAAAATGCGGGCTGTATATGAGGAAGAAAAACATAATATCGTCATAACAGATTTACCCTATCAAGTCTCTGGTGCCAAAGTAATGGAGCAAATTGCTTTGCAAATGCAGCAGAAGAAATTACCCATGGTCGAGGATTTACGTGATGAATCCGATCATGAACATCCCACTCGTTTGGTCATCATTCCTAAATCAAATCGAGTTGATGCTGACGGACTTATGTCTCATTTATTTGCAACAACTGATCTAGAGCGTAGTTATAGAGTTAACTTTAATATGATCGGACTTGACGGTAAGCCTCGGGTAAAAGGATTGCTAACCATATTAAATGAATGGTTAACCTATCGTTTATCGACGGTCAAAAGACGTTTGCAATACCGATTGGAAAAGGTTTTAGATCGTATTCACGTGCTAGAAGGGTTGCTCATTGCTTATTTAAACATTGATGAAGTGATTGCCATTATTAGAGAGCATGAGCATCCTAAAGAGGGGCTAATTGCTCGTTTTAATTTAAGCGAACGCCAAGCAGAAGCCATTCTAGAAATGAAATTGCGTCATTTGGCTAAATTAGAAGAAATCAAATTACGTGGTGAATTAGATGAACTTAAGGCTGAGTGTGATCATTTACAAAAAACCTTAGCCAGTGAGTCTCGATTAAAGGCATTGGTGAAAGATGAAATTATTAAAGATCGAGACCAATTTGGTGACGCTCGTCGTTCCCCCATTATCGCCCGACAAGAATCTCAAGCATTAAAAGAAGAAGATATTTTACCTAATGAACCGATTACCGTAGTCTTGTCTAAAAACGGTTGGGTAAGAGCTGGTAAAGGGCATGATATTAATGGTAGAGAGCTGGCTTATAAAGCGGGCGATGAGTTTAAGGCTCAAGCGTTGGCTCGCTCTAATCAACAAATTGTCTTTTTTGATAGTGAAGGAAAGGTCTATTCTCTACCTGGGCATGTTCTGCCTTCTGCTCGCGGGCAAGGAGAACCTTTAACGGGTAAATTAAATCCAGCAGAAGGAATGGTCTTTGAGGCGATAGTGGGTGGGGAGCCTGAGCAAAAAGTATTATTAGCAAGCGATGCGGGGTATGGTTTTATCGCTAAAGTAGGTGATTTGTATGTAAAAAACCGCAATGGAAAAGCGTGCATTAAACTGCTAAGCAATAGTCGTGTATTACCGCCTAGATTATTACCGAATCAAGCAGAGGTATTTGTCGCTTGCGCCACTAACGTGGGACGATTGCTTGTTTTCTCTGCCAGCGAGTTGCCTGAATTATCTCGGGGTAAGGGGAATAAATTAATTAATATCCCCTCAGCTAAATCTGCATCACGAGAGGAATATATCATCGATATGCAAACGTTAACCTTGAATGACGCCTTGACGGTGCATGCTGGGAAACGTCACTTTACTCTAAAAGGAGCCGACTTAGCTCATTATCAGGGAGAAAGAGGGCGCAGAGGCAACCACTTGCCACGCGGATTACAATGCGTTACTCATTTACAGGTGACTGTTGCTGAATAAAGAGTAATGTTCGATCTAGGTGCAATATAAATCCCATGTAGCCTGGTTGCGAGCAATCAGGCTACAAATAAGTGACGCAGGGTTAATTCCTTAAGTAGATGCTATTGTCTGAACAGTTACTACTGAAGAATTCTCACCAAATTATGTCACGTTCAGCCTCTGTTCTATTCTACTTTATTGTTTCCCGTGAAACATTGACTATGTCAATTATCTCTAGCTGTCTTCTAGCAGTTCAGTAATCATTTGTTTTTTATCTTCTGATAACTGAGTTAGGGGTAAAGTGGCTAGTCCTGCGATTTTGTAGAGTTTTTCTATTATAGGGTTCTCTATCGCCTGAAGATGTAGAGCGAGTGTTTCATTATCGCCACGCATCAATGGTCCAGTAAGTGAGTCGGCAATTAATTGAGTTTCTTGTAGGTTATTTAAATTTCCTTGCATTAAGTTACAAATTAATAATTTGGCCTGCTCTTGAGGAATTCCAGCTTTTAGAAGTAGCTGTTCGCTGCAAGAAGCTAATGTAAGTAAATAATTGGACGCAATGCACGCAGCTGCATGGTAGGCTGCTTTGGATTCCGAGTTAATTGTGAACAAATGAGCGCCCAATTGGGTAAATGAACGATATAGCCAGGTACAAGCCTCTTCATCTCCCTCTAAAACACAATCAACACTCTTAAATGCATAGGCATTTAAATAGCCAGCTCTAAAGGCTTTTAAAGGATGAAATGTAGCAATAAAACAACCTTGAGCTTTAAGCGGCTTTAATAGTGCTGAATTTAAAACACCGCTGCAATGCACGACTATGCTCTGAGGTTTTAATATAGAGAGTTTAGCAAGAGAGGCCACTATGTGTTTTATGGAGTCATCATTACTTGTGATCCAGGTGATATCTGCCTCAGGTAATTCGGCCAGTTGATTGACTGCATTACCTAACCCTAAGTCATGGCAAGATTGTTTTGCACTAGAAGGATTTAAATTACATACCGATTGCAAGCTGGCAATTCGAGCAGTGGATAATGCGAGAGCAATATTTTTACCTAATCTGCCAGCACCAATAACATTAAATTTCATATAATTGCTTTAGACCGTACATCCGTTAGAGCTAGTTAATTAAAAGGCTCTTAAAAATTATTAAGATAACAAAACAATCTTTGTACAAGACAAAAATAAAAAAGCAGTATTTCCGCCCTCCCTACGTCCTGTGGCTTGTCCGCAGGATCCAGTCCTGATGCTGCTTTTCTGGATTGCGCGGACAAGCCGCAGAACGTAGGCTAGGGGTATTTGATTTTTGTCCTGTGCAAAGCAAAACAATATCATATAGATAATACAAGGTACATGAAAGATTAAAAAATACACATGATGCACCTTTTGTAAAAGACTGTGACTATTTGGGATAATTATTGGTTATAATGCTTGTTGTTAGTAGTCTTGAGAATAGGAATATGGTTTATCTAATACAAGGTAATGCCCAGGAGCTGCTCCATGCCTTTGATCAGAAGTGGATGGTTGCTGCACATTCTACTGCTCAACCAATTGAGATAGATCTGCCTAAAACTCAATTTCTTGGTAACGCAGATCAGGCCCAATATTTTATAAACACTTGGAAAACAGAGGCAGAAGAATCTTATTATATTCCTGGTAATATATCTGCAGGAAATTTATTTTGGATCCTAGGTAACGCTCAGCCGCTAATGAAGGAGGGCGAAAGTATTCAAGATTATAAGGAGAATTTTGTTCATCAGCATTTTGCCTTTATTAATGAAGATCACGAGCCTTGTGGCTTGATGTTGATGTATCGATACGATGAGCCAACACAATGGGTAATAGGACTTGTAAAAAACGGTCATCTTGCACCAGAAAGAAGAACAGTAACTCTTTTATCCGGTTTTGATTTGAGCCCTTTTGTAAAAACAGCTGGGCTAAATAGTACGGCTATTGAATCAATTGACACTCCATTAAAGCCAATTCATTCTCCTGTGGTTCAATGTTTATTACGGCAGATAATCATAGCAAACGGCGGGGCAATTAATATTCATGCGGTGAGATTAGCTCACTTAGTGCGTTTAATACAAATTTACGTTATTCGTGATTCACTGCTCAACATTATTAAATTGGAACCAGGAGAAATTAATGCCCAGCGCACTAAATTCATTCACTTGGAGCACATGACGAAAATTAGTAGTCATGCAGATGAATTACCCATAGATTTGATTGATCCAGAGAGCGTCGAGCCTGAACTTTTGCTTGCTGATAATTCCGCTCTCGATTTATTAGCTGAATATAAGTTGTCTTTATCCGCTGCAATGTTACGGGATTTTTTATCAAAAAATAGCGGCTTGCGCAAGGAAATTGAACAGTTATTGTTGAGCGATGATGAGCAAGTTAACAAAAACTTGTTACAGATGGTCATTTTGTTTTACGAAGAAAATGTACTCAATGAATACAAAGAGTTCTTACAAAAACAGGTATTCATAAAAACAAGAGGTGGCTTTTTATGGAATAATGCTCAAATCCAATTAATTCCATTCTTGCTTAAAAATAAATATTCGCCGAATTTATTTACATTAATTCTCTCGGATGCACCCTATTACCGCTCAATACTTACCCTTATTCAACTAGGCTATACTTATGATATACCACGATTTTTAGCTAATTCTGATAAATGCAGAGAATTGGAGTATATTCATGGTCTGGATAATGATGACACACGAAAGTTATGCCTTATTTTTTGGGCTAAGGGCGAGCTGACGCGTAGAGAATATCGCAAAATAGTCCAGGCAACAAAAACGTACCCCATGCTTGCGCAAACTTTAGTGTCATTAGATCAGACCGAAGTAACGCACATAAAAAATTTAAAAAAACTTGCATTAATCCCCTCAGAACATCAAAAACTATCCATTATGCATCATTATGTGGAGCAGTTTGGCAAAACAGCCGTAAAAGATAATTTAAAACTATTAGATGCTGAAGAATTAGCCGATTTGATTAAGTCTCTGGATGTGCTAAAAAAGTCAGGAGTAGATGCCAGTGACTCCTATGTTATGCTCACAAAAAGTAATAAGCAAGGAGCCTTATTACGCTTATTTTTACCTGAACTCAATAAGGTAGAAAATGATTTTTATAGACAAGAATTAATAAGACTTCTTTATCTCGGGATTAAAAATGGTCCGGTAACTCAAGGTAAAGCGATTCAGGGGATAACAGATAAAAAACTACAGCATAGTGCAAGAAATTTGCACGAGCGCTTTATTTGTGCAAAACAAATGCAAGATCTGGCTTTTAATAAGGAAGTGATTACTTTAGCCGCAGAAGAAAGAGGAATAAAAGGGAGCCGCTTTAGACGGATTATTTTGCGTGTGGAAGAAGAATGTAAAAATGTACAAGAAAACTTGCGCGAATCCCGGGTCGACTATGACCAGATTACACAATGGCAAAAAACAGATAAAGATTATAGACGAACATTATATAGCATTGCTTATGATGGACTAACTAAGGCAGCTGTGGATATTAACGCTAAGATTAATGAAATAGAAACGCAGGTATTGAGCATAGTCGATCCTAAAATAGAATCATGGTTATATAAGTCGCTAATCGCTATAGCGAATATAGTCATTCTCATTATCACTTTAGGCATCGCCAATGATATTAAAGAAAGAAGGACTGGAAATTATTGGTTCTTTACCCAAACAAGACTAGGGGAACAATTAAGGTGTTTGGATAAGGACGTCATGCATGTAATTGAGTCTCCAGAGCCTGCCTCAATTTTATCTTTTTAACACTCTTTCCTGATGTAAATTGATCAAGATGAGCGTTGTAAGTCCAATAAATCTTCTTGTAATCTCTATTGTGTATTAAAAATACTCTTGAACTTCATAATTATTTCTGATTAATATGAATTAGGGATGCATTGATAAGACAAAAGGAACTTGAGATATGGGGCAAATACCCAAAAAAGCACTCAGGGAGAGTGATTTAGAGATAATCGAAGTCGTCGGTGAAGGTTATAATCAAACTTTTCGCGTTAAGTTTATAGACGATGGTATTACCAAATATGGCTTCTATAAAAAGCTTAATCCTAAAAGGGAGTATCCAGAACTTTTAGGCAAATTTAGTGTTGCCGCCTCGTTGTTTAATCGCATGTTTTTGGGGGAACGAGCTGCGGAGGAGCGTCCGGTATTTTACGGAAATGAGAAAGATGAAAATAGTAAAATGGCAGGAACTCTCTCAGTAGACGTCGATGGTTTTAAACGACTTAACTTTTGTAGTGAGCCAGTTCCTCTGGACACGAATGAGAAAAAGAAGGTTATTCCCGATACTGAAACCCTGATCGAAGAAGATATGATGGAACTTCTTTTGGGGGAATGGGTTGTCGATAATGATGATGGGCACCCACACAATAAAAGCCTTAAAGGCATCATCGATTTTGATATGTTCTTCTATTGGTTTACCATCTTGATGAAAAAGCCTCGTCCAGTTATTGGTATTCCTAAGAAACGGCTTAATTTGACTGTACGTGATTGGGAAGGCTTCCCTATTGTGAAAGACTCTTTACCTTTTTATTGGGCTACCTATGAATATCCTGGTCAGGAGACGTTTCCTTCTGCGCTCCACAGCACCATCGCCGCTCCCTGGCTGGAGAAAGGATATGCTGATCCATCTCAGTTTGCAAAATTGGCTGGGGATCCTAGGGCAAAAGAACAGCAATTGGCTGCAGCGATGAAAGCATTATTAGCTTATCAGCCTGAAGTAATGCGCAAACGATTAACTGAACTTTTCGGTGACATAACTTTTAATTACACCTCTTTAGATGAAGTCAGTGTGGATTTACGTATTGCCTATGAAAAAACGTTTCCTGAGTTATGTAATGAAAGAACCAATACCATGAGTTTTGCTGACTTCATGATGAATCTCTACCAGAAGCATTATGATAATTTGTATCGAGTGGTTGTTTTTTACATGGGATGTGAAAATAATGGTTATGGTGTCCCTATGCCTGCCACTTGCGCTGCTTTATATAAGAAGCCTTCACTTTATAGAAATATCGAAGAATGGGTAACAAAGCAGAATGAGACCTTATACAGTAAGGAGGAGGATGCTAAATATGATTTAACAGAGTTACAAAAACGCTACCATCAGATTTGGCGAGATGCTTATACGCCAACACTAAACGAATTATTACATAATTGTTATCAATTAACGAATAAGCTGCTGTTTCGTTTATCCCAGCAAGTGGAAGTAGCTGAAGTAGAAGGAAAGAAAGTTACAGATGATAGTTTAACAAGTGCCTGGGAATTGATTGGCTTTATGCCCGAGTTGTCTAGAGATAAAATTGAGCCCTTAATCCTTGTGGAGAAAGACAGTAGTTTTCGTGAGGGGTTATTAGAGCTCAGTGAATTTACTAAAAAAATTCATGCTATAGCTAAGGTTTATTATAAAAAAGAACGCAAGGATTTGACCGAAGAGGATAATATTATTTTTGTTAAGGAACTAAAAGAAGTCTATGAAACATATAATGTATCTATTAGGAAAAAATTCTTGCATAAGTCGACTCCGGCTGTTGAGTTTAATCGTATTGCTTGTGCTTTAAATCAATTTATTGAACAAGTGAAGTTCTCGCAGCATTTGACGACAACTGATGAGCAGATGAAAGATGTCGTTTTACAAACAGTAGCGAAGGAAGTATTGCCACATACTCATGAAGATATAATAAGACAGTATAATGATTATTTATTCCAGTGGGCAAAAGGATTAAAACCAACCGATTTAGAGGGATATATTAATGAAATTATAGATAAGTATTATTCTCCTTATGTGCCTTTAATTTCTAAACGGCACAGGACGCAACCAGTGAAAGACTATCTGAGGACAAGTACATCTGAGAGAGGGGATAATCGATTGTCGCATATCTTTAGTACGGGTACTGATGATACTGGGGCATTGAACCAACTACTTATTCAGCATCTGACTCCTCATATGCTGCAATCCTATCCCTTACCTAGCGTGACCAATGCGATGAAGTCTGGAGAGTTTGTCAAAGAGCTTGCAGCTTATACTCAAGCCACTGTAGATTTTGCTAAACATGATAAGCGGTTTAATCATTTGCATTGCACTGAAGGAGTAAAATTATTATATAAGACCTTTTATGACTGGGCTGAAGGATTACAAAAAGAGACATTTGGAGCCATAATAGGCTCCGCTTTAAGTGAGTATGAGTCCAAATTATGGTTTGGTACTTCAAGACGAAAAGAAGTAGAGGAATATTTAAATACTTATTCAAATCAAGCTAAAATTCTTGCGTTCATCTTCCTTAAAGGTGAGAAGACATCAACTTTTAGCACCACTCTATTCCAGAAATTAATTGCGAGAATGAAGTCCGACATTAGAACCATGGAGGTAGACAAACAAAAATTGCCGGGTAACAGACTGATTATGCAATATAATCCTGAGGAACATACGCCCATCTATGAGGCAATTAAAAGATATTCTGAGGGACCATCTCAAAAACAAGATAAGCCGAAAACAACTTCTACGCAAAAAGAGAGTGAAGATCGCTCTTCCTCTTTAACTCATTAGGCTATTCTTATTGATATCAGCATGCTCTTGTTGTGACGACAGAGTGTGCTGAGTTATGATTCTATTTTTGTAACATCTATGAGTAAGTTTTATGTCTTTTGATTTATTAAAAACACTGCCACAATATGTTATTCCCCAACACGGTCTTACAGCATTTGCCGGATGTTTAGCTGATGTTAAAAACCCACGAGTAAAAAATTACATTATTCGTCGTTTTATTGATAAATACAGTGTTAATATGAGCGAAGCATTAATTGAGGATCCTAGTTTGTATCCTTGTTTTAATGACTTTTTCATTCGTCACTTAAAACCTGAATGCAGACCATTAGCTGAGGCGGATATTATTTCTCCTGTTGATGGTTGCATTAGTGAAATTGGAACCATTAATGATGGCCAACTAGTACAGGCTAAGGGGCGTTATTACTCCGTAGAAGAGCTTCTTGCTTGTGATGCATCTATAGCGCAGCAATTCATACACGGACAATTTGCTACTTTATATTTGTCACCCAAAGATTATCATCGTGTGCACATGCCCATAGATGCTGAGTTAGAGTCTATGACGTATGTTCCAGGAGCATTATTTTCTGTGCAACCTACTACTGCCCGAGTGATTCCTAAATTATTTGCTCGTAATGAGCGTTTAGTCGTTTTTTTTAAAACGCGAGTCGGTCCCATGGTGATGGTTTTGGTAGGGGCAACCATAGTTGGGGCAATAGGAACTAGTTGGGATGGTGATGTAAAACGAGGAAGAAAAAAAGTCAGTTTTGATTACACTAAAGAGACAGCACCAAGAAAGATGGCTCAAGGGGATGAAATGGGCTTTTTTAAGTTAGGTTCAACAGTGGTGTTACTATTTGCTAATGACGAACAAGTAATGTGGAATGAAACGTTGAAGGCTGGGAGTAGCATTCGTTTTGGTCAAGCAATGGGTGATATCAAATAATATCAGTGTCATTGTACCGAGAAGAGGACTTGAACCTCCACGGGGTCACCCCCACTAGCACCTGAAGCTAGCGTGTCTACCAATTTCACCACCTCGGCATGGGCGCTAAGGTACGCAAATTTTTCTATCCTGTCAAGATGGCCTTTCACTCTGAACGCGGGGAATGCCATCTCGAATATACTATTTGGAATAAGGAAAACCTGCTTTAAGAATTCGCTCTCTCACCCCTTGCCATTCACTTGATTCAGGTGGTAATTCTATGGCAATGCACATGGCGTTTGATGCATCAGCTTTCCTTAGTTGATAATATAAATCAAAAGCGACTTCCTTGGGGTTCTTAGCAAGAGGGTAGAAATGATGGGCTTCTATTAGCGCTGGTTGTTGGCTTGCAATGACATATACATCGCCCTCTCTCTTGCGACAAAAATTAGCGAGCATTTCATATCGGTCAAAATAATACAGTTTTTTTTGGGGTTGATAATGGCTTTCTAATTTTCCCGGAACACGAATATCGCTTTCATCATTTAAACAATGAGTTGAAATGACCTCTGCTATAGCTTTTTCATCAATTACACCGTGACGCAGAATTTTATAACTATCAGGATGTGTTGCATCGATTATTGTTGACTCTATACCTACTTTGCAACGACCACCGTCCAGAATCGTTAACGGCTGATCGCCAAAAGCTTGCTTCACGTGCAGTGCCGTTGTTGGGCTAATTTTCCCAAAAGGATTGGCTGATGGCGCTACGACTGGAGAATCCAGTTTTTGTAATAGTTTTTGGGCCAAAGGATGTGCTGGACATCTTATGGCAACAGTAGTTTGCCCCCCTGTTATTAAGGGATTAATTTGTTCTTTGTTAGCTTCTAACACTAAAGTTAGGGGACCGGGCCAAAATTTTTTAATTAATTGCTGAGCATATTCGGGGATATGTTCAACGAGCTCATTTAAATTATAATCGGCGGCCACATGAACGATTAGTGGGTGATTAAGCGGCCTATTTTTCATTTCGAAAACGGCTTTAATGGCCTTTGCTTTATAAATCGATGCTGCCAATCCATATACAGTTTCTGTGGGTATGGCTACTGGCTTGCCCGCTTGTAAATCTAAAACTGCCAATTCCAGATTGGTGGTAATTAATGGCATATAAGGGTCTCAGTCATAAAATTAGCTAACAATATAGTCCATCGATTAGCAAGGTAAAAAAATCACATTATTTTTACACAATTCGGCCTATTAATGGAATAGGCACGAGTAAAAAATCCAGGGCCTACGCATGAAAGAACGCTTGTTTTCTCAGTCCTGAGACGTGGGAGTAGAGGTTAGTCTGGCGACATTTAATTCAAATTGTTTTTTATGCATAGGTTCTGACAAAGAATTAATTATTCCTTATAGCCTTTCTTCGGCAATCATTCTACGATTAAACTTGTAAATACTCTATTTAAAAAGTAAGGTTGGGTATGGCGTTACTGACATTGGTGGAAGAACTTATTAATAGCTATTTTGCAGCTATTCCTAGAAAAAAACCCGAAATTGAAAAAGTTAATGGGGTACAACTCATTGCGCATCGGGGGGCTCATAATAATCAATTAGGTATTTTTGAAAATACGATGGAGGCTTTCAGGCTAGCAGAAAAAGCAGGCTGTTGGGGAATAGAGCTTGATGTGCATGTAACAGCTGATCACGTTTTAGTGGTGAATCATGATCTCTCATTAAATCGCTTGTGGCTACAAAACGTTGCTATAAATGATCTAACGTTTAGTGAAATACGCTCTTTAGCACCGCAACTACCATCACTTGCTGAGGTGATTGCCGAATTTGGTGGGCACATGCATTTGTTTATCGAACTTAAGAAACCTCTGCAAGATGAGACTCTATTAGTACAGGTTTTACAGCATTTATTACCGGTGAGGGACTATCATCTATTGGCGCTTACTCCAGAGATATTTAATTCATTGACGCAATTTCCTAAAAAATCATTTCTACTCGTACCCGTACATAATAATGTCAAAGCATTTTGTGATTTGAGTATAAAAAATAATTATGGTGGGGTTATGGGGAGTTATTTATTATTAACGAATAAACGAATACAGCAGTTAAACGAAGCACATCAAGCTCTAGGTGTTGGTTTTGTTAATTCAAAAAATAGCTTATGGAGAGAAATAAATAGAGGAGTAAAATGGATTTTTACCAATCAAGCGGTGGCTGTTGCCCATCATTTACATCTTCTAAAGCGCTAAGAAATTATCCTTGTTTGCCTTCTCCTATTTGTTTCAATTCTTGTTCACCGAATATGGCAGAGGGATAAGTGTAGTACTTGAATTCAAGTAGATTATTACTTGGATCTTTTAAGAAGAACGATTGATGCTCTATTTTTGAATTAGGAAAGCGTATTTTTAATGGGATTTCAAAATGAACATGCTTGCTATTTAAGCGCTGAAGCAATGCGTCAAATTTCTCTTTTTCTTGGAAAATCAAACCAAAATGGCGAGGATAAATACCTTGTTGCGGAGGGAGGGGAGCATCTATTTTGTGGGCAACAATTTGATGCGCGCCAAATTTAAAAATCAAGGCATGTTCGGATGAGCGGCCTAGTTCACAGCCTAATTGATCAAGATAAAACGTTTTAGCTAATTCCAAATCATGAATAGGAAATGATAAATGAAAAAGAGCATCCATAATTTATAGTATCCCAAATTAAGTAGTAAGTGTTCACGCAATGACACTAACTTAAAAGATATTGTAGCTTAGATGGAGCGAAGCGTAATCCGAGATCGAGCTCGAATCAGGTTTCGATCCCGGGTTACGGCTATCCCTTCACCCAGGCTACCTCTTTAGTTAGTACCATTAATTAACAGGCGCACAGTCATAACCTGCTCAACCCATCGAATCGGCAGCTAAGCGGTGAATTGATTAATAGTCTGTGTTAATCTGTGCACTAACTCTTCTATCTCTTCTTCGTTAATGATAAGCGGGGGTAAAAGCCTTATTACCGTATCTGCTGTAATATTAAATACGATACCATTAGCCAAACCGATGGCCTTGATATCATTGACTGGTCTATCGAGCTCTATTCCTATCATGAAGCCTTTCCCACGGATAGCCTTAACATGGGGATGTTCACCTAGACTATTTATTAATTTATCCATTAAAAAGGCACTATTTTTAGTTACTTTTTCACAGAGATTATCGCGTTCGATGACCTCCAAAACAGTTAAGGCGGTAGCGCATGCTAAGGGATTTCCACCAAAAGTTGAGCCATGATTTCCTGGTTTAAATAAATTAACGGCTCTTTTGCTCATCAGACATGCGCCTATAGGCACACCATTACCCAAGCCTTTTGCTGTGGTAAGAATATCGGGTTGTATGTTGTAATGCATACAGGCATAAAATTTTCCTGTACGGCCATTGCCTGTCTGAACTTCATCTAAAATGAGCATCCAATCGTTTTGCTCACAAAGTTGTGCCAGAGCGCGAAGATAACCTTCTTCAGCTGGATAAATCCCTCCCTCGCCTTGAATCGGTTCAATCATAACTGCCACAACATCCTCTCTATTGGCAGCAATTTTATGAATGGCATCAAGATCATTAAATGGTGCACGGATAAAACCAGGAACAAGGGGTTCAAAGCCTGCTTGAACTTTGCGGCTCCCTGAGGCGGTTAAGGTCGCCATGGTTCGTCCGTGAAAGGCTTTTTCCATGACAATAATTGAAGGTGTTTCTATTCCTTTTTTATGGCCATAAAGACGAGTTAATTTAATAGCTGCCTCATTGGCCTCAGCACCTGAGTTAGAAAAAAATACTTGCTCCATTCCTGCCATTGCCGTGAGCTTTTTAGCAAGAAGTTCTTGTTCTTTAATATGAAATGCATTGGAGGTATGTAATAATTTTGCTGCTTGTTGTTGTATTGTGCGAGTTACATCAGGGTGAGCATGGCCCAGTCCACACACTGCTATCCCGCTTAAGCCATCGAGATAAGCTTTTCCCTGGTCATCATACAACCAAACTCCTTCACCATGGGTGAATGTTATTGGCATGGGGTTATAGCACGTTATTAAAGCCATGATCTCTCCCTATTGTTCTTTTATTTCAAATTTTGGGCAATAAAATCCCAGTTTACTAGTGACCAGAAATGATTAATATATTCAGGTCTTGCATTGCGGTAATCAATGTAATAAGCATGCTCCCAAACATCACAAGTTAATAAAGCAGTTAAACCTTCTGTCATTGGTGTACCAGCATTACTGGTGCTAATAATTTTTAATGCGCCAGTGGCATCTTGAACCAACCAGGCCCAACCTGAACCAAAAGTAGTTGCTGCTGCTTGAGTAAACTGTTCTTTGAATGCAGCAAAAGAGCCAAAGTTTTTACTGATCGCATCAGCAACTTTACCTGTGGGCTCTCCACCACCATTTGGGCTAAGGCAATGCCAATAAAAAGTATGGTTCCAAATTTGAGCTGCATTATTAAATATGCCACCTTTGGATTTTAGAATGATCTCTTCCAGTGTCATCTCTTCAAATTCAGTGCCTGGAATGAGCTTATTTAAATTAGTGACATAAGCTTGATGGTGTTTGCCATAGTGATATTCTAGTGTTTCTTTAGATATGTGTGGACTTAATGCGTCCATTGCATAGGGTAATGAGGGTAACGTAAATGTCATATTAATCTCCAGGGCTGTATAAAGAAGTTTAGTGTAGCAGGATAGTTACGATATTCAATTCCATTTTACAAGTATACTCATGCTGTATTCCCTGTATATGTTTGATTCTTGTGTCCACTCGATACGGCTCTTTTCGGAAGAAGGCTGGAGAAGCTCTGATGTGTTGCGCAAAAATTGAACTCGTACTATAATTCAATCCCAGGAAGTTTTTTAGTCTTAAATATATAAAAATCGCACTAATTAATGGCAAACAGCCCCTTTTAGCTGGGAATGCCTCATTTAGGGAAACGAGGATTTATAATAATCTTGATCACATTATAGAATGATTATGTTGCGGGCTTAATTAGTTTTCGCCATAATTAATGCGATCTATTATCAACAAAGGTGCATAAGTGGATACTTTAGAAAAAATTAAAAAGCAAATTGCTGAAAATGTGATAATCCTTTATATGAAGGGTACACCAAAGATGCCACAATGTGGATTTTCAGCTCGTGCAGTACAATGCATAGAAGCTTGTGGAGTGGATTTTGCTTATGTTGATATTCTTGCTAATCCTGATATTCGTCAAGTTCTTCCTCAGGTATCAGATTGGCCTACTTTCCCTCAATTATATGTAAAAGGTGAATTGATTGGAGGTTCTGACATCATTGCTGAGATGTTTCAACAAGGTGAGTTAGAGCCTATGTTACGTGATGCAGTTGCTGCCTAATTATAATAATAAGTGCAGGTATACCCTGCATCTTGCAATGGAGATCATAAAATGAGTGTATTAGTAGGGCGTAAAGCGCCAGATTTTACTGTCGCAGCAGTAATGGGTAATGGTGAAATAGTTGACAAATTTAATTTGCATGATCATATAAAAGGTAAATATGGATTAGTTTTCTTCTATCCTTTAGATTTCACTTTTGTTTGTCCTTCTGAGCTAATTGCTCTTGATCATCGTATGGACGAGTTTAAAAGTCGTAATGTTGAGGTGGTTTCCGTTTCTATCGATTCTCATTTCACTCATAATGCATATAGAAATACTCCAGTTAAAAGCGGTGGTATTGGCCCAGTTCGTTATACTATGGCTGCAGATATGAACCACAGTATTTGTCAATCTTATGGCATCGAACACCCAGTTGCTGGTATTGCATTCCGTGCAGCATTTATCATTGATACTAATGGTATGGTTCGTTCTCAGATCGTTAATGATTTACCCATAGGCAGAAATGTAGACGAAATCATTCGTACTATAGATGCAGTACAATTTTTCGAAGAGCATGGTGAGGTTTGCCCTGCAGGATGGAAGAAAGGCGACGTGGGTATGAAGGCTTCTCCTCAAGGCGTCGCAGCTTATCTAGCTGAGCATTCTGACTCTTTATAATTGTAAACGTTCATTCTGAATGCGGGGAGCGCCATCTTTGGCCCCGATTTAACGAACAATTTGCTGAGAAAGCGCAGCATACATCAGTATGTGAGCATTTATCAGCAAATTGTTCGTTAAGTCGGAACTCAAACCTGGCACTCCTCCAAGATTCAAGATCACACCCTGAACGGTTACTTATAATTCTTTTTATAGCCTGGCATAAAGGAAGTCCTCATGCAGGTTATAGCATAAAAAAACAACTGTTTTATGGTTGAGTCATCTTTCTCCATTTGTTGATCATGCTACAAAATAAATCAGCTGTTTTTTCTGCATCATAAATTGCAGAGTGAGCCTCATTGGGATCAAAGGGTATTTTTGCTGCGTGGGCAGCTTTAGCTAAAACAGTTTGGCCATAAATTAATCCTCCTAAGGTTGCTGTATCAAAGCAGGTAAACGAGTGGAAAGGAGATTTTATGCCAGTTCTTTTGATGGCTTCTTTGATAAATAATAAATCAAACCATGCATTATGCCCGACTAAGACAGCTCGTTGACAGCGTGCTTTTTTCAGTGCTTCCTTAATAGGGGCAAATAAGCGTTCCAGGGCTGTTTTTTCATCTACTGCAAAGCGCAATGGTTGGTATGGATCAATTTGGTTAAAGGCAAGCGATTTTTCATCTAATTCGGCGCCTTCAAATGGTAAAATATGTTCAAAATAGCTAGGACCGCGCTGCAGCAAGCCGCGCTCATCCATATTGATTAACACAATACACATTTCAAGAAGAGCATTTTTCTGTGGTTCTATTCCAGCGGTCTCCACATCAACGACGACAGGTAAGAAACCGCGAAAACGTTCTTTAATATTTAGACTTAAAATACTATTTAGAGAGGCCATGGGTACTCCATTGTATTGTTTCGCCAGCAGCTATAGGAACGACTTGATTGGAACCTAGAGGCAACAAATTAGGTAGGGATTGAGGTGATTTAATTAGCTCAATTTTTTCTTTATTCATTGGTAATTGATAAAAGTCAGCACCAAAACGACTAATAAAATTATTGAGCTTTTCTAGATGATTCAGCTCATCAAATATTTGTGTATACAGTGCCAATGCAAATGGAGCCGAATAAATGCCTGCGCAACCGCAGCTATTCTCTTTAGTAGTTATGGCGTGAGGCGCACTGTCTGTGCCTGCGAAAAATTTGGGGTTGCCGCTGCTGGCTGCTATTTGTAAGGCTTTTTGATCCCTTTCATGCTTTAAAATAGGCAGACAATAATAATGAGGTCTAATCCCACCTGCTAATAATTTATTGCGATTATATAGTAGATGATGGGGTGTTATCGTTGCTGCGATTGTTTCTGGGGCTTGGGTGACATAATCAACGGCTGCTTTAGTTGAAATATGCTCCAACACTATTCTTAGTTTAGGAAAATTGGCAGCAATAGGCTTTAAATATTCTTCAATAAATAACGCCTCACGTTCGAAAATATCGCTGTGAGTTACCTCGCCGTGAATTTGTAATACCAAGTTATTATTTTGTAATACTTCAAAAAGAGGGTACAAGTCATTTAATGATTTAGCGCCCGCTTCTGAGTTAGTGGTGGCGCCGGCTGGGTAGAGTTTTGCACCTAAGATATAGGGAATTGATGCTGCTTGTTGTAACTCTTCTGCCATTACTGATTCATTGAGATAAAAAGTCATATAAGGATTAAATGATAAATTATCTGGAATTGCAGAAATAATTCTATTTCTATAAAGCTCAATTTCAGGCAAAGTAGTTAGTGCAGGCTTTAGGTTGGGCATAACTAAAGCACGAGCAAAATGTTGTGCAGTAGCAGGAACAGTATGGAGTAACTGGTCGCCATCTCTAAGGTGTATATGCCAATCATCAGGCCGATTGATAGTAACAGTTTTCATAATAAAGATTCCGAGGGCATTGCCGATACATAAGAATAACATGATTTAGGTGAAGGGATGAGCAAAAAATGGTATTTGGATTAAGGATTGACAAACATATAAAGATTAGTGCTATGGGGTACGCGTTTGCAATAAATACTTCTTTTGCGGCTCTTCACGTTAACTATATTAGTCCTATGGGGGATGAGAAATGGCGTATGAGTGGTAATCCCATACGTTGTGGCCTATCTCTAATGATTCCTAATTATGGGATTGGCTATTTTGAGCAATATGCCACTAAGTCACCCCATTTCATTTTACGTAAATGGTCGCAGGTGCAGCGCTCATTACCTGCACAAGTCGTAGCTAGATCTCCCGTTTGGAAGCCTTTTGGCCCTTCATTTTTTGTTAGTCGCACGTTTATAAAACCAGGTGAGTATGGAATTTATTTGTCTCGTGAACCCGCATTAAAATTATTAACTTATTTATCTCAGGGATATCAAGCCAATTTTAACTATCAATCAGAAGAAGGGTTTGATGTAACTGTTGCGCTTTCTCCTATAAGGTTTCAAAAAGTATTTTCGCTTTATCAACGATGTTTGGGGAATTTATTACCATTTAATTATGATGATGTAAAAGAAAGTGTATTTCATTTTGGTATAGACAGTAAAATGCTTACTGATGCAGATAAAGACCAGTTGCGCCATATTGCTCAATATGTAGCAGCCGACACGCGAATCGAGAAGGTCCGTGTAGAAGGGTACGCCGATGAAAGTGGACGTAAAGGATACAACAATGCAATATCACAATTCCGAGCTGAAGCGGTAAAACATTATTTATTAGGACTTGGTGTCCCTAAGAAAAAATTATCAGTGACATGGTTTGGAGCATTAAAACCGATTGCTAGAAATGATACTGATGAAGGCCGTGCTGCTAATCGCCGAGTGGTTATCAGTCTGATCAAAAAATAGCGCGAATGAACAAAATCATGATATCTCTATGAAAATATTAGTTTTTTTTCATAAAAATTCTTGACTTATGAAAAATCCATGCAGATACTGGTATCGTTGCATGCTTCGAGCCTAAGCGACGAATGTGTGCTATTGACAACTCTAAGTGGCGAGTTATCGATGAAATGGAACTCAATAATAATGTAGTGGAGGCAATGCATGTTTAGGTTAACAAAAACAGTAGTCGCTGTGCTTGCTTTAGGAAGCGGTATAGCATTTGCTGGCACTATGGGCCCAGTATGTACCCCAGGCAACGTTACTGTTCCTTGCGAAAGAACAGCTTGGGATTTTGGTGCTCAAGCATTATATTTGCAGTCAATTTATGCTGGTAGTCAGAATGACTTTGCCACTATAGCTCAGTTTGAAGATTTTGGATTAAATAACTTTAATAACAATGATAATTGGAATTGGGGTTTCCAAATTGAAGGTTCTTATCACTTCAATACTGGGAATGATATAAACATTAATTGGTATCACTTAGAAGCGGATAACAACGACAGTAGTACTATCTTCTTCAATAACGGGTTTGGTAACTTTAACCGAGCTAAATGGGATGCCGTTAATGGTGAGTTTGGTCAGTTTGTTGATTTCAGTGCAAATAAGAAGATCCGTTTTCACGGTGGCTTCCAGTATGCACGAATCATCATAGGTAATAACAACAACTTTTTTGGCGTTATTAATCCATTTTATTCTTCTTATAATGGATTTGGTCCACGTACTGGTATAGACATGAATTATGTGTTTGGTAACGGTCTTGGTATTTACGCTAAAGCAGCTGGTGCCGTTTTAGCAGGTTCAATTACCAACCAGTTAAGTTATGCGGCTGGTGGACCACCTGTATTCGGATTTGGTTCTATCACACAGATTGTTCCTGAAGTTGATGCCAAACTAGGTGCTAATTACACCTATGCTATGGCACAAGGTGATTTAACTTTAGATGTTGGTTATATGTGGTTTAATTACTTCAATGCCGTGAACAATGGCTTGACTGGATTTGGAGTTGGAGTCAATAATTTCACTAACTTTTCTGCCTCAGGTCCATATTTTGGTCTGAAGTATGTTGGTAATGTATAATTTGCTAACTTTTTAAGAAATTTCAGCAATACTGTTGACTTTATCAAAGTCCAGCTGGATAATTTATCCAGGTACGCTCTCGATTAGAGCGAAAAATGCGTACTGTTGCTGATTAGTATTAAATTGGTAACGAACGGAAATTAATAATAAAAAAGTGGAGATAAGCATGTTAAATTTGAAAAAAACAGCGTTAGCTGTTCTTGCTTTCGGTAGCAGCGCAGTATTTGCTGGTACTATGGGCCCAGTTTGCACCCCAGGAAATGTTACTGTTCCTTGCGAAAGAACAGCTTGGGATATCGGCGGCCAAGCATTATATTTGCAATCAATTTACTACGGAAGCCAAAATAATTTCGGTGATATAAATCAGTTTGATAACCTAGCTTTCGTTAATGGTTTCAGCAACGATAGCAACTGGAACTGGGGTTTTGAATTAGAAGCATCTTATCACTTCAATACTGGTAACGATGTGAACATCAACTGGTATCACTTAGATGCTAGCAGCGATAACAACAACTTCTTCTTCGGTTTCAACGATCTTAACCGTGTAAGATGGGATGCTGTTAACGGCGAGTTAGGCCAATTCGTTGATTTCAGTGCTAACAAGAAAATCCGTTTCCACGGTGGTTTCCAATACGCACGTATTAACATTGGTAACAACAACTTCTTTAACTTCGTTAACCCATTCTATTCTAACTACAATGGATTTGGTCCACGTACTGGTATAGACATGAACTACGTATTCGGTAACGGATTTGGCGTTTATGCTAAAGCAGCTGGTGCTATTTTAGTAGGTACAATCAACAACCAACTAAATAACGCTGGTGTTTCGTTTGCATTTGGAAACAACTCCATTACTCAAATCGTTCCTGAAGTTGAAGCTAAGTTAGGTGCTAACTACACTTATGCTATGGCACAAGGTGATTTGACTTTAGATGCTGGTTACATGTGGTTCAACTACTTCAATGCTGTAAACAATGGTTTAACAGGATTTGGAGTTGGTGTGAACAACTTCTCTAACTTTGCTGCATCTGGTCCATATTTTGGTCTAAAGTATGTTGGTAACGTATAATTTCTTAATTAGTTAAGATTTATAAGAGCCCATCATATATGTGATGGGCTTTTTTTTTAGGAATGGAGTTCATATGTTGAAAAAGACAACTTTAGCTGTAATCGGATTGGCAGCAAGTGGTTTTGCTTCCGCCGGTGCTATGGGGCCAGTCTGCGCTCCGGGAAATGTGACTGTTCCATGTGAAGCCAAACAGTGGGATTTTGGTATTCAAGCATTGTATTTACAATCAATTTATGGTGGTGCTAAAGCAGCACAACAATTTCAGAATGTAGATAACAAATGGAATTTTGGATTTAGAGCAGAAGGCTCTTATCATTATAGTACTGGAAGCGATATAACAGTGGATTGGACGCATTACAGTAATGATACCAATCAGTCAGGCTTCGTAGGATTTATCCCCGTATTTCCTTTTACCGCCCCATTTACAATGATTAATCAAAATAGATTGGATCAGGTTAATGCCGTTGTAGGACAGCATGTAGATGTGGGATTAGTGAAAAAGCTTCGTTTTTATGGTGGTATGCAATATGCCAATCTACAGGTAAATGAAACTAATTATTACCAACCAATTTTTATTGCACAGCTATTTGCGTTTTCACCACTGCAGCGTGCAGATAATACCGATTTCAAAGGCTTTGGCCCGGTAGTAGGAATTGATTATTCATATAACATTACTCCAGCAATAAAGGTAACGGCTAATGGAGCTGGATCCATCCTTTATGGAACTAGCCGTTATAGCTCTGACTTTATAGCTACTGCAGCCGGATTAGTCTTATTACCAACTTATACTGCTGTCAAAGCAATGGTGCCTACTGTCCAAGCCAAACTTGGTTTGAATTATGAATATAATATGCCTCAAGGGGTTTTCAATGTTGAGGGTGGTTACCAAGCGATAAACTATTTTAACGTATTGCAAACACAGCCTTTGCAAAATCCACTACTCCCAATTACTACAGTGAACTATGGACTCTACGGTCCTTACTTCGGCGTTAAATATTTAGGTAATGTTTAGGCTACATCTAATTTTTATGTGTAAAGCCTATCCATCAAGATAGGCTTTTTTATTATCCAAGAGAGCGAATAGATAAACATAATGGCGTCATTGAACGGTCAGGCTCTTCGCCCGATCTACTTCGTTATAAATGTTCTCTTAAGTGATTACTAGATAAATTATTGATACTAAAAATAATAATTTAACTATATTTTATACTTACTGTACTTGTTTATTATAAGTGTGTTTTAGTTCTAGCCATTCTGAATTTGTCGCGATATAATTCCCTGCCCATTTGATTAGGAAGTAAAAATAATAAGCAGGAGTACCGCATGAAATTTAAAAAAATCATATTGGCTCTAGCCTGTTTCTCATCACCACTATATGCGGAAAATGATCAACAGTTATTGCAGGAAATACAGCGATTACAGCACCAAACCCAGCAATTACAATCTCAGCTCAATAAATTGCAAAAAAAATTAGTATCGCATCATGTGCAGAAAAAACAGCCCCATCCTAAAAAAGTAACAAAGAAAAAATTAGAGGTACCTGTATCTTCTCATACTAAGAAAAGCGATAGAGCAAAGGAGTTCTATCATTCATCACGTGTTACCGTTCATGCTCCCAATGAGCATCCAGAGTCTATAAGCTTTTACCCTACAGCATTGGTTGCAGATAATAGAGTTGTAACTTATATAGCCGGTACGCCTGTAGTAACCTCACCTTATTTAGGTGATAGACCTGCTTTTGATGGTTCTGATTATATTGTGAATATCTCTAGTATCAACCGTGATATTCGCTTAATGCAACAACGTCGTCGTTTGTATGATGCCTATCAAAGTATGGGCTATCCTGTGCCGCAAAAACCAATTGTCGCACTTAGCGGAAAGGCAGAGCCTGTGGGCGTTCTTAACAGTTCTTTCCGTGGAAATACTAGCGCAGATATTACTCTTGGTTCAAGTGAATTGGATGTGGCAGCAGCACTTAACCAAAATGTAGAGGCTTATATTTCTATTGCTTATGATGAGAGCCCTCCTGATGTTGGCCCTCGAGTTAATAATTCCGCATTTAATTTAAATTTAGGTTTTGTAAATATAGGGAATTTAGATAAAACTCCATGGTATTTTACTGGGGGGCAATTATATGTACCCTTTGGTCGATACTCAAGTTCAATGATTAGCGCCCCAATTCCTTTAAATTTAGCACGAACTAAAACCAGGCCTTTCATATTAGGTTACCAATCTCAAGGAGATACTGGTCCATTTGCAGCTGGATACATCTATAGAAGTGATACCACCTTGGGTAAATCAGGGGTTGGCGGTGCTAATTTAGGTTATAACTATAAGTTCAATGGCTTTAGAGGTGAAATAGGAGCTGGTTATATTAGCTCTATTGATGATTCTGCAGGGATGCAAAATAGCGCTGCTAATGTGGGCACAACATTCGGTGGATTTGGCTCATTTTCCAATGGAAACGAAGCAGTACGAAAAACCCAAGCTGTTGATGTTCATGGTAATATTGCCTTTGATAGGTTTAACATAGCGGCAGAGTGGGTGGGCACAGTTGAAGCATTTAGACCGCAAGATCTGAGTTTCAATGGTCAAGGAGCAAGACCGCAAGCGGGTCAAACAGAATTTGGTGTGACCTTTAGAGCCTTTAATCGTCCTTCTTCTATTGGTTTAGGGTATCAATGGTCAAAAGATGCTTTAGCTTTAAACTTACCACATCATCGTTTCATCGGGGTATTTAATATCTCTATTTGGAAAGATACTGTAGAAAGTTTAGAATACAAACATGATATAGATTATGGTACTAGCCAATTTGCTAATGGAGCAGCTCCGGCTGGCGCTGTAAACATGACTTCTTTTGGAACGGGTCGTGCGGCTGATACAGTTTCAGCTCAGATTGGTGTTTATTTCTAATAGAGGTTCATGAATTTCTACTGTCCTCCGTGGCCGCTTACTGATCTGTGCGGCCCGGATTATAGAACTACTCATTCAAGCCGCGCACGTCAGTAAGCGGAACTTTGGTAGCACTTTTCATCTTCACTTAGTGCATTACCGCTGAGCTATTTTGTTGGGCTGTACTACTCTTAGCTCTAACCTGCCTGTTACCTTAAATTCCTTAATGTTCACGCCATTGCCCACGTGCTCATCCTGGCGTGACTCAATTTATAGTAAATTGTGCTATCTTTTAACATATGCCTCTCGCAAGGAAATGAGCATGGGTATCCCTTTTATAATTCGTTACATGCTCTCCTTTTTGATGTTGATATTATTTTGTGTCTCTCCAGTTAATGCGGCCAAAATAGTTCAACTTCGAATCGTTGGCTCCATTGGCCCAGCAACAGCTGACTATATAGAGAGAAATATAGCCGCAGCTCAGAACGCTGATTTAATTATAGTGTTGCTTGATACGCCCGGCGGCCTTGATGAAGCAACAAGAGTTATTATCCAGAAATTTTTGAATTCAAAAGTTCCTATAGTAACTTATGTTAGCCCAAATGGAGCGAGGGCTGCTAGCGCTGGCACCTATCTTTTATATGCTAGTACTTTGGCTGCAATGGCTCCTGGAACGCACCTAGGAGCAGCTAGCCCGGTAACTATTGGTGATGGATTGAGTAGCGATAATCAAAAGTCTTCTGTTATGGAGAAAAAAATTCATAATGATGCTTTGGCTACTATTCGATCGTTAGCGCAATTGCGGGGACGAGATCCTACATTTGCACAACAAGCGGTAAACGACTCTATATCCATTACTGCTCCAGAGGCATTAAAAGCAGGAGCAATAAATTATATCGCAACTAATATACCCGATTTATTATCACAACTAAACAACGTAACTGTTGTTCAAAACAATCAAAAAATAGTCTTAAATACTACGAATGCTTCAATTGAAGTAGTAAATCCCAACTGGCGCACACAGTTTTTAGCTGTGATTACTAATCCTACTGTTGCCTATTTTCTCATCTTGTTGGGAATTTACGGAATTTTATTCGAACTCATGAGTCCAGGATTTGTTCTGCCAGGAGTCATAGGGTCAGTATCGATATTAGTGGCGCTCTACGCGTTACAATTATTACCCGTTAACTATACCGGGTTGGGTTTAATTATATTAGGTATAATATTTATAGTGGCTGAGGGGTTTGCCTCGAGTTACGGTTCTTTGGGGGTAGGGGGAACTATAGCCTTTGTTCTCGGCTCTATTATGTTGATGAACACGGATAATACAGCATATAGAATTGCATGGTCGGCTATTTGGGCAATGGCTGCAATCAATGTCGGAATTTTTATATTTCTTTTGGGAATGGTTATTAAATCAAAACAACAAACTGTCAAAAACGGGCTAGTCATGTTAATTGGGGCTCAAGGAAGGACATTGAGTGAAGTGAATCCTCGAGGTCAAGCTGTTATTCGTGGTGAGATATGGAGTGTTTGTGCTAAAAAACCTATCGCGGCAAATCAAAAGATTAAAGTCACGCGCACTCAAGGCCTTTTGTTGGAGGTAGAAATTGGTGAGGACTCAATAGAATAATTAGTCTAAAGTTATTAGCAAGAGCTCTTAAGGAGAATATAAGATGGGCGCTTTTATAGGAATTATAGTTGTAATAATCGGTTTATTGCTAATGTCTTCGTTTAAAGTTTTTCGGGAGTATGAGCGCGGTGTTGTTTTTACTTTAGGCCGTTTTTGGCGGGTTAAAGGCCCTGGATTGGTTATTATTATTCCACTAGTGCAGCAAGTTGTTCGTGTTGATTTGAGAACTATAGTCATGGATGTGCCTAGCCAGGATGTGATCTCCAGGGACAACGTTTCTGTACGAGTCAGTGCGGTACTCTATTTTCGTGTGGTAATACCTGAAAATGCGATTATTCAAGTGGAAAACTATTATGAGGCGACCAGCCAATTGGCGCAAACTACATTACGCTCTGTTTTGGGGCAACATGAATTGGATGAAATGTTATCTGAACGTGAAAAATTAAATAGTGATGTACAAAAAATACTAGACTCACAAACAGATAATTGGGGTGTTAAGGTCTCCAATGTTGAAATTAAACATGTGGATTTAGATGAAAGTATGATTCGAGCTATAGCAAAACAAGCTGAGGCTGAGCGTGATAAAAGGGCAAAGATCATTCATGCCGATGGCGAGCTACAGGCATCAGAAAAGTTATTACAGGCTTCTCAGGTTCTAGCTCAGCAGCCACAGGCCATGCAGTTGCGATATCTGCAGACTCTCGCTGCAATTGCTGAAGAGAACAGTTCCACTATAGTATTTCCTATACCAATGGAGTTGGGAGATATTTTGGCGAACATGACTCAGAAAAAATAAGAGGGCTCATCGCAGCGAGTTTGAGAAGGGGGTTATTTTTTTATCAATATGAACTTTCGTTTATGACCATTTTATGATAGAACTCTACTTTTTAGTATTAAATAGGTTCAAGCATGTCAATTAAATCAGATCGATGGATAGAAAAAATGGCGCTAGAGCATGGAATGATTTCGCCATTTCACTCAGAACAAGTGCGTGAGAATGATTCTGGCCGAATTATTTCTTATGGTGTTTCTAGCTACGGCTATGATGTGCGTTGTTCTAATGAGTTCAAGATTTTTACCAATATTAATTCAGCCATAGTTGATCCCAAGGCTTTTGATGAAAATAGTTTTGTAGATGTTCAGTCAGATGTGTGTATTATTCCCCCTAATTCTTTTGCGTTGGCTAGAACAATAGAATATTTCCGTATCCCTAGAAATGTACTAACCATCTGTCTTGGAAAGTCTACTTATGCTCGTTGTGGCATTATAGTCAATGTTACTCCTTTAGAGCCTGAGTGGGAAGGACACGTTACTCTGGAGTTCTCTAATACAACCACGCTCCCAGCAAAAATTTATGCCAATGAAGGTGTAGCCCAAATGCTTTTTCTTGAAGCGACTGAAGTTTGTGCCGTTTCCTATAGAGATAGAGGTGGAAAATATCAGGGGCAAACCGGGGTTACTTTACCTAAAGCTTAATGCGCTTTATAACGTAGGTCGGGCCAAGGCCCGGCCTACTCTCTTAAATTGACATCATTATGTAAACACTTCCGTTGAGTCAGATCCAATCCACAGTTACTGGATAATGAGAGAATATTTAATAGTTATTTCTCATTATCTTTGGGAAGAGAGTGCTTAGCACGCGATGCGTCAACACGCTCACGCAACTCTTTTCCAGGCTTAAAGTGGGGGCTATGCTTGGCCTCGGTGACTACTTTTTCGCCGGTTTTGGGATTATGGGCATTACGCGGTGGTCTATAATGGAGAGAAAAACTGCCAAAGCCGCGAATTTCAATTCTTTGTCCCTTAATGAGCGCTTCACTCATTAGTTCCAGTATTCTATTAATCCCATCCGCCACTTGTTTTTCTGTAAGATGCGTCATTCGTGCAGCGATTTGTTCAATGAGTTCCGATTTAATCATACCCACCTCGTTTTGTCGCGTGTTCTTATGTAGTCTGTCACCAAGACACATCAGGTGCTGACAATTTTCTTTCTTCTTGTTTTATAAGTATAGACTGGGTAAAAATTTATTCAATGTTTTCAAGCCAGTTAGTTAAAAATTTGTTTTTCTGGTATGAATGTACGCTTCGACTATACCCCAACTCATCTCTATCTTAGTACTGCTAATGTGAAACGAATCATGAGGAGTTATCGTTTTACTGGTTGTAATAAGGGTATGCAACTTAGGCAAATTGTTTAGCCTAGCACAGAGATTTTCCCATACAGAGCCGAAGATGGTGGTTGAGTTAACAAAGATTAATGTTGCATCATCTAGGTTAACTTTAAGGAAGTCTCCCTGGATAAATTCAATTTTTTTGGCTTTTTCCATATAGTCTTGTTGTGTTACTAATCGAGCTGTTTGATTACAAGCCGCTTGATGTAGTTCTGGCAACAGTTCTACTCCCACACATTTACTCACAGGATATACCATGGCACAGGCAAGAACTGCTTTGCCCACACCACTGCCTAGATCATAAAAAATTGTTTTATGATCTAGGGCCACCAGGGATAAAAGAGCGATAAAGGGTAAGAACTCTATTTCTCCATAGGTATATTCAATAGCATCTTGCTTCTTCCGTGCTTGCTGTGAGAGCTGGAATCCGTTGATGTGTTGATAAAGTTGCTGAAAGATGAGTTGATGTTGCTGTAAATTTAAGGATTTTTGCCATTGTTTAATCCGTAGTCGTTTCTTTTGTTGGTAAAAATAAACAAGGAGCACGGCTATTATTAGAATGAAAAAATAAATTAGCCCTGGGAATAAATCGATAAAAGATGAAATTTTATCCACCATGTTGTAGTACATTGTCATTTATTATTTTAGTTTTCTCCTCAAGAGTTAATTTAGGCCAAGCTTGGAGTAAGGCTTTACCTGCATGACGTTCGTTCATGGCTTTATGGTGTGTCTCCCAAGGTAATTCTCCATTTAGGTAAAGGACAATGAAAAAAGCAGTGGCTATTGTTGTAAATACAGTAAATAAACCAAAGCGTACTTCAAACATACTCAGTAGTTTATTACTTTTAAGTACGGCGTCATTAGCAACTCGCTCTACATGATCGCAACTTTCATTGGCGACTCGATGAAATTGATGTACATCATATTTAGCCAACTGTTTTGCAATTGTTTCAGTCGATTTAGCACAATGTTGTTCAATTTTAGTGACGCATTGAGCCGTTAACAATTCAAGTTGATCTTGCTGCTCTTGGAAATGTGCAGAAAATTGATTGCAACTATTTTCAAGGAGCTGCAATTGGATTTCTCCTTGAGATAATGCCTTTTCTGCAATTACACGAAAGCGGGTTGTTCCTGCTTGTGATAATAGATCTTCCAGAGTAGTTAATTCCTTTTGCAGTCGTTGAGACTGTTGGTTTAAACGAACTGCTTGCTGTTCCATTTCCTGGCGCCATTCAATCATCTTGGACTCTGCTAACTCAAAATAGGCAATGAACTCACCTGTATGTCTTAGCAGCTCTTTAATTTTGTTTAAATCATTTTCTTGAAGATGTTCCATGTGCGCTCCTTGTACTTATATCAGAGTTTACTAGAAAAGTATCCTTATTTTTCTCTATAGCGTTGGTTCGCTTTTAAATCTTTAAACAGAGGAAATAAAAAATTTTTTTACCAATATAACTATAGACTTATTTTGAGAAACACTACGGAGTATTTATTAATTATTTGAAATAGACTTCCTTCGAAATTCTGCTGTATTGCTGAATAGCGAAAGAAGCCCAATAAAATTTGTATTTTCAATAAGCAAATTGGTTATTTATAACTATACTCTTGGGAGAACTTTTGCATATTAAAATATGAACAGCATGTTAATATTTCCTTAATCTGAATTCATTAAAATAGAAGTATAGCTTAAGGGTAGGAGAGCAAAATGACACATACGGGTTTTTTTACTAGAACTCCTGCGACACAGGCCAGAACGCCTCAATTTATTAATTTTGGCAAGAATCCATTTCTCGCTGTGGCTGGAGCATTTATTGATGCTATAACCAATGGCTCTCGTATTAATGACGCTACTTTGAAAACAGTATTAGAGCGTTTTTTTCTTTATTATCCAAAATTTAAATCATCACAACCTTACCTTACTCCGGCTGAACGTATGAGCTTCCTTATTAATGGGGCACGTAAATCAGAAATAGTGGAGTGCAAAGCATTTGTATTGCGTCAAATTACTATAGATGAAATTTATGCAAATCCCTTAAATTATAAAGAAGTATTTGAGGGGTTGGTGCCCTCTACGTCCAATGGATATTTACGCGATCCAAACGTATTAATGCCAGTATCCGCTTTAAGAGCGTTGACTCAGTCATTAGCAATAACTCTGACCTTATCTCATGTGGAACATGGAAAGGAGTTGAGAATGAAAGAGATTTATACCAATAGTGCAATTAACACCCCTAAACTGGAATTAGTACTGCAGGTGCAAGGCGAACAATGTTTTCCGAAAGTAAAAAATAAAGCTGATTTTGCATATGTGGGGCAATTGGCTATTAATCCACCTAAACCTGTTGAGAATGAGAACGAAAAAGCAGGTACTATAGCGGATAAGGTTGCTCTAATTGCTGAGGATAATAAACGATTACTACAATCTTATTTGCAATGGCGTAAGAATTTATTAACTATGCTCGATGATAATGAATTAACTACCGCGGACTTAGTTGACTCTTATGTTAAATTTTTACCAATAAAAAATAATCTGGGTTTTAGTCCTGCAGCGCTTTTTGCCAAATTAACGCAGTCTACAACAATACCAGTAACAGTAGATGGTCCTATTAATAGGAGTAAGCAGATAGATGAACTATTAGCAGGCTCTTTAGCTGGTTGGATTAGCATGAATATAATCGATGCAGATCAGTTATTTGAACATTTAGATCACTCTGCTAGTTCCGCAGCTGCTTCAGCAGCATAACCAGCCTGACTCTCTTTCAAGCGCTATGTAAGTCTAGCGCTCCAGAACTTGAGTCCTTTCAGTAAATCATCACACCTCTTCTCCCATAGCGATTATAGTATTCTGAAATCAAATTTTGAAAATAAACCGAAAGTTGTAATCTACCGAAATACAATGATAATACCAATCAGAAATTTAAAGTAAAAACCAATATGTTATTTTCTATATCCCAAAAGATAGTACCTTATTATCTACTACGAGCAGGAAAATAGTGATGTGTCGCTCTTACTCTTCTATTTTTTCTTTACTTCTCTATGCCATACTAGTCTGGTGGCTAGCTCAGGTCATTAGTGATGCTAACTTAGACAAATATGATGATATGTTAGAAAGCTGTGCATGGGGCAATTTATGGTCATGGGGACATGATAAACATCCTCCCCTATTTGGTTGGATTGCTGCTGTTTGGTTTCAAATTTTTCCGCATACCAATATATTTTTTTACCTTTTGTCCTATGTAGTAGTTGCTTTAGGTTTATTGGGTGTCTTCTGTTTGACTCCTTTTTTTATGAGAGAAGTTTTTGATTCGTCTCTTTCTAATGATATGTATTTACAATGCTGCAAAAAGTTAGGGTTCTTGAGTGTAGCTTTGCTTTTACTGGCTTTTCCTTATACAACTTTAGCCTCAAAATACAATGCAAATAGTATCTTACTCCTGCTTTGGCCCCATTCCTTTGGGTTTTGGTTTTTCTTTGTTATGGCTTCGCAACTCACTTATGCTGGGATCTGCAAAGAAAGAAGTGTTTTTTCAGCCAATGAAATTAAAAATGATTGGATACATATACTTGTGTGTCGTAATTTTTGTAGCTGTGGGTATACGTATTTGTGCAGCTTACACACAAAACGAGCATTATTATTTGCCACAAAAAGAAGCTGCGGTAGATATTTTTAAATATTGGCAAGGATTATACCCCACAGAAAAGCCGGCATGGATTGTTACTGAGAAAAAAGCAGCTACCTTGTCTTTTTACAATAAAAGCTGGACAAAAGTAAAATTTTATCCCAGTTTTCCATCAGAGCCTCCAGCCGTATACAATTCTGTTAGTGATTGGAGTAAAAGAAGATGGGTTATTTACTGCTTTTTAGGACAAGGTACTTATTCTGTTCAGCAAAGTGAGTCTTTTCCTTGTGTACAAAAAGCTACTTTTTGGCTACAACAAAAAGGTTATACTGATATTGTTTTTAAGATTTTTCAAAATCATCGTGAAGGGTTCTTGTTTCCTAAACCACTGACTTTTTCATTTGCTGTATTTTTTGCAAAAAAAGAGAAAAAACAATCGAACTGAGAAAATGGATCTTTTGAGCATCTGTAGCCTACATTAAAGGCCCGCCTAGGCTTTCATTCTGATTTTTTTAATAATATATTGTCCCCTAGCAGACGGGAATCCATTCCTGTTTTAGCACAATGCTAATGCAAAAATGGCTCCCCGTCTGCGCGGGGGGGGGGCAGAATTTCATGCACATTGTATTCAATTAAACAACAAAACCCCTTAACCTGATGGCTATGGGCTCTAGCCCGATCTATATTAAATAGTTAAAGGAAACCCTGCATTTTCATCCACTCATCATTGGCAAATTTAGACATATAATTACGAATGGAATCCGGAATAATCACCAGGCATTTTTGCCCTTTTTTAAGTGATTTGGCCGCCTGTAATGCAGCCCACATTGCAGAACCACTAGATCCCCCTACTAGTAATCCTTCTTCTCTTATTAAGCGTCTAGCCATGTGAAACGAATCGGCATCATTGGTCTTAATATATTGGTCAATTAAGCTATTATCTAATACTTCAGGAAAGAAATCATAACCTATTCCTTCTACGAGATAGGGTTTGACCTCTGTACCGCCACCGAGAATTGAGCCTTCAGGATCTGCTCCTATAACTTTTATGGCTGGATTATATTCCTTAAGATGTCTTGCTATACCTGTAATGGTTCCTCCAGTGCCTACTCCAGCGACTATCATATGTAAATCCTTGCCAAAATCATCTATGATCTCTTGGGCTGTTCCCTTATAGTGGGCTCCGGGGTTATTGGGATTGGCATATTGGTCTAAAATATGTGAGTTTGGTATTTCCGTTTTTAATTTTTTAGCTAAGGATATATGGCTGTCTGGATCCGCTGAGGCAGCTTCTGTTCGTGTTCTATAGATCTTAGCCCCCAGTCGCTCAAGAACACATTGTTTTTCCTGACTCATTTTTTCTGGCATGGTGATAATAACTTTATAACCTAGTACGGCACCGGCTAAAGCTATTCCTATCCCTGTATTCCCTGAGGTAGGCTCGATTAAGGTATCTCCTGGTTTGATAGTTCCATTGCGTTCAGCGTTGACTACCATTTCATAGCCAATGCGATCTTTTACAGAGCCTCCGGGATTGAAAAATTCGCACTTTGCGTAAAGTTCACATTCTAATTCATGGCCTAGGCGATTAATTTTGACAATGGGGGTATGTCCTATAGTAGCCAGTATATGGGGATAAATCATAGTAGTCCTTTATATATAATAGAGACTTAGATTATAAGCTCATAGGTCGAAAAAGGTAAACTCAAGCCTACTTTATTGCATTTAGGTATGTCTTTTGATGATACCTGAGACATTAATATCGAGATAATAGAGGTTAGTTAACGATTGTAATACAAAAGCAATTGATACTTTATTCCATGAGAATTAGAATGCGCTGCCCAAAATGGATTCCCGGAGTTTAATTGTGAAACATGTAGTAATAGATATATCCAGTTTAGTAAACGAGTTTAGACGCAAACGACCCCCACATGGAATACCTCGCGTAACATTAGCTTATTTGCAATATTATCTTAATAACATGCAGGCTTTAGTAAGGCTTAAAAAGCGTGTTGTTATTTTTCCTAAAGATATTTCCAAGGAAATTTCTCTTTTACTGCTTTCCTGGGACTTTGAACGCTTATCAGAGCTTGTTCGTCTCGTTATTAAAGGTCTTTTGTCATCACGTCGGGCGCTGCCTAGTGCTAATTGTTTTTTACTCAAAACAGATCATGGTGGTTTTAAAAATCCAAATTACGTCAAAGCGCTCAATGCGAAACAACTTAAGTTATTAGTAGTGGTTCATGATTTAATCCCTATTCTGCATCCGGAGTATTGCACGCAAAGTAATACGTTAAAGTTTACTCAAAGTATGCTTACTATTTTGGAGCATGCAAAAGGAGTTGTTGCTGTTTCAGACTCCACTCGAAACGATTTCACTCAGTACGTTCTTTCAACGAAACAACTATGCCTACCAACTATAACAGCGACATTGGCTCCCGGTTTATCTCCAGAGTTACCCGTAGGAAATAGACTCATTAATGAACCTTATTTTGTCACTATAAGTACTATTGGGGCGCGAAAAAATCATTTGCTGTTGCTGCAAATCTGGCGACGTCTGGTTAAGAAATTAGGAACAAAAACACCAAGACTTGTTATTGTTGGTAAGCGTAGTAAGACCTGTTGGAATACTTTGTCTATGCTTGATCATTGTACACAATTGCGTGGTTTTATTACAGAGACTCGAGGCTCCGATGAGGAGGTTGCAAATTATTTACATCATGCCAGAGCACTTTTGTTTCCTACATTTACAGAAGGATATGGATTACCATTGATTGAAGCCTTAAGTGTCAAAGTACCTGTTATCGCTAGTGATTTACCTGTTTTTCGCGAAATCGCGGGAGAAATACCGGATTTTCTTGATCCATTAGATGGCAAAGGATGGATGGAATATATTGAAAACTACGCTCGTGAAGACAGTGCTCTCCGACTGGCGCAAATAAAGCGCATGGAGGGCTTTCGTATGCCTAAATGGCATGATCATTTTGCTAAGGTGGATGCTTTTATGCAAGAGCTAGAGATTTTATGATTCAGTCATCTATTGAAGAGAAGAACAATACTTTGCCAGATATTCCTGCTGATTTTTATCAAAAATTAATGGAGCATTTTCGTGGGCCCACAGAAAAAATTAAATCCCAATTAGAAATCTATTTACCTTTCATCCAGGAGTTAAAACGGTTTTATCCTCAATCTTTATTATTGGATTTAGGTTGTGGTAGGGGCGAGTGGTTAGAGTTATTACGAGAACATGGTGTTCATGCTTATGGAGTTGATTCTAATGAACAATTTATAAGCATGGCAAAACAACGGGGATTAGATGTTTTATGTGCTGACGGGCTTGCACATCTTAAGCAGCTTCCCGACCAGAGCGCTAGCGTCTTGTCTGCATTTCATTTAGTGGAACATCTAACTTTTACTGAATTACATGTTCTTGTCAGGGAGGCTCATAGAATCCTTGTTCCCGGCGGTATTTTAATTATGGAGACTCCAAACTCAGAAAATATTCTTGTGGGCAGCTCTCTCTTTTATCTTGATCCAACCCATCATCGCCCCATCCCTCCTGAGTTACTTGCTTTTTTACCGCAATATTGGGGGTTCTCACGTATCAAGATAATGCGTTTACAAGAGAAGAGTGAGCTAAGACAAAAAGAGCGACTGACATTAATGGATGTGTTTTCTGGCGTGAGTCCTGATTATGGTGTGATTGCTCAGAAAAATGCGGTATCCATGATTATGGAGGCAATGCAACCACTCTTTGCTCAGCAGTATGGTATGAGTTTAGAGGAGCTTGCGGATATTTATCATCGGCAAATAGAAGACAAATTAGGTAAAACTACTTTATTCAGAAAATTTCTATCAGAGTTTGTCGCAAAAAATAAACATAGATTAAAAGCATGTTCTAGCCGGTTAAGTCTGCTAAGAATCTCTTTTAAGGAACAACAAATTTATATTATTTTTCGCTCCTATTGGCGAAAAATTGAAATAGGTACGGCAAAATATAGACACTTACTTCGCAAGTTGAGGAGAAGATTATTTTGGAGCTTAAGCCATAATTTTTATATAAAAAAAAATGAACAAAAGTCTTCGCTTCTATTAAAAAATATTAATGATTCATCTCAAGAAGCAATAACACAGTATGCAAGCGAGCAGCATGCTTTATGTGGCAGTGCAAAAAATACTATAGTAATAAATAAAAATTCTTCCGAGTTATTAGTCCACTTAAAAAGATATGTTAGAGATTCAGTCGTTTTAAAGGCGACACCGCAATTATTAATTGATATATCAGAGCTAGTAAAAAAAGATCATGCTACTGGAATTCAGCGTGTCGTTCGTTCTATTTTAATCCATTGGCTTTCCAATCCTCCACAAGGTTGGCGTATGCAACCAGTATATGTAACCAAATACGATGGTTATCTATATGCACATCAATTTACTTCAAAACTGTTAGGATGCGATAAACCTTTTTTAAAGGATATCCCTATAACATATAGCAATGGGGATATTTTTTTGGGTTTGGATCTAAGTTATCAAGTTGTTATTGCGCAACAGCGGTTTTATCAAAAATTACAAAAGCATCAGGTGAAGACCTGCTTTTTAGTTCATGATTTATTGCCTGTTTTAATGCCAAATTATTTTCCCGCTGCAGACAGTAAATTATATTGCGATTGGCTCGCAGTAATTACCAGAAGCAATGGACTTTTCTGTGTTTCTCGCAATACGGCTCAAGTGCTGGAAGAAGTGATAGTAAATAATAAATTAAATCAAGAACATATACCGCAGATCTCTTGGTTTCATTTAGGCGCCGATCTACAAAGTTCCATACCCAGCTCGGGATTACCTGATGACGCAGAGCTATTCATTAAACAATTGCAACAGAATATTAGTTTCCTTCTTGTTGCTACTTTGGAGCCGCGAAAAGGACATTGTCAAACACTGGATGCTTTTGAATTACTTTGGCAGCAAGGTAATTCAGCTCAGTTAGTTTTCGTAGGCAAAATAGGCTGGATGATGGAGTCTTTTATAAAACGTATTAAATCTCATCCGCAATATGGCATTCGTTTATTTTGGATAGATAATGCCACTGATCAATATTTGCAAAAACTATATGCTGCTGCTACTTGTCTTCTTTTTCCTTCTGAGGGAGAGGGATTTGGCCTCCCACTAATTGAGGCTGCTAATCATGGGCTACCTATTCTTGCCCGTGATCTCCCTGTATTTAGAGAGATCGCAGGTGAGTATATTCACTATTTTAGTGGTTATCAGGCCATTGATCTCATGAAAGCAATTAATAATTGGCTTCTTCTTTATCAACAAGGGTTAATACTTGATTCAGCCGCAATGCCTAGATTGACATGGAGTGAAAGTGCTGAACAATTATTATCGAATGTTCTAGCATTGACATAATGGCATTTGACGATTGATTGTAGACAAAAGAACTTTATCTGGTACGATAGCTCTTGTTCATAAGGGACATTTATCAAGTTATTTAATTTAGAAATAATCAACATGGAGTAAGTACGTAAATGATGTATCACTGTATTAATAAAGCGAGTCTTTTAAGTTTGCTGTTGACCAGCACAGCACTTTCTTATGCAGGAGGCATGGGGGAGGTTGATAATAGCAAACGATTTTTCTTCACAGCAGCACCAATTTATGGCTCCATTAGTGATGGGACAATTGATAAATTCGTATTTGCCGATACTATAAGCGCTGGCGGCGCAATTAATGGGAATCAAGCTAATGTCGATTCTCGATGGGGCTATTCTCTATCCGCAGGTTATCAATTTGGTCCCGGAAGACAGAATGATTTAGTCTTAAGTTACACCAATTTATCGAATCGCGGTAATAATGTTGTCACAAATGTTAATGCAAATGACATTTTAATTAATAGATTAAGTCAGATTGTTAGAAACGATTTAGGCGGTGTTCCTCAAGTTTCTAATGGTGGGGTCTATTTATATGGTCCAGCGACGGCTGCGATATTTAGCCATTTTTATTATCAAACCGGTGATTTGATTGCTCATACAAATTGGCAAAGTACTTTTTTAGATAAAGTTCATTTTTCACACTTTTATGGAATTAAAGCAACACAACTTAAAAAAGACTTTTCTGCGCAGTATGCTGGCACCGCGAATGGACTGAATGCTTTTTTTGAACCTACGCCTGCATCATTGAACGATACAATTAATTATGAGGCAAAATATTTTGGAATAGGTCCTCGTATAGGTATGGGAGCTGGATGGGATCTTAATCAATACTTTAGTATTGTTGGTGATGTTTCTGCATCGATATTAGGTGGCTCTTATAATACTCAATGGGACGAAACTCTGTTAAGCGGTATTGCGATACAAAACTTGCCCCAAACTGGAAGGTACACTTATAACCAAACCACTAATACATCACTTTGGACTTCAGTTATATTAGGATCTAATTTAGCTGTTGCAGCCAATTTTGATTTACATAATGGTAGTCGGGTGGGTGTTCAAGGTGGTATCAATACAGAACAGTATTGGACTAATGCTGCTGTTGATTCTTTTAATGCTAAAAATGGAAGCAATGGGGTTGGAATTAACCAACGTTTTTCAGTACAAAATGTATTTGTAAAATTCTCTTATCTTTGTTAATTAACAAATGGCATGATTAACGATTTTGTTCAATCATGCCACTTGCTGCATTTTTTCTAAAGATGCCAATTTTGAGTGATACGTTGCATTAAGTTTTAAATACAGATGTTGTGTGGAGGTAAAAGCGTGCAAATGAGTCCGTTAGATCATGCCCATGTGTCCAATAATGTTGTTTCTATACCTAATCGAATTCACCCAACAGCAATAATTGCTCCAGGCGCAAAAATTGGTACTGATGTCAGCATTGGTCCTTATACTATCATTGGAGAGCACGTCAGTATTGGTAATGGAACTTCTATCGCCTCTCATGTCACCATAGAAGGATGGACTTCTATCGGTGAGCGTAATCAAATTGGTATTGGCGCTATTATTGGTGGAATACCCCAAGATCTAAAGTATCGCGGTGAAGTTAGTTCGGTCTCTCTTGGAAATGACAATATTATTCGTGAGTATGTCACCATTAATCGTGGAACAACTGGTGGTGGCGGTGATACACGTCTAGGTAATCAAAATGTTATTATGACTTCAGCTCACATCGCCCATGATGTCACTATGGGAAGTCATAATATTATTTCTAATGGGGTGGCAATTGGTGGGCATGTCATCATTGAAGATTGGGTAACCGTAGGGGCATTATCTGGGTTACATCAATTCATTAAGTTAGGCCGATTGTCTATGATCGGTGCATTAAGCCTAATTACAAAAGATGTTGCGCCTTATACTCTAGTGACCGGTAATCCTGCCAAACGTTATGGAATTAATATAGAAAGACTTCGTCGCAATGGCTTTTCATCGGAGTCAAGACGATACATTCAACGAGCTTATAAAGTTCTCTTTCACCAAGGTCTTACTTTATTCGATGCCATAGAAAAACTTGAACAGGATTTTCCAGACAATATTGATGTTGGATATATAATACAGTTTCTTCGAGGATCTACGCGCGGCACCTATCGTTAGTTTTATTCTATTAAGGTTTTTTTTATGTTGTCATCACAATTTGCTATCCCTTGTGGGCCATTTACCCTAGAAGAATTAGCTAAAATATCTGGGGCTTCTCTTGTCGGTAATAAGGGTGCTTCTTTCATGGTGTTTGATTTAGCTACTTTATCAGAGGCAAAATCTAACACTTTAAGCCTATTGCATCAAAAAAAATATTTGCAGGCACTAAAATCGTCTTTAGCAGGAGCTTGTATTATAGCCCCAGAGTATGTGGATTATGCGCCCAAAACCATGCACTTATTAGTGCACTCTAATCCCTATAAAGCCTTTGCTTTAATTGCCCAGCATTTTTTCCCTATGGAAAAAATATCATCCTTTATTGCACCATCTGCTTACATTGCTCCTAGCGCTATTATTGGAGATGGTTGTTTTATTGGTCATGGCGCATATATAAGTAATAACGTCACAATTGGCAGTCGATGTAAAATTGGGGTGAATACGTTCATTGGTGATGGGGTAAGTATCGGTGATGAATGCCGCATCGAAAATAATGTCAGCATTCAACACACTATCATGGGTAAAAAAGTAATGGTTTATCCTGGAGCTTGCATCGGTCAGGATGGCTTTGGTTTTGCAAGTGATGAACAAGGACATTATAAAATTCCTCACCGCGGAGGTGTCGTTATTGGCAATGAGGTAAGCATAGGGGCCAATACGTGTATTGATAGAGGTACGCTGGATAATACCGTAATTGAGGATTGGTGTCGTTTAGATAATCTGGTACAAATTGGTCATAATGTAAAGGTGGGAAAAGGTTCCATTTTAGTTGCTCAGGTAGGAATTGCCGGAAGTAGTCAGTTGGGTAAATTTGTTGTTTTAGCAGGCAAAGTCGGGGTGAGTGGTCATTTAACGATAGGCGATCAAGCAACGGTTCTTGCTAGCTCTACAGTAATTCAAGATGTTCCTAAAAAAGCCAGAATGGGTGGTTTTCCTGCTATTCCTGCTCGCGAATGGCATAAACAGACTTGCTTTTTAAAAAAAAAATTAACTACCAGAAATACCTAACATATCGAGAATAGCTAAGGCGGCTTTTTGGTTAGCATTTTTCTTTAAAGTTTCATGAATATCAGCAAATTTTTGTATCAAAAGATCGTTGCTTGGCAATTGGAGAAACTGCAGTACAGCGCGCGCAATTGTTTGAGCATGAGCATTGCCTTGAATGAACTCTGGAACGAGCTTTTGGTTAGCAAGTAAATTAGGTAATGAAATATATGGAGTTTTTACTTGCGGCGCAATAATGGCATGAGTTAATGCCCCCCATTTGAAAGCAACTACCATAGGGCGCTTTAGAAGCATGGCTTCTAAAGTTGCTGTCCCTGATTTCACCAAGACGACATCGGCTGCAGCCATGACCTCTTGAGCATTACCATTAGTGATCTGTAGTTTAAAATCACGCGGCTTAGTGTTTAAATAGTGCTTTAAAATGGCATTTAAGTGGAGATTGGCTATAGGGATGATAAAATTTATCTGCGGTTCTTGCTTTCTGATCTCTTCCATAACATCAAGAAATAATGGAACCATATATTTTAATTCGCCAGCGCGACTTCCGGGCAATATAGCCACTACCTTATCTTCAGGACTATAACCAAAAAGTTGTTTATTTTGTGCTGTATTATGGTTTAATTCAATTAAATCAGCTAAAGGATGGCCAACAAATTGGACTGGGACTTTATATTGTTTATAAAAAGCTTCTTCGAAGGGAAACAAAGTTAAAATTAAGTCTACGGCCTTTTTTATATAAAACACTCGTTTTTGACGCCAGGCCCAAATTTTAGGGCTGACCAATTGCACTGTTTTAATCCCTCTTCTTTTTAAGCGTATTGCAAGGGATAAGTTAAAACTGGAATAATCTATTCCAATAAAAACATCGGGTGGATTTGCTGTCCATTGATTATATAAGCGCTGACGTATTTTATAGAGCTCAGGATATCGTTTAAGTACATCTCCAATTCCCATTACTGACAGGCGTTCCATATTAATTAAAGAATTAAAACCTTCTTCCTCCATGCGAGGTCCGCCGATTCCTACAAATTCTACGTGATTTAAGTGCTTTTTTAATTCCCGAACTAAACCACTGCCTAAAAGGTCGCCGGACATTTCCCCAGCAACTATGGCAATTCGTAAGGGGCGTGTTGGTGTCAACATGATTCTTTGTATTAATAATCAACAATGGCTGCATACTATCGTAATCACAGTGTTTAAAACAAGCCCTGTTTTACTTTGGGATAGGCAGAATGTAGACTATATATGTTTTTAATTTCTGCTGTTAGTTAATGAGCAATAGGATGTAATGAGACGAAAAATGGAACCTCTTTTTCATGATTAAATTAAAGTGCGATATTGAAACACTACGGATTACCTGGTCAGGACGATGCCTCTATTTTTTATCACTTTTTAGAAAAAGTACAGCAAGGAAAAATATTGCCCTGATCTTTCAGCAAACACTTTCATCATCCGAAAAAAGGCGATTTACTGTAGCCTATTACTCTCATATGATGCGCTCGCTTAAAGAAATTTTTTTATTAACATGGTTAAATAGTAGACAGCTAGAACAGCGTGTGCAAATTATTGGTATTGAGCATTTACATCAGGCTGTTGATAAGGGAAAAGGCGTGATAATGCTAACTGGCCATTTTGGCAGTTGGGAATTTACCCCTCTGTTTTTTCTAAGGAAGGCTCCTCAATATAAGAGTCGTTATTATTGTGTTCGTAAATCTTTGCGATTTGCATTTTTAGATCATATATTTTTAAGTCGTTACGAGAAAGCCGGATGTCAGATTATTAACAAAAAGAATGCGCTGAAACGAGTTTATTCCGCATTGAAAAAACAAGGACTTGTTTTATTTCCCTTTGATCTGCGACCGCCACCGCATACCAAAAATAAATTAAAAACCAATTTTTTAGGACAAGAAACAACTACTTACGCAAGTATAGCTTTTCTAACTGAGAGACTTAAATCACCTGTAATATCAGTCACTTCTTATCGGTTGAATAATAAGCAACAGGTAATTGAATTTTATCCCGAAGTAAAATGGCAGTTTCACGAAGATAAGCAACACGCTTTGTTATACAATACTCAATGTTACAATGACCGGCTGGAAGAAATGTTGTTAGCTCATCCAGTGCAATGGCTATGGTCTTATAATCGCTGGTAGTTGAAGAGGAGTACCCATATTGGATGGTCATCTTTCTAAGCTTCGTATTACTCTTTGGGGGTATTTGTTTTACAAATTGATGCCGATCAGAAAGAAAATAGTTCATGATAATATTGAGCGAATTTTTAAAGACAGGGCAACCTCGAAGGAAAAGAAAAGATTAGCACTGGCATTTTATTCTCATGTATGTTCGATGTTGAAAGAATTGGTCTTGTCAGGATGGCTTTCGGCAGAGCGAATTAAGCGACAAGTAGAGGTTCGTGGTGTTGAACATCTGGTTGAGGCAATGAAACAAGAGCGAGGAGTTTTGATTTTAACAGGACATGTTGGTTGTTGGGAGCTTATTCCTGCTGGATTCCAGAACATTAGTCAATTTACAGAAAAAGTGCACTTTATTAGACGGCCAATTCGTAATAAATGGTTAGAAGCTAAAATTTTTCGTCGTTTTGATCGTTGGGGAATTAAGCGTATTAGTAGTTCAGATGGAATAAAAAAAATAAATGCGGTTTTAAAAAAAAGAGAAATCATTGTTTATGCTTTTGATCAGCATGCTGAAACCCATAGCGGCATGGGCATACCAGTAGATTTTTTTGGAATAAAAGCAGGGACTTATAGAAGTTTGGCTATTTTCGCACAGAAATATCAATCACCAGTAATACCAATGTTTTTTCATAGAAAGAAAAGTAATAAGCATGTCCTTGAATTTTATCCGCCTTTATCTTGGGAACATAATTTAGATAAAGAAAAAGCAATATACAATAATACATTAAAATATAACCAGGCATTAGAAGGAATAATTTTGCAATACCCCGAGCAATGGTGGTTGGTTCACAGAAGATGGAAACTGAATAGTTCAACATCTTCAACGCGATAAGTTTGCTCGTCATAAAATACATATAGCCATTTTATATCTTTTAATTTATATTAATTAATGAGTTGTAGTATTTCCAAGAAATCATTACAGCCCGGTTACATATCTCCTATGTAGAGCAAATTGCCTTGATTTTCTGTATTCCACTGCTGGAAAAATAGAATAGTTTGGCCAAGCTAGAGTAATGTAAATGGGTTTTAGATATATATTAACTTACGCAGGAAGCTGATTATGATAAATTTTAAATCATGTAAATGGGGTTATGGGGTCATTGCATCTTTAATCATGGGATTATCCAGTTGTATGATGGATGGACAGAATCCACAGCATGTTGATTATTCAACACACAATGCCTCTAAAATGGATGCTGGGGCTGCTAAAGGCAAAAAAATAGCTAAGAGCAGCGCATCATCTGCCGAAAAGGTGCCTCAAAAAACAATGCCTGGCCCTAAACAAACAGCGGCTCCTCAACTTCCAGTAATTCAATAATTCAATTTTCCCAATGAGATTCCTTCTTATAGTTACTATGAGAGGGAATGCTTCTCCTGTTCCCCATGCTAATTGGTGTCAATTAAGAAGGGCTCTTTTTGTGGTTAATTTTCCGACATTGACTTCTTTTATATAGGTTTAAATTACTTTATACTCGGAAATTGTATTTCTCTTCCATGTCTGGTTGTTCTATGGAAAAATGGAGTTTGCTTTATCGATGAGTATGAAAACAGTCGTAGTTATTATTCCAACCTATAATGAGTCTTTGGTTATTGAAGAGACTATTCATCAAGTATTTAAAGCAACGTCTTCACCTGAATTCAGTTTTCATATTTTGATTTTTGATAGTTGTTCAACAGACGACACTCAGGATGTTGTGTCTCACCTACAAAAAACTTATCCGCAATTACATTTAATTACTGAACCACAAAAAACGGGTTTGGGCTCTGCTTACTTACAAGCAATGCGCTACGCATTAAACAATTTAGGAGCAGATATTGTTGTGGAGTTTGACGCAGATTTATCGCATCAGCCTTGTTATCTATTGCCCATGATCGAGACAATGCATGATCACGATGTTGTTGTAGGTAGTCGCTATGTTAAAGGGGGGAGCATTCCGAAAAACTGGGGATGGCACCGTAAATTTTTATCTAAATTAGGCAATGTAGTGGCTCGTATGGTACTAACCCCGAAGTACAAGGATTTTACCAGTGGGTTTAGAGCGACGCATTATTTGGCCCTCCATAAAGCGTTACCGGAGCAATTTATTTCAAATCATTATGCATATAAATTAGAGCTCTTGTGGTCTCTGCATAAAACTAAAGCAAAAATCATTGAATATCCCATTGCGTTTGTGGATAGGGTGCAAGGGGAGAGTAAGCTACCTGCAAATAGTATTTTTGATTCTCTTCGTGTTTTAGCAAGGTTACGTTTTAAAGAGCTAAAATCTTATATGAGTATGTGTGCTGTAGGTTTTATCGGCTTAATTCTGCAATGTTTGGTGTACAACACGTTACGTTTTTATTTTAGTCCATTTATCGCGGCTCAATTGGCAGTCCTTGTCGCGATAATAAATAATTTTATTTTGAATAATCAGGTTACTTTTAAAAATAGAAATTCAAAGTTGCGATTTAAATCTTTTATTTTTTTCGTCTGCTACTCCTTAATTATGATGGGTTTTCAAAGCAATTGGATGAGATTCGGTGTCGATTATTTGGGGACTGGATTATTAAAAGAAAACCTCATTATGTTTTCAGGAATCATCGTTGGGTCTGTATTAAACTATCTCTTTTATTCTCGAATGGTTTGGCGAGAAAAAAGGAAAGAGGTTATTTTACGCTAAGACGTAGGTCGGGCAAGACATTGCCCGACAAAATATCTAAATAGGCTGAGCTTCTTTCATAATAACCACCTTATAATAAAAAGGAATATTCTTTATTCCCTGTCCTTGTCCATACGACCATATTTTTTTCAGTTTTGATTGTTCATTAGTAAGTTTGTTAATGTCTGGCATGTCAAAACGCCATAATTCTTTGGAAATAAGTATCAATGGTCTATCTGCTAATTTTATTCCCTCAGACCAATAACGATACATTAAGCTTTCAAGGCCAAAAATATGTGCTCCAAATATTGGATAGACTTTTTTTACAGTGCCCTGATGTAGAAACTTAGTTTGATAAAATGACAGCTCACTTCCTATAGGAAAGTTATCTAAAGGAATAAAGATCGGGGCTTTTTGGGTTTCACTTTCAATTTGTTCTGCTAACTGATGAAACTGTTTGATTAAACGCTCCCAAGCAACCATTTTTATAAATATTTTTTCCTGGGCTACTTCAGAGGAGTTGAATAGCGCAAACAAAGTCACTCCGCCATAACATACTAGTAAGAAAAAGGCGGAAGCAAGCCAGAAATTACGCTTGAGGGAGTTATTAGCCATCAGCATGGCAAGCCAAGGGATAAGCGCTAAAAACAGAGGACCTATCCAATTTAAATTGATCTCGTGATTAAGGCTAAACAGAGCAAAAAAGATCAAGGGAATTAAGATAAAAATACGCATAAAGCGTTTTGCATTGGATACATCATGGGCATTATCAATAATGTTTTTTTTCAAGAGTTCCCATAAGCCAAAAACGCCTAATGGAGTGATAAATAAAAAAACCAATGTAAGAAGATAATGCAAATCAGTAGAGGTTGTAGAGGCAAAGCGACGTTTGCTTTGAAACAAGAAAGAGATCCACTCATGTGTCGCATTCCAATAAATAACAGGGGAAAATACTAGTGCCGCAATCAGTGTTGCAATGTAGGGTTCCTTACGCTTAAACCAAAAACGAGCCGAAGGGGTTGTCGTTATATAAAAAAGAGTCGCCAATCCAAGTAAAACAATAGTGTATTTAGAAAGCATTCCTAATCCTAACCAAATACCCGCTAAGTACCAGCAGTTTCCTTCATTCAAAACTAGGGCGCGATAAAGAAAATAAAGAGACGCAGACCAGCAGGCTATGAGGGGTAGATCAGGGGTAATAAAGAGAGTCTGGCAGAAAAAAAAAGGTAATATGGATAATAACATTACAGAATAAAGGCCAGCATTACGCTGGATTAAGGAGGTGAGTTTATAACTGAAAAACATGGCGAGAAACCAGCATAGAAAGCTGGCCAGGCGCACACTGAAGTCATGTTGACCAAATACTGTTGTAAAGAGCTTAATAAGAACAGCCACCATTGGAGGATGATCCAGATAGCTAAAATCAAGATGTTGGGCATAATTCCAGTAGTAAGCCTCTTCGACTAGCAAATCAATAGATGCCATACTAAACACATGGAGTAATAGCGAAAGAGTAAGAATGATTATCAGGGATAATAAAATTGGGGGGTTGTTCTGATGGCTATCAGAATGAGCTTTAAATATATTAGTCATATAGGTTGTGCTATTAAAAAATCTTATTAAACAAACGGACGATTTGTTAGTTGCTCCAGTTTGCTAACGCTGAAGCACTAGTATTCTGAAGAATCGTTATTATCCGCGATTATAGAGGAAAACCTTTTGATGAGAAATAGCATGTTTTTTATTAGGCCTTAGAGTGCTATTCTTTTATTCTCACTATTTTGTAATAGTAAGGAATATTTTTTATACCTCTTCCCTGGCTTACCGAAATTATTTTGTTCATTGTTGATTGCTCAATGGTGCGCTCTTTAAGTGTTAGATTGTCAAAAGAGGTTGGCTCTGTAGAAATTAAAATTAGTGGCCTATTTAAATAATCGGTGTTTTTGGACCAATAGCGGTACATTAGGCTGTTATTACCAAAAATATGTGAACCCGCTACAGGATAGATTGTTGCTATGTTACCTTGAGAGAACAATTTTGTTTGGTAAAAAGATAATTCACTCCCTATATGATAACTGTCTAACGGGACAAAAGTCGGGCGTTGCTTCGTATCAGCCTCTATTTTTGCAGCGAGCGCATTAAACTGTTGCGTTAATGTGTCCCAGGCAATGAGGTCCTTCAGATATTTTTTATGTATTGTTTGTGATGTACTAAAGTGCAGAAACAAAAGAATTATGCCATAACAGCCTAATAAAAAGACACAGGAGTTCAACCAAGATAGACGTGTTGACTGATTGCTGGCGATAAGGGCTGCAAGCCAAGGAACAAGTGCTAAAAATGTAGGGCCTATCCAATTGAATTTTATAGCGTGATTTAAGCTAAATAAGGCAAAAACTATTAAGGGCACTAAAGTAAAAGTACGTATAAAGTGCTTTGTATCGATACTAATGTTTGATGTTTCCGTGCTATTTTTCTTCATCAGCTGCCAGGAGCCATAAATACCTATGGGCATCAAGAAAAATAGAGCTAATAAAATGAGATGGTGTAGACGCATAGATGAAGTGGATACTAAACGGCGACTGCTTTGAAATATAAAAGAAACCCAGTGGTGTGTTGCATTCCAATAAATGACTGGTGTAAAAATGAGTAATGCAATTATGGCGCAAATATAAGGTTCTTTTCGTCGCAGCCAATGGCGTTCCGAGGGTATGATGAGTATATAAACAAGTGTGGCAAAACCCACTAAGGCAATGGTGTATTTTGACAACATGCCCAGTCCTAACCATATGCCAGCAAGATAATAGAAGTTCCCTTCATTGCGAACGAGGGCTCGATAAAGACAATAAATGGAAGCGGACCAGCAAGTAATTAGAGGAACATCAGGGGTAATGATTTGAGAATGTAAGAAAAAAAAGGGCAATATTGCTAATAAGACTAATGAATAAGGACCTGAGTTTTTATTAATTAACTGTGTTAATTTATAGCTATAAGTTGCTGTGATGAAGAAACAGAATAAGGTAATTGCCCGTACACCAAATTCAGTGGTTCCAAATATTAAGGTAGATGCTTTGATAAGTAAGGCTACCATTGGTGGATGATCGAGATAGCTAAAATCAAGGTGTTGGGCATAATTCCAATAATAGGCTTCTTCTACGATCAAGACTGTTCCTGTGATAGAGATTAGATGGAGAAGTAGAGAAAGGCCTAAAATTAAATAGGAATATTGTGAGAGTTTACGGTCTTGGCAAATATTTAAGAGATGGGTTGGAACTATTTTGTGTACTTGATTTTTTATCACTGCAAAATCAATGGATTGCATTTTTATCTTCCTGATTGAAGCTATTGCCTATGGCACAAACTAATCCGTAAGCCTATTCTCTGAACGCTTGACGGCGTCAACTTAAGCACGCGTAGTCTGGTTGCAAGCAACCAGACTACAATATCTTATTTCGGTGAAATCATTTCTTCTGGCTTAACATATTCTGCGAATTGTTCCGCGGTCAAAAAGCCCAACTTCACCGCGGCTTCCTGTAAAGAAGTATTCTCATGATAGGCTGTTTTAGCAATTTTTGCTGCTTTATCATACCCTATATGCTGGTTTAACGCAGTTACCAGCATTAACGAGTGATGTAAGTAGTAATCAATAACTTGACGATTCGCTTCAATTCCTTCAGCGCAAAACTCTTGGAATGAACGGCAAGTATCAGCTAACAAATTGAGTGAGTGCAGCACATTAAAAATAATGACGGGTTTAAACACATTAAGTTCAAAGTTACCTTGGCTTGCTGCTATTCCTACAGCAGTATCATTACCTAAAACCTGAGCACAAATCATGGTCATTGCTTCGCATTGTGTTGGATTTACCTTACCAGGCATAATAGAGGAGCCAGGCTCATTTTCAGGAATGATTAATTCGCCAATACCACAACGTGGGCCAGAGGCTAACCAACGGATATCGTTAGCAATTTTCATTAAGGCACAAGCCAGCGTCTTCATTGCGCTGTGCGCAAAAACTAAGGACTCATGAGAAGCTAGAGCTGCGAATTTGTTAGGTGCAGTAACAAAGGGCAATTTAGTTATTTGAGCTATATGTTCTGCTACTTTAGTCGCAAATTGTGGATGAGTATTTAATCCGGTTCCAACGGCGGTACCACCTGCAGCCAATTCATACAATTCAGGTAATACTTCTTCAAGTCTTTTAATGCAGGCATCAAGCTGGGCTACATACCCTGAAAATTCTTGACCTAAAGTAATAGGAACAGCATCTTGTAAATGGGTTCTGCCTATTTTGACTATATCTTTAAATGCAGCTACTTTGACGGCAAAGGCATCGCGTAAACTACGTACAGCGGGTAATAGTTTTTTATTGAAGGCGATGGCTGTTGCTATATGCATGGCGGTAGGGAATGTATCATTCGAAGATTGAGACATATTGACGTGATCGTTAGGATGAATAGGGGCTTTACTACCCATGACCCCATCAGCCATTTCTATCGCTCTATTGGAAATGACTTCATTGGCATTCATGTTTGATTGAGTACCACTGCCGGTTTGCCAAACATGTAAAGGAAAATGATCATCTAATTTACCTTCACTCACTTCTTCTGCCGCTTTAACTATTAAGTCGGCTTTATCTTTGGGTAATTTACCTAGATCTAAATTAGTCAATGCAGCTGCTTTCTTTAAAATGCCAAAGGCATGAGTAACTTCGCGCGGTATAATGTCCTTACCTATATTAAAATGATGTAATGAACGCTCAGTTTGAGCTCCCCAATATTTATCTGCAGGGACTTCAATTTCTCCCATACTGTCTGATTCTATGCGTGTTGTGGTCATAAATATTCCATGTCTATTGTGAAAGTCAAAATTCTAGCATAGCAGACGAAAATAAGTAATTTTTGTGATACTGTGGGACATGATTCGCAATGGGGGGAGCACCGAGGGCTCTGCCCGAACGGTTCATAATTAACCTGTAAGGAATTATTTAATATCGAATCCCCCTGGCATCGACCGTGGTAATTCGAAATATCTTAACTTAATGGCAGTGTCTTGGCACTTAGAGGCCAAGAGCGTGACCTACAAAGAACAGTGATTTTACTATTAAGTGGTGAGTTAAAGTGAGAGAAATACGCATTTATCAACCGGGTGATTATCAAAGTGGGCAAACTTTGGAGTTATCACCTGAAGCTGGCCAACATGTTGCTGTGGTTCTGCGCATGCAACCTGGAGAGTCGCTTACTTTATTTTGTGGCGATGATCGCGAATTTGAAACAATTATCGAGACAGTAAAAAAGAAGCAAGTGGTCGTTCGCGTGAGGGCCGTGGTAGAAAAAAGCAGAGAGTCATCCTTAATGATCCACTTAGCTCAGGCTATTTCCAAAGGCGAGCGTATGGAGCTAGTAATGCAAAAATCTGTAGAGCTGGGGGTGGCTAGCATTACTCCATTAATTACAGAGCGATGCGCTGTTAAATTAGCTAAAGAGCGTCTAGAAAAAAAACTGCACCAGTGGCGAGCTATTGTTATTGCGGCCTGTGAGCAATCAGGGCGTAATAAAGTTCCTATTGTTCATCCACCTCTACATCTAGATGACTACCTAAAAACAGCCCAAGCACGACTAAAATTTATTTTATATCCAGAGGGCAATGCTACCTGGAGAGATTATGAAATAGGGTCTACCGAAATTGATTTGATTATTGGCCCTGAAGGAGGCCTTAGCCATGATGAAATTACTTTAGCTTATCAACATGGATTTTCGCCCTTGTCCCTTGGTCCTAGAATATTGCGTACAGAAACTGCAGCGATTACTGCATTAAGTGTGTTGCAAGCTGTTGGGGGTGATCTATAATAGTAGATTGGAGTGATAAATAACTGAGGTCTAAACATGAGTGATCATATTAAAACGGTAACAGATGCAAGTTTTGAGCAAGATGTTATCAATGCAGGTAAACCAGTATTAGTCGATTTTTGGGCCGAGTGGTGTGGACCCTGTCGCGCACTAGCACCAATTTTGGAAGAAGTAGCGGCTACACACGGTAAGGATGTAACGTTTGCTAAAATAAACATAGATGAAAATCCTCAAGCTCCATCAAAATTTGGTGTAATGAGTATTCCTACTCTAATTTTATTTAAAAATGGTGAAGTTGAAGCCGTAAAAATGGGCTTGTTGACTAAATCACAATTAAGCGCTTTTGTCGAAAGCCACGTTTAATAGCTCAGGAATCCTTAAAACCACGTCATCAAACTAAGAAAGTAACGTGGTAAATCCCTCTCTCCCGCCAGCGGGAGAGAGTTAGGTATAGGGTATATTTTAAAGACTTTTTCCTAGGGTTATGCCAATATCAGCTTTCAGATAGTAAAATGAGGCCCTAGTCATTGAACGCCTCTCGTAAGGATAAGAGAAACGGCACTGCAAAGCATAAAGAAAAAAAGAAAAACGGAATAGCGACTATATTAGAATGCTCACTAATTTTAAGAGCAAAGTATCCAAAGATAGAAGAAGCCATCATTTCACTAAGTGCAATACTCCAATAGCCCACTTTTTCTTTTTGATTATCAATAAATAATGAAGGATAGCGCAACAAGTCCCCCCCTGATTTTGGAGTTCGTTTAAATTCGCTAGACACTCCCGAAATCGCTTTAATTATGCCTACAGAGTAATTAGCCAATGGCATTAGCTGCGAAATAAAAAATAAGGGGGTAAAGAGAAAAGCTTTTTTCCAACCAACAAACAGGGATTGATACATATAAACAGCAATTATATTGACCGATGAAAGCAAAATAATGATGTTTTGCATCGATTGAATAAAAATGCCTTTATAAGGAGTGTTAAGGACGAATAAAATTAATGATGGCAAAGCCAATAAGCACAAAAAACATAAAAGGCTATTGCATTGGACAACGAAGTCTTTTATTTGTTCCCATTTCAATTTGAATGCGGTTTCCTTCCATAATGTCTTATTGTTTCTCAACGTAAGCATTTGTATGGCGTTCTGCATTCCCCCTTGGCTCCATCTGATACGCTGATTTTTATAAGCTTTTATGTTCTCGGGCAGTTCACAGAAGCAACATACATTAAATAGATATTTACTGTGCCAGTTATTGTAATAGGCTCGCATAGAAAGATTACTGTCTTCGCATAAGGACTTTGTGTGCCATCCTCCGCTGGAGGCTATTGCTTGCTTTCTCCATATCCCCCCAGATCCTCTAAACGTTGAAAATTTGCCAAGACGACGTAACCTTGAAATATCTGCCTTGAACATGCTTGCAGCTTGGATTTTGGTAAATAATGATGAAAATGCATTGAGATAATCCCATCGTGTTTGGATAAATGCCAACTTTGGTTGATTAAAAAAGTGAGGGATAGTATTCAAAAGGAAATCTTTAGGAGGCATAAAGTCTGCGTCAAAAATAGCTACGTATTCTGCATCAGTATATTTAAGTCCCTCATCAAGGGCGCCTGATTTAAATCCGTCTTTATTGCCTCTTCGTATATGTTGGATTGAAATATCAGTGCATTGGAGTTGTTGTAAGTGCTTATCAATGATCTGGGGAGTGTCATCAGTTGAATCATCCAACAATTGAATCTCTAGTCTATCACGGGGATATTCCAAAGCAGCAACAGCATCAATTGTCCTACGAATAACTAAGGGCTCATTGTAAAGTGGAACTTGAACTACGACTTTGGGCAAGTCATCCCAAGAATAATTTCTGTAATAGCTTTCAATGTACGCTTTATCGGCTGCGACAATTTTTTTACTCTTTTGTATTGTAAAAAAAGTTCTTAATATAACGAAGGCCGAAACAAAAAAAATAACTACCAACATGATATACAATCCCTAATGTGTTTTAGTGTCTAACAATATGTCTAGACTCAATTTTATGGTTGTTTGCCACAATTCTACAGTGTAAATGCCGAGATAGGAGATTGATAATTTTAATAAAGAATCTTCCAAATTCCATGGCCATTATAAGATTTTTCCTAGAATGATTCAAATAGAGTGGGTTCTTCATTCTTTGCCGTGGATCCACTATATGGTTTTTTCTGCTACTATTCTTTAAAGAAAAATAATTTATTAACCCATTGATATTATTAATAAATAAAAATAAAAAAAAGCATTATAAAAATTAGTTTTTATTTTTTTGCAAGAAAAATGTTGAATCTTGTTGTAAAGCTGTGATAGCCTGTTTGCTATATGGGACATGTCTTTAGAGCAAGAGTGTTTCATAGGCAGCAGAATCCCTAGCTGCTACTCTCTAAACCAATTTTCTCGGATATCCAATTCATTTAAACAACAAATCAAGTGAGAAGTATGAATCTTAGTGAACTTAAGCAATTACCTATTGCCGATCTCGTTAACATCGCACAAGAAATGGGGGTAGAAAATACCTCTCGTATGCGCAAGCAAGACATCATTTTCGCCATTCTTAAAGCCCATGCTTTAAAAGGGGAAGACATCCATGGTGATGGTGTTTTAGAAGTTTTGACTGATGGCTTCGGATTCTTGCGTTCTGCTGACGGTTCTTATTTGGCTGGTCCCGATGATATTTATGTCTCTCCAAGTCAAATCAGACGTTTTGGCCTTCGTTCTGGCGATACCATCTCCGGAAAAATCCGTCCTCCCAAAGACAGTGAGCGTTATTTTGCATTATTGAAAGTCGACCAGATTAACTACGATACGCCTGATAGTGCTAAACGTAAGATTTTGTTCGAGAACTTAACTCCTTTATTTGCGACAGAACGTTTGGTGATGGAGCAAGGTAATGGTAGTACCGAAGATTTAACAGCCAGAGTAGTTGATTTATGCGCTCCTTTTGGTCGCGGTCAACGAGGTCTGATTGTTTCTCCTCCGAAGGCTGGTAAGACATTGATGTTGCAAAACATTGCACGTTCCATTGAAAAAAATTATCCAGAATGTTATCTCATCGTTCTGCTTATTGATGAGCGTCCAGAAGAAGTGACCGAAATGCAACGTTCTGTTAAAGGCGAAGTCGTTGCTAGTACTTTCGATGAACCAGCAAACCGTCACGTCCAAGTAGCAGAAATGGTGATTGAAAAAGCGAAACGCTTGGTTGAACATAAACGTGATGTAGTCATTTTACTCGATTCCATTACTCGTTTGGCTCGTGCATACAACACAGTAGTACCTTCATCAGGTAAGGTTCTTACCGGGGGGGTGGATGCCAATGCATTACAAAGACCTAAACGTTTATATGGTGCTGCGCGTAATATAGAAGAAGGTGGTAGCTTAACTATTATTGCTACTGCTTTAGTAGACACAGGTTCCAAAATGGACGAAGTGATTTATGAAGAATTCAAGGGAACAGGTAATATGGAAATCCACTTGAGCCGTAATATCGCTGAGCGTCGTGTTTTCCCTGCAATTAACATTAATCGTTCAGGTACTCGTCGTGAGGATCTCTTGTTAAGTCCTGAAGACTTACAACGTACTTGGATCCTGCGTAAGATTCTGCAGTCCATGGACGAATGTGATGCTATTGAATTCTTGTTAGAGCGTATGAAGAATCACAAGACTAATGCAGAGTTTTTTGACGCAATGAAACGTCAAGAGTAAATTGTAACTATTTAGGCAATAGCACCAACTTAAGAAGTGGGTCGGGCCCTTTGGCCCGACAAACGTTCTCTAGCGAACCCCAGTAATCTTGAGACACATCATCAATGAAATACTCTGATCTTAGAGACTTTATCAATCAGCTCGAATTACGTGGATTATTAAAACGTATTGAACATCCCGTATCCCCTTACCTTGAAATGACAGCTGTTAGCGATCGCGTATTGCGTGCTGGAGGTCCTGCTCTGCTTTTCACTAATCTCCCTAATAACGCCATGCCCGTTTTAACCAATCTCTTTGGTACGGTAGAACGAGTTGCAATGGGCATGGGGGAGGAAAGTATTACTGCATTAAGAGAAATAGGTACATTATTAGCTGCTTTAAAAGAACCTGAGCCACCCAAAGGGTTTAAAGATGCCTTTACCAAATTGCCCTTATTAAAGCAGGCGCTTAATATGGCTCCTAAGTATGTTAGTGGTGCCGAATGCCAGACTCATGTTTGGGAAAAAGATGAAGTGGATTTAACTTTATTGCCTATTCAAACGTGTTGGCCTGGAGATATCGCTCCTTTAATTACTTGGGGGCTAGTGACCACCAAAGGACCGCATCAGTCACGGGAAAACATGGGGATTTACCGCCAGCAGTTGTTAGGAAAAAATAAATTAATCATGCGCTGGTTGTCGCATCGTGGTGGCGCTTTGGATTATCAAGCTTGGCAGCAAGCCTATCCTGGAGAGCGTTTTCCTGTAGCAGTCACTTTAGGAGCAGATCCTGCAACGATATTGGCCGCGGTGACTCCTGTTCCTGATACATTATCAGAGTACGCCTTTGCTGGGTTGTTACGAGGGCAGCGCACGCGGTTGACGCGCTGTATAGGCAATGATTTGCATGTATCTGCTAGTGCAGAAATTATTTTAGAAGGCTATATAGTACCAGGGGAAGAGGCACCGGAAGGACCTTACGGGGATCACACCGGATATTATAATGAAGTACAATCCTTCCCAGTATTTACCGTTGAACGTGTCACTCATAGAGAAAAACCCATTTATCATAGTACTTATACAGGAAGACCTCCAGATGAACCGGCCATTCTAGGCGTTGCTTTGAATGAGGTATTTATTCCCTTATTACAAAAGCAGTTTCCTGAAATCGTTGATTTTTACTTACCACCTGAAGGATGCTCCTACCGCTTGGCTGTAGTGACCATGAAAAAGCAATACCCTGGGCATGCGAAACGTATTATGATGGCTGTTTGGTCCTTTTTACGTCAGTTTATGTATACCAAATTTGTCATCGTCTGTGACGATGACATTGATGCACGCAATTGGCAAGATGTTGTGTGGGCAATGACTACCCGTATGGATCCTGCTCGTGATACTGTAATGATAGAAAATACCCCTATAGATTATCTTGATTTTGCATCACCCATATCAGGATTAGGTTCTAAAATGGGAATGGATGCAACCAGTAAATGGCCCGGAGAAACTCAAAGAGAATGGGGCAGACCTATTGTAATGGATAAAGAGATACTCGATAAAATAAATGGTTATTGGCCTTCATTAGGGTTAGATGTATGAACGAAAAAATAACTCAAGCCCAGGTAGAAGCGGTAGCCCCTTTGACTGATAGTATAGTGCAATTAATCTTGACCCCTGATGAATTCGTGCCATATCAGGCGGGTCAATATCTACAAATTTTACTTGATGATGAGGCTTTTAGCTATTCAATTGCTAACGCGCCTTTAGGATCGCATAAATATGAATTGCATATTAGACATAGCCCTGATAATCCATATAATCAACGGTTATTTGCCTCTATAAAAGAACAAGGTAAGGTTACTTTACGTTTACCTTATGGTGAATGCTGTGTGAATAATTTAGTAGAGCAACGACCTATCATGTTTATTGCGGGGGGAACAGGATTTGCTCCAGTTAAAGCGATGATAGAACAGCTATTAGCATGGACAGATCCGAGGCCCTTCGAGTTGTACTGGGGTGCT
>DAIAOV010000069.1 GCA_027437055.1 Legionella sp. | reverse complement strand
CCTAAGTTATGAGGGTCAGTCACCCCATCTAAAATCAAGATTAGACCTGGCTTCTTAGAAGAATCCAATAAAGAAAGCAAATCGGACTCACCATAATTAGGTAATGGGATAGCACTGGCAACCACTCCTTGGTGAGTAAACTCGGAAAAACGCTGATTCATTTTTTGAGAACTTAATTTTTCAATAGGGACCTGTGCTTTCTCTGCTTTATCTAATACATCCTGTAGTCTTTTATCAAGTCTGTCTTGACTGACATAGAGTTTATTGATTCTTCGATGGGGATTAGCTAATAAAGCGCAAACGGCATGGACCCCATATACTAACTGCTCACTCATTACTCGGTTCTTCCTCTACAGGCTCAAAATCAATTTTACGCTCATCTAAATCAACACGAGCAACTAATACGGTCATTCTATCACCTAAACCATAGACATGCCCGCCACGCGCGCCAATTAATCGATGTTTTACTGAGTCGTAATTATAATAATCATTCTTTAATGAGGTAACATGCACTAAGCCTTCGACATAAATCTCATCGAGCTCGACAAAAATGCCGAAGCTCGTCACTGCTGAAATTCTGCCGCTAAAGACTTGCCCCAGCTTATCCTGCATGTACTCGCATTTGAGCCAAGTAATCACTTCCCGTGTTGCTTCATCTGCCCGTCGTTCTGTCATAGAAGCATGCTTACCAAGACGGTTCATGTCATCATGAGAATAACTAAACTCATAGACTGGATGCTTATCCAACAAATGACCTATAGCCCTATGGATCAATAGATCAGGATAACGCCTAATAGGCGAAGTAAAATGAGTATATACCGAATAAGCCAAACCAAAATGACCTTCATTAGCTTCAATGTATTGCGCTTGTTTCAAAGAACGTAACATGACTGTTTCAATTAAATGCCGTTCTGGTCTGTCCCCAATAGTACTCATCGTACGCTGAAAATCTTTAGGGGTAGGTTTTTTACCACCGCCTAGCCTTAAGCCCAATTCACCTAAAAATTGTCTTAAAGCAGTAATTTTATCTTCTTCAGGTGCTGCATGCACACGATATAAAGTCGGGATATCTGCTTTTTCTAAAAAACGCGCTGTAGCTACATTAGCTGCTAACATACATTCTTCGATCAATTTGTGCGCATCATTACGAATCACCGGTACAATGCATTTGATCTTTTTATTTTCGTCAAATTCTATGCGTGTTTCCGTAGTTTCGAAATCCATGGCTCCACGAGCCTTACGTGTCACTAACAGCACGTGATAAAGCTCATAAAGCGATTGCAGCGTAGGCCATAAAGCGTGGTGCTTCTCATCGGTTTGGCCTTCATTAAGCCATGAACTAACTTGGGTATAGGTTAGCCGAGCATGGGAATGAATTACGGCTCTATAAAACCGAGAGCGTGATATTTTACCCTCAGTGCTAATGGACATTTCTGCAACCATACATAGCCTATCAACATGAGGATTCAGTGAACAAACCCCATTGGATAATGCTTCTGGCAGCATAGGAACAACTTTCCCAGGAAAATATACTGAATTTCCGCGCCGCGAGGCTTCTTTGTCTAAAGCAGAATTTAGAGAAACATAGTGACTCACATCAGCTATAGCAACATAAAGTTGAAAACCGCCCTTAGGTTTTTTATAGCAATAAACGGCATCGTCAAAATCTTTAGCGTCTTCGCCATCAATAGTCACAAAGGGGTAAGAACGTAGATCAGTACGTCCGTTTAACTGATCGTCACTAATTTGTTGCGGAATTTTAGCGACTTCTGCAGAAACATCATCTGGCCATTCAAAAGGGATTCCATAGGAATAAAGCGCTACTTGAATTTCCATTCCCGGTGCCATGTGTTCCCCTAAAACATGGATCACCTTACCTATGGCTTGGGCACGCTTATTAGGGTAAGCAATGAGTTCGACCAATACAATTTGACCATTTTGGGCGTTACCAGCAAACTCGGGTGGAATAGAAATATCTTGAGTGAGACGTTTGCTATCTGGCAAAACAAAACTCACCCCGTGATCGGTAAAAAAACGACCAACTACAGTTGCATTGGCATGCTCAAGAACCTCATGGATTTTAGCTTCTGGTCTACCACGTCTATCAATCCCAGCTTGATAAGCTAACACCACATCGCCATGCATGACAGCTCGCATCTCTTTGGCGGACAACACCATGTCATCACCGCCATCATCGGGAATAAAAAAACCAAAGCCATCAGGATGCCCCTGAACTGTACCACGAAGTAAATTTATTTTTTGTAACAAGCAAAAGCGGCCGCGTCTGTCTTGCATAATCTGCCCATCGCGCAACATTGCTTTTAAACGAAAGCCTAGGGTTTCTTGTTTGCTTTCTGATTTCAAATGCAATTTATCAAAGAGCTGATTACGCGTCATGGGTCGACCATACTCGTCCAAAACATCCATGATGTATTCGCGACTGGGTATCGGATCGGCATACTTTTCACTTTCCCTTTTATAAAAGGGATCTTTTGATTTTTTACTCACCTTCCACCATTTATATATTTTATTAATATTAAAAAATCTTAGTCTGTTCTACCACTTATCCCGTTCAGTAGCAAGAAAGAGACGTTGGACAGGTGAATATTAGAGCAAGTCAAATCATTTGTTATTCTGTCCATCTTTAAAAGTAGGTCGGACCCCTGGCCCGACAAACATAATAACTATTCTTTTACTGCTGGCAATACAAATCCTCGACCACCAAGCGCCGCGGTTAATGCAGCCAAAGGCTTATCTTCTGCCGCCCAAAAAGTACTGCCTTGTAAATCATTTGGAATTTTAACTCCTGGCCATTGACATACCGCTATAGCACCTTCACAGGGCAATTGTTGCTCATGCCCTGGTTTTGACTCAATACAATTCAAAACAAAAGGAGTTTTATCAACTGCCAATGCAGACCAGTTTCCTGCTTGCAATCTACTGTTCCAACCAGCGCTAGCACTAGGATTAGTCACTGGATGCGTAATCCATAGATCACCATTAGTCAGGTTATGGATAAATACTAATTTACTATTCTTAGATTTCAAAGTGACTGATTCACCCTTTACAGCAACTGGTTGACAACCAGCAGGCAATGTAGATCCTGCCAAAACATAAGAAGATAACAATAAACAGCAAAAAGAAACTAAAATTCTCATCATATTCTCCGAATATTAGACTGCTTGCATAGATACCACAACTTTCTCATGAACAACATCTTCCGCCTGCACTTTATTATTAAATATACTCTGACCACTTTGCGAAGGTCGGGTAATTAAAGAATCAGACGCTGAACAATGCCTAATTGTAGCTAACAAATTGATTAATTGCCTTCTTTTTTCTGAAAACTCCAAATAAGCAGGATTTGCTTTTCTGCATGAGGCAGGAGCTTTTACCTCATCAACGGCATGGGCTCTTTTTGGCAAAGGATTATTATCGTCACAAAATGCCACCATTCCTGAGCAATTATCTTTTGCATTAAAGCCATAATGCCATAATCTTGTAAAGAATTTAATTATACCAAAATAGAAATAACTTAAACTAAGGCTCAAATCTGCTTCAACCTGAGCTTCATGGGCTCCTTTAACTAGTTTTGCTTTTATTTCCTGATTATCACACGCCTCTAACAACGCAGTGCACCCCGCTTCTACTAAACTATATTTTTTCCTTTGGCCAAAATAAGTTAATAAATGCAACTCTGCTAAAGGAGAACTATTCTCTGCAATCGCATTTTTCTTCGTGTAATAATACGCCATGCATTGCAACACAGTTTTATCTAGAAGACGAGGATTTTTTATCGCCATGATCTCTAGAACATCAAAAATTACAGCACTAACATCACGCTGTGGAAATTGCTGTCCTAATCGTACAACAGGATAAAGATAATCCGGCACATCCTGAAACGCCTCAATGTAATCACGCAATAAAAAAGCTAACGGCTTTTTGGAACCAGAGTAATTTAATAAATAGGCACAGATAATAGGTAATTTCTTTTTATGAGTGTCACTCCAAGTTTGTTTGATCAAATGGCGCCATCCTATGAGGACGTCATCACTTCCCACTTCTTTTTGCAATGGGTTTTGCTCATCAGACCAAGATTTGATACGCTCCGCTGTATCGCTAAAGTGCTCCTTAATTCCTTCGGGAATCCAAAATTTATCAACCAACCGCTCTAAAAACGGTCTAGTAAATGATAAACGAGCAATACTGGAGTTAAATTGTTTCTTATTATAAAACAATGCGATTTGTCCCGCAGAAGCAGTCCTAAAGATTAATTCGCCTAATACCTTATATCCAATAGAACAATCACAATCCAATGCACTTTTCTTTTCCAAGTGTTGACTAATAAAAGTCGCTAATTCATTTAATTCATCACGCTGCCAAGTTGGCGTTGTCGCTAAATCATTCCCTTTTATCCCAAATAATTGCTCGTTCTCATTATATAAAATATGTAACACTAATTTATAAAGTGAGCTATGCTCCCATTGTGGCATTTTATTTAATGTGCGTAGCGCAACCACTAGCTGCCTTTTGCCCAGGAACATAGTGACTTGCTCGATCTCAGTGCTTTTTATTTGCTGTACCGCTGTCTGTGTTCTGTCATGCAAAAATTCCTGTAATACTGCTTGAGCAGTAGCCTCGGACCGTAGTAAAGCATTTAAAACATCATCGAGTTGTTCTGTAGTCAACTCCTTAGTTATCCAATCTAAAGCATCTACAAGTAACTGTTCTTTGTTCTGCTTTTTGCCGCAGCGGGCAAAATAGGTTAATCCTTTAGCAAACCAAGATTCCTCGTGAAAATTAACCAAGTAATAGATTAAGCATTGAGCTAGCTCTTGTTTGTCTAAAAATTTTTGAACCTCTTCTGCGAACTCGCCATTAAATAATTGTTCGCGCAGCTCCTCATGACTTAAGATACTATGAAATAATAAAAGAGCATTTGCTCCTTGTGTCATCGATGCAAGCAAAGAAAAAACAGCTTTGCCACTATGATGGGTTACTAAAGAGTTCAATGTAGCCGGCGAAAGAGCTCGTTTTGTATCTCTGATCACTGAAGCAATCAGCTCTTCTAACCATAAACGCTTTGTACTTCCCAATGGTATAGAACCTTCTTCATAAAGTACGCCTAAAGACTCGTCATATACTGCATGTCGTACTAGCAAAAGCAAGCCATCAGGAGATAGAGCTAATTCTTGTTCAGAAACTCGTGCCAATAGTTGCGCACTAATATTTTTTTGTAACAAATCCGCGCTTTGCATATGACCAGTTTCAGTTAAATAGCCTAATACTGCTCCTTGTTCATCATATAAAGGTTCATTTGCCGTTTCTATATCAATTAGAAAAACAACCTCGCCATCAATAAAAGTAAATGCCTCATTGAATTCATTTAGAAAGCCTAGTACTTGTCCTGAGGCATTATACAACTTGACCTCTTTTTTTCGTTGCTCAGGTATGGGGAATGATGAATAAGCTGGGAGGTATTTGTGGAACCATACAGACAAAGCGCTATGCCCTATTGGCAAATCATCTGTAGCCCTTATCCACGGACGATAAGCATAGTCGATACAACGCAGTAATAAATCAGCCCGCAGTTGGGAAATGGCTTGGTTATAATAGCTATACAGTGTCTCTAAAGCTCTTTCTGCTGCAATTAAGTCGTGCTCTTCTTCACAAGCTCGCTCTAATCTTATCAACAAAGCATGTGTGATACGGTCTCTAATAAAATCCTGTATTAACCTCTCGTTCTTTGTTACAGCCTTTATTTCCTCATCATGCGTAAGATCCTCTTTAAATGAAGCGATTAATTTACTGTATTCCTCACGGCTTAAAGTAACAGAAAGTAAATGGTATCTATCACATAATAGCTGTATCTCTCTAGCGGTGCATGCAGCAACAAAATGAGGAGAAGTTAAAAGTCGCTCTATCCATGAATCGTTAACCTCTTGTTCTGGGGTACTTTTTGCGGACTCGTAGGCTTCTTTAGCTAACGTGAATAAATAAGGTTCGTCAAACAAATAAGTATCAGGTCGTCCCAAACGGGTTTTAACTAAATCCAAACTTTGGTTTTCACCTAATAAAGATTCAGAACATAATAGAAGTAATAACTGCTTACAATTTTGTTGTATTATTCCCGCTTTACTAGCGCAACCTCTTAAACACAACTCAATAATTAAAAGAAAACATTCTTGATCCAAATCAGCAATGAGTACACGTTGACTTACTCTATCCATACGCATCATCAAATCATGCAATAATGACAAGAACGCATCGCTTACGGAAGAATGAGGATCTTTTTGTAATTTGCCGTAATAAAAATAAATAACGGCACGTAAGGTTTCTAAATGAATGGTCAAGGGATATCCGGCAAGAAATGCTTTTATTTCCTGTAACTTGCCAAATTCATTACTACAAGGTCTTAAGGTACGCGCTAATAACTTCAGAGAGATAGCTTCGCTAGCCTGGTCAATCAATGTATCAAGAAACTCTAAAAGCCAACCGCTTAAATCGGGCTGACGTAGGAATTGAATTAAACGATTACGATTAATTTGCTCCAGCTCATTGCTGTTTTTAGTTAAAAATGTTTCAACCAAAATCGCTAAATCGCTTCCTTGAGCAAGGCACTTAAAGGCCCATAGAGCCGACTCTTCTGCTTGGTTCAGTATTTGCAATAAATCAGAACTACCCTGTTCGAAAAGAGCCATTATAATTGGACTAGCCGCTTTATAGTCGACAAGTAACCCCGTTAATTCGCTCTCCATCTTGGCATCAATAACAGACATTTCATCGGATATTAATTCAGCAGACACTAAAAAATGACGCGAAAACTCCTCGCGTAATGATGATGGAGCATAAAAACACAAGATAGATATAGGTAATGAATAAGGTATTGGCAAAGGAGGTAAAAGAGGAAGAACAGGCTCTTCACAAGCAAGAGCAACTGCTTGTGGCTCGCTAAAAAGCCCCCATAAAGTATCTGCATCCTCGCGAAAATGGCTTAAGAGCCACTCGCTTAATGGCGCATTTTCTAGCTGTTGTATTTGTTCTTTTATAAGAACAGCTAACCGCTTCATTACCACATATCCTTAAATCTTAGAAAAATAGTTGAGTCTCTTTGCTACCAGTAGGTCAGCCCATGGCCTTATTTGAAATTAATATACCGCGAATTAATCTGTTTGAACATCTGACACTGCTTTCTTTTTATAGCCATCCGACCTATTCATTGCAAATTATCATGAATCAACTAAAATTTGAGATTATTATTTATTGAGAAGTTGCTAGCCCCTTACATAACCTACTGATTTTTCTTGGAGTGTACGAGGTCTATTATCAAACGAGGACACTAAAAAATGCAGATCTGGGTTGATGCTGATGCTTGCCCTAAAGTAATCAAAGAGATTCTATTTAGGGCAGCGACACGAACACAAACCCACCTTATCCTAGTCGCTAACTCCTTTCTCTCTTATCCCAATTCCCCCTTTATTCGCTCGGTACGAGTTGAAAAAGGATTTGATAGCGCAGATCGCTATATTGTGGCTCAGTTAGCAGCTCATGATTTAGTCATCACCGCGGACATACCCTTAGCATCAGAAGTGATAGAAAAACAAGGAATAGCAATTAATCCTCGTGGAGAGCTCTATACTGAAAATAATATCAAACAGCGTTTGCAATTCCGCGATATGAATGAACAATTACGCTCTATAGGCGAACGGACTAGTGGCCCTGCTGCCTTAAGTATTAAAGAGAAAACAGCCTTTGCCAATGCCTTAGATAGGTACCTTGCAAAAAAAAGATAATGGATAAACCTCGTTCCAAACTCGCTGTGGCGAAGAAGCATGGAGCTTTTGTATCGCGCCTGACATAAGTAGGCACATTATGAAGAACAATCATTCTCCAAAGATCGTATTTGTCGGATCAAGGGCTCGACCTACTCCTTAAGTTGACGCTATTGTCTGGACGGTTACATTTGACAAAAAGCAGCTTCCTTTCTAGAGTTTAAATACATGCTAAAAGGATGATGAATAGTATGAAAATTCTAGTTTTTATAAGCCTGTTTATCACTAATGTCTTGGTTCATGGAGCTCCTGTTAATGTAGGTGTTTTAAACTTTGCTCCCCCCTTTTCCTCTTTGGCTGGTGAAAATCATTATTATGGTTTTACCATCGACCTGATGGATAATATATGTAAACGGATTAACACCGAATGCGTTTATAAATCAGCTACCATGAGTCGACAATTTGAACAATTAGAACAAGGTACTATTGATATATCTTTTTTGCCTATTCCTATTTCATCAAAAATCCCCGAGCAATTTATATATAGCCTTCCCTATTTAGCCAGTAACGGTCAATTTCTTGCTTTAGAGGACAGCAATATAAAAACGGCCGGTGACATTAAAAATTACAAAATAGGTGTAGTGCAGGATACCTTGTACCCAATTTTAGCTGATTCAAATTTTGCTCGTGTTAATACCATTAAAGGATATCCGAATATCACGGACATGCTCACCGGTTTACAAAATCGTGATGTGGACGTTATTTATGTCAATGCCAGTGTAGCTAGGTTCATTATTAATAATGCAATGCTTCATTTTAAATCTATTGGAAACAGAATTACTATGGGACAAGGTTATGGCATATTAGCACTTAAGAAAAATGCAGCCCTTATTGAAAAAATCAATAATGCCTTAGTTGATATGGAGGCAGATGGTACTTATTTAAAAATCTATAATCAATATTTTAGCAAATAGCTTTTCTTGAATTACCTTAGCAGAGCAATACGTCCCAATATCTGACAATCCCTCTGCTATGATACCTGCCCCAAACTACCCCCCCCCCGACCTACCTTATATTTGAACATCTTCTCTTATTCTAGCGTAGATTCAGAAGTAAAATTTAAGGTACACTAGATAACTTGTTGTTTTGTAGGATAAGTCATGTCTTCTATAATTAATCCTTTAACCATTACCACCTTACATAGCCAATGCATCATTCAGTGGAAAACCACAGGTGTTAAATACCAATACAAAGAGTTTCTCCAACTCGTTGAGGAAAATCATGCATTTAACTTTCAATTGTGGCATGCCGAAGACAGGGCTCGTCGTGATGATATGGGATACGAATTTGTCTATCATGCGAAGCGAGAAATAGACTTTTGCAATCAGCAAAGAAATAATCGCATGGAAGCAATGGACGAATGGCTTTTTAAGAGATTAACTCCAGCCTCACCCGAACATTGCCCGGTAAATTCCGAATCCCCGGGAATGATAATAGACAGACTCTCTATTTTATCGCTTAAAGCCTACCACATGGCCTTACAAACAGAGCGCCAAGATGTTAATGAAGAGCATAGAAACACCTGTGCTGCCAAATTAGATGTCATTCATCAACAATTAGACCAACTGACTCTTTGTTTGGAACAACTGCTTAATGAAATTCACAAGAAAAGCCGAACTTTTAGAATATACCATCAATTCAAAATGTATAATGATCCTAGCTTAAATCCAGAATTGTATGATCAGAAATAGCGTGTGATGTCAGAGAAACATCGCTTTCAGAGCGAGTAAGATGGCGTTTTTTATCAGAATTAGAATGGTTTTTTCCTTCAAAAAAACCGAAAAGTGAGCGATTAGAAAACTTATTAGAAGCAGTTTGGGAATCAGTCCCTTTTTTCTCTGTTTGGATTGATTCCCCATTCACCTTGGTTTGTGGCTCGACCTTACTCATACCTTCAAGATTAGTAGGATGAGGCTTTGCTTCGGTTTCTACAGGATCAGCCCCCCCCTCCGTACCACTTAACAGCTCATTTGCAACAGCCGCATTAGAGGCCTTGTCCTGTTTAGCAGCCTCCTCGTTAGCAGGCGTCTGTCCCAAGGGTGAACGTCCCAATCCGCGAGCCAGGGCTCGAAATGCCAAGACACCACCAAATAGAGTCGCACTCAATAAAGACAATCCATGCATGATTGGCGTATCGTGATAATGTCCTTGCTCATCAAGTTCTTGCAAATAATTTCCAGCAAAATCAACGAATTTTTGTCCTTTGCCAAGGCCAGAAAATAAAGATCTTAATACCTCACACCATTCTTGAATAAAAAATTGAGGCGAAGGATCCACTGCCAAACCATCATTTAATGACTGCTGAAAGGAATCTTTCTCGAGAAAGTCATTAGTATCTAGACTTAATTTCATCTTGTTCTTTAAGTCTATTAATTGATTATAAGGACGAGGAGCCTCTGTACTTTCTTTTTCTAAATGACAATAATTCATTACAAGAGAATGAATTACAAAATAAGAGATAAGTACTAGACCAAGAATAGAACTAGCCAGTAATAATGCAGGAGGAAATGCCACACCACATAACGCTAATACGGTGCTAAATAAAAATAATCCACTCGTGAGTGCGCCATAGGCATATAATCCATTTTTTAATCCTAATAATGCAGCAGAAAGATAAGAGCGATTTGATTGTTCACTTAATGTTTTTCGATGAGCATCAAATTGTTCTAAAAGACTATAAATTTTGGCCTTTTGTATTTTGATTGCATATAAGTCATCTATATTCTTATTTTCTTGCTCTTGCATGGAAAGTAATCGTGCATAATTCATTTCAATTAGCTTTGCAGTAATTTCCAATTTGCATTTGGTTTGAGTAATTAGCAATCGAACTTGAAAATCATGTTCTTCATAGACTCTAGTTATCACACAAGCAACGGTGTAAAAAGCACTCATAATCATAAGAGCAGTCAGCAGAGGAGGCGACAGCAAAGCCAGGCCTATCACTCCAACATAAAGGTATAAACCATCAATAAAGCCACCTAACGCGACAGATAAAAAAGAAAATAACCGAGTTGCATCTGTTTGGGATTTAATTTGGCTGAGATAGTATTTGCCTTCTTCTTCCGTCATTGTGAGTAATTTTTTTATTTCACTCCATAATTCCGCATTGGCGGTCATCATCGTTTTACGATCTTCTACCATGCTACGCAACAAGTAGCGATTTACCGCGGCAAAGATACCTAAGATAAATCCAACAGGGGCAATAAGGAAATTAATATCAGCGATGCCTAGTAAGTTAAGAGCAACAACGGCACTACGCCATCCCTTATAAGCGTTCTTCAAACCTTTAATCACATCACGGAAGTAAGGCCAAGCATCAGCTATCCATTTTTTATAATTATCTTCCTTTTCCCCATCAAATTTTACTGCTAATACGGAGAAACCAACCAGAAATAAAGCTTCTAGAGTTGCAGCAGCAATACCACCAGGGGTCAGCATGAAATCATGCATCGTATCGCTGTTGCTATTGGGAACAAATACGTCAAAAAAATATTTATACATGCTGTAGGATGAGCTTAGGGAATCCAAAACAGCATATCCGTAATAAATGGAACGTTCTTTATCGAGGTGTTCGGCGATGATACGACATTGCGCGTCTATACGACCAGCGATTGCTAGAATGAAGACCAAATCTATAGGTTTTAAAGATTGATTATCGTCACTCTTAGAAGACATGCGAACACAGAAAGCCATCAGATAAGATTGAACGCTATTGTATATATATTTGCTTTTGATGTCAATTAAACTTTCATACTGAATCAAAAAAACACAAACTTGTCTGTGGATCTACAATTTTAACACAATTAATCTAAAAATATAGAGGCTGCTTATAATTTGCTCGATCAAACCTAAAAACGATGCTTTTTGAGCCTCGACACATGAAACATATGAATAGAAAATCTATAAAATACAATGCGTTAAATCACGACAGCAAAGTTGTAATTTGTTCCAAGAACAATTTACAAAAATTTATTTCACTAAAACCACTCACAGACTGTGACTTAATGGCTAAACCTGATACGATACTGCACCAAAATCTATAACTCAGGCAAGAGGACTAAATGAGATCAAGAATTGCTCTCTTTATTTTTATATCATTGTTCGTTGGAACTCTTATGGCAAAAAACGACGCGCAGGTCTATGGTTACGTTGAAAAGGTCACTTTAATTGATAAGAACCTTACTTTATCAGCAAAATTGGATACAGGGGCTAAATCTGCATCGTTAAATGCAACTAACATTACTGAAATTGATGTCAAAGGCGTCCCTTATCTACGTTTTACTGTCCCAACTAAAGACGGAGATTATGTTTTCGAATGCGAATACATTGGTAAAGTTAAAATTAAAGTACGCGCAGGAGAGCATAATATAAACACGGCAAAGCCAGCGCCACTAAGACGCCCTGTCGTGTTACTTAATGTTAAATTGGGTGACAAAGTTAGAGCGATTCAAGTTAATTTAACGAATAGAAAACGTTTTATTTATCCTCTACTTTTAGGCCGCGATGCTATTATTGACTTTAATGGAGCAGTAAATCCTGCCCTGACTTTTACCGTAAAATCTGTGGGTCCTATAAATAATGAAAAACAATAAACGCCATGTTTATGGTCTGATTCTCACATTACTTGTTGTAGGATCAAGCATTTTTTTATACAGACATTTCGCTTTAGATGTCCCATTAACAGATACAGAAACGATAAATAGCTGGACGATTGAGGCCAATTTACGTTTTGTAGCTGATAACAATACACCTATTAAAGCAAGTTTTAGTATCCCTTATTTACCACCGCACTTTGCTATTCTCGATGAATATTTTGTATCTCGAAGCTATGGCGTAACTACTAATTTAAACGGATACAACAGGGAAACCGTTTGGTCCATTAGGCGCAGCCATGGGCCACAATCACTGTACTATAGGGCCATTTTCCGCCAGTCAGACAGCGATGAGTCATCCTTACCCAAACCTTCTGGCGTTAAACTGCAAAATCTTGACGAAAGCCAGAAATCCGCAGTGGAAACCATTACAAACCAAGTAAGACAATCTTCCGCAGACATTCAAACGTTTGCCCAAAGCACAGTGAAAGAACTGAATAAAAAAGATGGCAATGCTAAATTATTAGTAGGCAACAAATTCGATGATGAAGAAATTATTAATGCCGCCATTTTGATTCTGAATCAAGCGAAAATTTTTGCAACACCCGTTAAAGGCATCTATCTCAACCAGAAAAGTAAGGCTGATTTAAAATCATTCTTGGCTGTTTTTAATGGTAAAAACTGGATCTACATCAATCCCCGCACAGGCAGTGCAGGCTTGCCTAAAGAGTTCCTAATATGGCAATACGGCAACGAACCTCTCTTTGATGTGATCGGCGGCAGTAAATCTCAATTCTATTTAACTGTATCCCCAACGCCTATTAATGCTTTAAGCGTTGCTAAATCTAGAGGATTACAATCTGATTCTCAATTATTGCGTTTCTCTCTCTTGCAATTACCAGTTAACGTCCAAGCGACTTATAAAATTTTACTCACGGTACCTATAGGAGCGTTTATCATTTTGATATTGCGCAACTTCATAGGAATAAAAACCTTTGGTACCTTTATGCCAGTACTTATCGCCTTGGCGTTTAGAGAAACTCACGTTATTTGGGGTATTTCTCTCTTTGTCATCATCGTATCGTTTGGTTTATTGGCTCGTTTTTATCTGGATCAATTACGATTGCTCCTTGTGCCGAGGCTGGCAGCTATTCTAACGGTAGTAATACTCTTGATGATCTTTATCAGTATATTGTGCCAAAGCCTCGGATTAGAAGCAGGTATGTCTGTTGCCCTGTTCCCCATGGTTATTTTGACAATGACTATTGAGCGCATGTGTATTACCTGGGATGAGCGTGGTGCTTCAGAAGCAATTAAATCAGGAATAGGAAGCCTTTTTGCAGCAGTGATTTCCTACTGGGCCATGAGCTATGAACCACTGCAATACCTCATTTTTGCCTTTCCAGAACTTCTTTTAGTGCTGTTAGCATTAATACTATGGTTTGGCCAATATAGAGGCTATAGGTTACTTGAATTGAAACGGTTTAAAGCATTGGCAAGAAATATAGAATGATAAATCTTTTTCGTCGGTTAAAAAGTCATGGGGTTTTAAGTATTAATCAACGGAATACTGATTTCGTACTCCGTTACAACCCCAGAAAATTATTTCCCTTGGTGGATGACAAACTAAAGACAAAAAAGCTGGCATTAAAGGCCGGAATTGCCGTGCCGCCTTTATATGACATTATCGAAACAGAACAACAGATCAAAACTATAGAAGAGCATCTTGCTCCTTATAATGACTTTGTTGTTAAGCCAGCTCGTGGTTCAGGTGGGGATGGTATTTTAGTTTTTAAAGACAAAGTATACGGACGCTATCGCCAAATTAATGGTAAATTGACCACGGTTAATGAATTAAGTTATCACCTGTCTTGCTTATTATCAGGAGCTTATAGCTTAGGTGGTTCTTCAGATTATGCCATTATAGAAAAAAGAGTTGTTGTCGATCCCGTGTTCGCTGAAGTAAGTTATGAAGGGATTCCAGATGTTCGTATCATTTCTTTATTAGGTTACCCCGCCATGGCTATGGTCAGGCTACCTACCCGCTTATCTGGTGGTAAAGCAAACCTGCACCAAGGAGCCATAGGTGTCGGTGTGGATATGGCTACAGGAAAAACCGTGGGTGGCGTATTTCATAATGACACGATTGATTATCATCCTGACACACTAAATCCCATTGTGGGTATTGAAGTCCCCTATTGGAATGATATCCTAGAAATTGCATCAAGTTGTTATGACTTAACTGGCTTAGGTTATCTTGGTGTTGATATTGTATTGGATAAGGATCAAGGGCCTTTAATGCTCGAGCTTAATGCCCGTCCTGGCTTAAACATCCAGATAGCCAATAGAGAAGGGGGCTTAAAAAGATATAGAACTATAGAGGCTCATTTTCAAGATCATCCTAAAGAATCAACTGCTGAGAAGGTAGCGTTTAGCCGCCGAACTTTTGCGCGAGGATAAAACTACGGCTCAAGATTAACCTCAAGGTGTGGTGGCATTACAACTGGCAATAATTAATAACTCCTCGCACGCGACGTTTCTTCTCTATTTTAAATTTAAATAATGAGATTGGTTTTTCCCTCTAATTCTGTATTGTTTTCCTTCTCATCTGTTTCGTTTACTACCTCATTAATTATGTTGTTTTCCTGAGGCCCTATAATTGGTGCATCATTTTCCTGAACAAGTATTTCTGTTTCATTGTTTTCATTCACTATCTCTTCGAGATTCGGTTGCTTAGGCATTAAGTTCTTCATCTTGGAGTAGCTTGATTTGTTTAAGCTATCATCTAAAGCCTCACCTGTTCGGCTACCCGGATTTTCTTCAAATTGAAGCTCATTCGTGTGCACCATTTCGTGAATAGTCGATTTGTAGGCTTGCACATGCGCTTTAATGATTGGATAGGCTCCTTCAGAAGATTCTTTGGCTATAAGAGCCATTTCACGATAAATACCTCTTTGCTCAGGTTTCACTTTAACATTAAAAGGAGTATCTTCAGCAATACATTTCACTATAAGATAGGTTTCAACAAAGGAGTGGTAACCACCAAAATTCATAAAGGAAGACACTAATACTCCAGCTTGTTTTACATGCTCTCTTTTCCCAAAAACGGACTCATCACTTAAGCAATTAAGTGCCAAAAAGATATCTGAAGTACCTCCAGAATGCCCACCACCAGCAGGCATGCTTTGATCCCAAGATTCAAGAGCATAGCTGCCATGCAATTGCCAGCGATTAATACCACTGCCATGATCAAATCGATGTTCTGTGAGTTGCGTTTCTAAGCCAGACTCTGTGAAATGAGAGGGCACTATCAGCATAGAGCTTTCCCCTAAAAGACCAGGTCTCTCTTTATCTTTGACATCTTGTCCTTGTCTTGGCATGCCTTGGCGCCCTTGTTTTAACTCTAATTCACTGTATTTGTTAAGAATTTCATTTCCTTCATCTGACTTAATAGTCATTGTATCTCTATGCCATACCTGGCCAAAACCCAAGTTTTTTGGGCCTGCATCCGTTAATTCTATTTCGATATTGTCATAGGATCCCAGGGGGCGATCATCGACAAGAGGCATCTTCTCTGTTCTTGCTCTGGTTTCAGGAGTATCAAAATGGCCATGACGAATTTTGGTAACTATCTCGTTATTTCGTTGCTCTATTAGGTTTTCCTCTCGTCTAGTTAATTGTGCTATAACGCCCTTATTCTTCTGCATTAGCTCTCTTAAAATAGTACCAAAAGCACTTATAGTGCGAATTTTTGTGAGCATATTCTCATAGCTATAATCTTCTAAAGTCGATCCCACATTTAATTGTTGCTGCAACCAATTTAGTCCACTTCCTTCCATCCAAGTATTCTGTAGGTCTTTATTTAAACAACGACCGATTTGATCACTTCCAGGATTTAATTCTTTAAATATTTTATTATTAAAATATTCTTTCAATGTAATCTGTTTATTAGTATTTGGCGGTAGAATGGAGGTATTACCTAACTCGGTGTTATATACGTTATCGATAATCACACTGATCCGTTGTGCATAGCCATCAATAATTACCCCTCCTTGTCCAGGCTTATCCAAAAGAGCCAGTGAATAGCCAATTTCAAAGCATGTACCAGGAACAAAGTTATACATCGCATCGACATATTGAGGTGTACCACCCTCTTCCTGTGAAGAGGGGCGTCTTTGTTCAGTGTCAACCGCCGAGTTAATTGACCCCTCCCTCCGCCGAGCTAATTGACCCCCTTAGCCGAATTTT
>DAIAOV010000068.1 GCA_027437055.1 Legionella sp. | reverse complement strand
ACTATCAACTTCACCTGACTCACTCTAGTACATGTTCATTTTATAACCGCTGTTGCACTTCGCGGTTGAAAGGGCGTACTAATAAAATTATCGCTCTCTTTGAAAACCTTTGCGATCAGTTTCAATTGTTCTTGTATTTCCTCATTTAATTTTTTTATTTCTTTTTCTGATTGAGCAATTGTTTTACCGGCTAAGTAATTTTCTGCTTTTTTTATGAAGCTAAAAAAGTCTTCATAACAGGGAGTTTTTGTGGTTTTCTGACCTGCCTCAATATTCAATGAGCTCAGATAATATATTGATAAATTTTTTAACCACTCTTTAAACACTGATTCAAGTATATCAACTTGATGATCAGCAACAAGCTCAATACCCCAAAGCTCTTTTCGAATATAATGTTCTCTTAAAATTCCATCGATAATTTCATCGTGACTGACAGTGGCTGCAAGTTCTGTATCTCCTTTACTTGCAACCATTTTAACTAATGTCCTAATCATCAGATCACTATGTTGTACACAATGATCTCTTAATGCTGCAACCGTCTCACTTAAAGATAAAAACTCTTTATGCTTTTCTAGCTTCTGCTTCGCTTCTAATAAATATTTGTAGACTTTCTTAAGGCGAGAAAAATGCTGACTATGCTCTCCTCTCCCAAGAGAAGCATATTCATTAATAAATTCAGTAAGAGCATCTAAATAAGCAATATCATATTCATATCCTAGAAAGTTTAGACATTTAGTATCAATCATATGAAGCAAATAAGAGAGTACTCTGATCGTGATTTCATCTGATTCCTCATCTTCATTTTTTGCGCGTAAAAAATAATATTCTTGCAACTTCCTTAGTGCTGCTCGAATTGATTCTCTATAACTGACTAAAGCAACATCGCCACCGCTTGGTAGTACCTTTCCGATATCTTTTACCTCAGCTAAAGTATAATGGAGTGATTCGTATTTATTTTCTTTGTTTAATTGAAATAGAGGTGGGAAACCGTCAATAGAACCATAAAATGGAACTGTTATCTTTTTGAGCCGCTCAGTGTAAAGTTTGTTGATTTCTTCGATTTTTTTCTTATGTTTCTTTTCTTCAAATTTTTTATATTCTTTATAAGTAAATATAGCCGCTGTAACAGCAACAACAGCCCCACCAATAATTAAGCCTGGAATAGCAGTTGTTCCTCCACTAGCTAACAGGCTCAATGCACTAAGACTTCCAAGTTTTGTGACATCTGGCATATTCATCTCCTATGAATATTAGTTTCTTGCATCAGAGCTTTTTTGCTTAAGTTTCGCAACAAGATGACCATTTCATTTTCATATTAAACATAAAATAACTAGATATTCCAGTATGAAGATTAAATATAAGCTCTATCATAAATAATGCCCTCCATCTTTTTCTTCTTTTATGAGATAATAAGTAATTTTATTCTGAGAGCTACATCTATAATTCTTAGTAGTAGCATCTTATAGAAAGCGGTATTATTATTTATGAAAGCTAAAGTCATTGTTGGTATGTCTGGTGGAGTTGATTCCTCAGTTGCAGCCTGGTTATTAAAAGAACAAGGGTATCAGGTTGAAGGATTATTCATGAAAAACTGGGAGCAAGATGATGACAATGGATTTTGCCCCGCAGCTCAAGATTTGGCCGATGCACAAGCCGTGTGCAATCAACTTCGTATCCCACTCCATACAATTAATTTTTCTGAGCAATATTGGGATAGAGTATTTGCTCATTTTTTAAATGAATACGAGAAAGGACGAACACCTAATCCCGATGTATTATGCAACAAGGAAATTAAGTTCAATGCTTTTTTAAATCATGCCCTAACCCTTGGAGCAGATTACATTGCCACAGGACATTATGCCAAAAATAAAACCGCTGGTACTATTGGCTACTTGTACAAAGCTAAAGATAGAGATAAAGACCAAACTTATTTTCTACATGCAGTAGCACCAGAGGCACTAGCAAAAACTTTATTTCCTATTGGCGATTATACTAAGCCTCAAATTAGAGAATTTGCCAAAGAACTGGGTTTAGTAACCCATGCCAAAAAAGACTCTACTGGAATTTGTTTTATAGGTGAAAAACGTTTTAAATCGTTTTTAAATGAATTTATTCTTGCAAAACCTGGCGACATTAGAAATATGAATGACGAAGTTATAGGAAAACATGATGGTTTAATGTTCTATACACAGGGACAGCGCCAAGGCTTGGGTATAGGAGGGTTACAAAACGCTACCGATGAACCATGGTATGTAGTTGATAAGAATGTAGAAACCAACACATTATACATTGCGCAAGGGACGCAACATCCCATGCTTTATTCTCAAGGCTTGATCTGTGGTCCAATACATTGGCTTGCAGAGTGTAAAGATAATTTACCACGAACCTGTTATGCTAAAACAAGATACAGACAAGCAGAACAGGCTTGTATGATTTCTCCTATAGATAAAGACCAACATTATGTTATGTTTTCAAGCCCACAAAGAGCGGTAACACCAGGACAATATGTGGTTTTTTATGAAAAAAACCAATGCTTAGGTGGGGCCACTATAGAACAAATCATTAGGTAATTTGATATAATTAAAAAGAGCCCGCTGGGTTCTATATAAACTGGAGTTAATTATGGCTGCTATTGACGTATCCCCTGCTACTAGTGATATCACTTTTTCAGTGAGTGCTGCCGATAAAGTAGCAGAACTAATTAAAGAAGAAGATAATTTTAACTTAAATCTACGTGTGTTTATCACTGGAGGCGGTTGTTCTGGCTTCCAATATGGTTTTAGTTTTGATGAACAAATTAATGAAGATGATACTGTAATTGAACAACAATGTTCTAATGGTGATACCACGGTTAAACTACTTGTTGATTCAATGAGTTACCAATATCTGCATGACGCTGAAATTGATTATGTTAAAGGAATACAAGGTGAGCAGTTCATTATTCGTAATCCTAATGCAAAAACCACTTGCGGCTGCGGTTCATCTTTTAGCATGGATGATGAAGATGATTTATAGCGCATAGGTAATCGTTTGGACAACGTCGTCGACTTAAGAAATTAACTGTTGTAGCCTGGTTGCTTGCGACCAGGCTATATGAACTTAAATTAACACCATTGACCGTTCAACCTAAGCCAAATAAGGCTTTCCGGTGATTCAGAGTGAATATTTACCGCAAAAAAACACACTATTGTAATCCTTACATAGTGTGTTTTTAATGGCTACGGTGTGCTGCGAAATAACCTCTAATAAGGTTTAATAATCACCTTAGTTCCAATTTTAACAAAATTGTGACTTAGCCATGCTGCGTCGCTTGGAGATACTCTAATACAGCCATGGCTTGCATTATAATGAGGAAGCTCATACGAACCATGAATTGCATAATTTTTACTAAAAAACATACAATAAGGCATAGGTGACCCACCACGGCCTATAGGGAAACGACTAGACTTGCAGCCCGGTCCTCCTTTAGACCATACGTGATAGACACCAGAAGGTGTTTTACATCCACGATGAATATCTGGGCAATAATGTCTCCCTCCTGAGGCCCTACCTGTCCGTACAACTTGACCGTTGGCATTAACTGCTTTCCAAGATAAGGTGTTAGGATTAAAGATGAAAGTATTTCCCGCTGCATAGCTAGTAATACTTAAACATGATGTAGAAAAGAATAAAACAAAAAAACGAATCACAAATTTTAAACAAGAATTGGACTGTTCCATAATTGTTCCTAATTTAACTCCATCTCACTCTGATTTTAGTTTAATTATTAGACAAATCAAATTAATTAAGAAAATCGCCTCAAGAGTACGCCCATTTTTTTAACAATAATTCAATAAAATCAAAATATAATTAGCTGAACGCAAGGCAATTTCCAATATTATGTTCTACTATTTAAGTGAGACCTAAAAACAAGGATAATTCATCATGTCAAGGAAATTTCTTATAGCAACAACAATTGCAGTAAGTAGTTCTTTTACTCCTTTTATTTCTAATGCCGCTGATACTCCTACCGCAAGTGCTCCAAGTACTTCTAGTTCATCAGGTGAAATGTCTAAAGATAATTGGCTAAACTCAATGACACCTATGCTTCCAGAATTAATCTGTAAGGGGTTTATGCAAGATGCTGATTTGAAAAAACGTTTTGATGAAATTAAGATGAGTTATGATAAATGTGTGTCTTTAATCCCTGAAAGTGCTAAAAAATGTCGAGATCAGATTTATGCAAGTATTCCTGATAAAATAAACAGTGATACTGCTGGAACATGGGGAAAAACCCTAGGCGAATGTATTGGTAAAGATTTCGCTGAAAAATATTTAATTCCAAAATAACCTAAGTAAAAGGTCACGAGGGAGGAGTCATCCTGAAGAGAAGGATCTCCAGAATCTGGTAGAGACGTTAGGTATTAGTGCTGCACCCTATTCAGGAGATCCTTAGTCGAAAGCTCCTATAGATGATGTATTTTTTTAAGCCTCCCTTGAATTATTACCGATCTGAATAAAATACATAACTATTTGTTACTCTCATCCCAATAATTGATTCCAGATTTCTTGATAAGAAAGTTTACAAAATCTTGATGCAATTCCTGCTCATTTGGATTCGCATTTAACACAACAGGATTTGCTAAAGTAAGTCGTGCTATTTCTTGAACCTTTACTTTAGAGTGAGTCGATACAGATTCTACTTCAGTAAATAAACTGCTTTGGCCTCCAGTCATTGCCAAATAAACAAAAGCAAGAATCTCAGCATCCAGTAAAGCTCCGTGCAATTGTCTATTAGAATTATCTATATCATAACGCTTACATAAAGCATCTAAACTGTTACGCTGACCAGGATGTTTTTCTCTTGCTAGAACCAAAGTATCTAAAATATCACAGTAATCCTCTAACTTTTTCTTCCATTTGACATGACTTAACTCAGAATTAAGAAAACCTACATCGAATGGAGCATTATGGATAATTAATTCAGCGCCGCCAATAAACTGCAAAAACTCCGAAACAATATTTTCAAATAGAGGCTTATCTTGTAAAAACTCGGTGCTAATTCCATGTACACGAAAAGCCCCTTCATCAACCTCACGTTGGGGATTAATGTAAACATGATAATGTTTACCTGTTACTTTTCTATCTATTAACTCAACACAGCCAATTTCAATAACCCTATGACCATGCTCAGGGCCTATACCCGTGGTTTCAGTATCTAAAACAACTTGTCGTTTCATTATATAGCTCAACCTATGTTAATTCATCAATACCCTGGTTTGCTAAAGCATCGACCAAATCGTTTTCAACATGACCAGAATGACCTTTCACCCAATGCCATTTGATTTTATGTGTGGAAGCTAAGTGTTCGAGTAGTTTCCAAAGATCAGCATTTTTTACTGGTTCTTTTTTGCTGTTAATCCAGCCATTTTTTTTCCAGGCATGCAACCATTCCATCATGCCTTTTTTTAAATATTGTGAATCCGTATATAAATCAACATCACAAGGACGAGTTAAAGCCTCAAGCCCTTTTATTGCAGCCATTAATTCCATACGATTATTCGTGGTATGAGATTCACCGCCATGTAATGTTTTTTCTTTACCATTATAACGCAATAACACTCCCCAACCACCAGGTCCTGGGTTTCCCTTACAAGCACCATCAGTATAAATTTCTACGCTCATATAAATAATTCTACAAAAAAATTAACACTATAAGAGTAGGTTGGGTCCTTAGCCCAACACTAGCCTTTTACTTCACTCAACACCTTTCATCGGGCTATGTACCTGACCTACTTCAAACAATGGGCCTAAACGATTCATAACGTCAATTTAATCCCATGTAGCCCGTTATCTCAACGTTTACGTTACTTCATTCTTTTTTCTAATTTTAATCCCGCCTACTAATGCTAAAAACTTTCTCATCAGGATTCCATAAGGAGGATAGAACAAAGGAAATGTTGCCAGTCGACTTTGTATAAATACAGGCTTCAATTTTGAAAAAGTATCAAATCCTTCTTGTCCATGATATTGCCCCATACCGCTCATTCCAACACCACCAAAAGGCAAATCATCTACAGCGACTTGTATCAAGGTATCATTAATAGTTAAAGCACCTGAAAGTGTTTGCGTTTTAATATAACCGATCTCTTGGCGATTTTCACCCAAATAATATAAGGCTAATGGATTTGGAAATGAGTTAATGAATTCTATTGCTTCATGAAACGATTTATAACTGATCACTGGTACAATTGGCCCAAAGATCTCTTCCTGCATTACCTTCATTTCTTTGGTCACGTCAAATAATAAAAAAACAGGAATTTTTCTCGAAATAGGATCTAGCTCACCCAATTGGAGAACACGAGCTCCTTTATCTTTAGCATCCTGAATTAAATCTAATAAACGTTGTTTATGATGCTCGGAAATAATGGAGGAATAATGATTATTATTCTTTAAATCAGGGTAGTGTATCTGTTGTAATCGTTTGAACTCCTCCTCCACCTTAGCTTGCCATCCATGAGGAATTAGTATGTAATCAGGGGCGATACACGTTTGTCCTGCATTAAATAATTTCCCCATAAATAATCGGTCAAAATATTTGGGGTTCATAGAAGCAGACACTAGAGCTGGAGACTTCCCCCCTAACTCTAAGGTTACCGGAGTAAGATTTTTACTTGCTGTCAACATTACTGCTTTTCCCACACTGGTGGAACCTGTAAATAGCAAATGTCCGAAAGGTAATGCAGAAAACTCTTTTGCAACCTCACTATCCCCTTCAATAATCAAAATAAAATGTTTAAGTCCTAATGAAGAAACTATTGTACTAAGTATACGAGCAAGGTTAGGAGATAATTCAGACATTTTTATCATTACCCTATTTCCAGCAGCTAGAGCATATACTGCAGGAACAAGTGCTAAATATAATGGGTAATTCCAAGGGACTATTATGCCAACAACTCCCAAAGGTTGAGGAGCTACATAGGCTCTAGCTGGCACGAACATCCATGAAACATTTCGTGACCGATTGCGCATCCATCTCTTCATTTTCTTTAGACAAAAATTGATGGCTTTAATTGTTGGAAAAACTTCCAAAAACAACGTTTCATCTTCCGATCTAGAGGAGAAATCCTTGCTAATTGCGGCTGCTAAATCACAAGCATCATTCTGTAATCCTTCTTTGAGTATCTTTAACAATTTTTTTCTCTCGATGATACTGGGATAAGGATTAGTTTTATATTCGCTTTGCAATGATTTAAATTGTGCATTTAAGTCCATTATTTACTCACTTTTCAAATCGGTGTTTGTTCGATTAATATTGATGTGACGTGGATCAAATCCCATGGCTTAACCTGACAACCATAGCCCCCTTGGGCAGAGGTATCACCTCTGCCCAAGGGGGCTGGCCTACTTATTATTCCATTAGCGCACTCTGAGCAAACTCTGCATCCAAAATCTTCTGCTTAACAATTAGCAAGTCAGGGGCAAAATACCTATCGCTATCATACGGAGGGGTATCAAGACGAATTTTGTTATAAACTTCCTGCAATTTGTCTGATGTCTTCAATGGCTTATGGAATTCTAGACCCTGACTCGCAGCAAGCAACTCTATAGCTATAATAGTTGCTGTATTATCGTTCATTTCATGCAAGCGTCGAGCAGCGCTTGTCGCCATAGAGACATGATCTTCTTGATTTGCAGAGGTAGGTAGACTATCTACCGAATGAGGATGAGCCAAGGCTTTATTATCACTGGCACAAGAAGCTGCAGTGACATGCGCAATCATAAAACCTGAGTTTAATCCCCCTTCTTTGACCAGAAATGCGGGAAGGCCACTAAAGTTTTTATCAATTAATAAAGCAATGCGACGTTCAGAATTAGCACCAATTTCTGCAATAGCTAATGCAAGGTTATCAGCAGCCATCGCTATAATTTCGCCATGAAAATTTCCTCCAGATAATACGTCGTCTTGCTCAGCGAATACTAAAGGATTATCAGAAACAGCATTGGCTTCAACTTGAAGCGTATCACTTACAAATTGAATTTGGTGTAACGCTGCTCCCATAATTTGTGGCTGACATCTTAATGAATAAGGGTCTTGTACACGCGTGCAATGGCGATGCGACTCCCTGATCTCACTTCCGGCCAGCAACTCTCTATACATGGTCGCAACATCTGATTGAGTTTGATGCCCCCTCGCTTGATGAATTCTAGGATCAAATGGTACATCGCTTCCACAAGCAGCATCTACAGATAAAGCACCGGCAATAATGGCTGTTTCAAATAAAACTTCGGTAGTAAATAAGGCATTGAGAGCAATAGCAGTTGATACCTGTAACCCGTTAAGAAGCGCCAACCCCTCCTTTGCTTCTAATTCTATAGGCTCTAGCCCTGCTATTTTTAAACCTTCTATAGCGCTCAAAATCTGTCCTTGATATCGGACCTCTCCCTCACCCAAGAGAGGTAAGGACATATGAGCTAGAGGAACCAAATCTCCTGAGGCTCCAACTGATCCCTTACCAGGAATACAAGGATACACCTTATGGTTATATAAACTAATTAAGGCCTCAATTAACTCAAATCTTACTCCAGAATATCCCTGTGCTAAGTTATTAATTTTAAGCAATAAAATAAGAGAAACGATTTCATCTGAAAGCAATTCGCCTGTTCCACACGCATGAGACAGTACAATATTGCGCTGCAATTGCTTTAAATGATCTGTAGAGATGGTTTGATTAGCCAAAGAACCAAATCCCGTATTAATACCATAAACAATCTTTTTATCACAAATGACGTTTTTTACTGTTTGATGTGACGCTTCTATCAAACCTAAGGCACTTGGAGATAAGAAACAAGGTAACTGTTGTTTTATGACTCGTTTTATAGATAGTAATGTGAGTTGTCCTGGTTCAAGAATAAATCGCTCAGACATTGACTAACTCCTCTTGAGACTCCATAGGCAACCACAGCGAATTATCCTTAGCGCATTTTTTAGCTAGGGCATAACCTGCATCAGCGTGACGCATTACTCCTGTTGCAGGATCATTATGTAAAACTCTAGCTAAACGAGTAGCAGCTTTTTCACTACCATCAGCAACAATCACAACTCCTGCATGTTGGGAAAATCCCATTCCAACACCACCGCCGTGATGTATGCTTACCCAAGTTGCGCCACTAGCACAATTTAATAAAGCATTGAGTAAAGGCCAATCAGAAACAGCATCACTTCCATCGAGCATCCCTTCTGTCTCGCGATTAGGACTTGCTACTGAACCTGAATCCAAATGATCACGCCCAATAACAATTGGTGCTTTAACTACTTTATTTTTTACCATTTCGTTAAATGCCAATGCCAGACGTGCTCTATCTTTTAAACCTACCCAGCAAATGCGGGCTGGTAATCCTTGGAAAGAAATTTTTTCGCGAGCCATATCTAACCAATGGTGCAAATGCTTATTATCAGGAATTAATTTTTTTACCATCTCATCGGTAGCATAAATATCCTCAGGATCTCCTGATAGCGCAACCCATCTAAATGGACCTATGCCCTCACAAAATAATGGTCGTATGTAGGCTGGTACAAATCCTTCAAAGTCAAAAGCATTTTTTTCTCCAGCCTCAAATGCCATTTGTCTTATGTTATTACCATAGTCAAAAACGGGAATGCCTTTCTTTTGAAACTCAAGCATAGCATGTACTTGAACTGCCATGGATTCTTTCGCCGCCTCAACTACTTTTTCTGGAGATTTTTTTCTTTCGGCAGCGACTTCCTCTAAAGACCATCCTATAGGCAGGTATCCATTAAGCGGATCGTGAGCACTAGTTTGATCGGTGACTAATGCCGGCATTGCTCCTCTTTGTATTAATTGTGGAAAAATTTCTGCTGCATTTCCTAAAATAGCAACTGATAAAGGTTGTTTCTTCTGACATGATTCATTAATCCAAGATAAAGCTTCATCAAGATCAGTAGTGTATTTGTCTAAATATTTAGTTTTAAGGCGCTTTTCAATGCGAGAGGGATCACATTCAACGGCCAACACACTGGCTCCAGCCATTGTTCCAGCTAAAGTTTGCGCTCCACCCATGCCTCCTAAACCACCTGTCAAAATCCAACGCCCCGATAAATCACCGTTGTAGTGTTTTTTAGCCGCAGCGACAAAAGTTTCGTAGGTTCCTTGAACTATTCCTTGTGATCCAATATAGATCCAGCTTCCTGCAGTCATCTGACCATACATCATCAGACCTTTCTTATCTAATTCATTAAAATGCTCCCATGTAGCCCAACGAGGAACTAAATTAGAGTTGGCAATTAATACTCTTGGTGCATCTTCATGGGTCGAAAAAACACCTACCGGCTTACCTGATTGAATCAATAAGGTTTGATCGCTATTTAGATTTTTTAGTACTTGAACAATTGTATTAAAACAGTCCCAGTTTCGTGCCGCTTTACCTAATCCCCCATAAACAATTAACTCATCGGGGTTTTCAGCAACATCAGGATCCAAATTATTACACAACATTCTTAATGCAGCTTCAGTCAACCAGCTCTTTGCTTGTTTTTCTGTTCCTCTATGTGCCCTGACTCTATGTGTATTGTTTTCTTTATCCATCAAGATAGCTCCTAGCATTACAAAACATAATGCATCATACACTAGAGTAGTTACTGCGGGAATGCACAATTAAAATGATTAAAAAGTTTTTATATTTCAATTGATTTAACCATAATAATTTAATTCTATGTTTCCAAAAATATCTGTGATTGGATAGCCTTTTGAGATGTAAAAACTCCACTTTATGTACCTGAACCTCGTCATTTAAGTCATATAAAAGACATCATTTGCAATTAATGGTCACCCTAATATTCCTGTGTTATACTTAAAAAATTAACATTAACCTCTCTTATCAACAACATACATTTAATTATGGAAAAACACCCTAGATCATTAAGCGTTTTTTTTGCCACGGAAATGTGGGAACGATATGGCTTTTATGTTGTTCAATCTTTATTAGCTCTCTATTTAGCATTGCATTTTAAATGGCCCGATAAACAGGTTTATGCTTTAGTCGGCTCGTTTACTGCGCTAACTTATCTTTCACCCTTAGTTGGTGGTTGGATTGCAGACAAATTAATAGGTCAAAAAAGAGCTATTTTATTAGGAGCCATTGTTTTATTTATTAGTTATTGTCTTTTATCACTTATAGACAGTCATTTTGCTCTTACTTCGGCTCTTGCAGGTATTGCTGTAGGTACAGGTCTACTCAAACCCAACATTTCATCACTATTAGGAAATGAATACATTTCAGGCTCAGCTCGCCGAGAAAGTGGCTTTACTATATTTTATATGGGAATTACCACAGGTATTATTTTAGGTACTACATTACCTAGCCAATTAAGTGAACGTTTTGGATGGGCTTCCTCTTTTTTTAGTGCAGCCCTCGGGATGGTTATTGCTTTTGCAGTATTCTCATATGGAATAATCAAATTTAAAATAAAAGATTATAATCCCTTTGTTTTTCAATACAAAAAGGTCTTTCTTGCATTTGGACTAATGGCATTACTTTGGGCTCTATCCTTTTATGTGCTGAGCTCGCCTCAATTAGCCAATTTAGTCTTTAGTCTTGTTGTGCTATTTTCTGCCAGTTATATTTTGTATTCTGTTAATAAGGAAAGCGCCAATCAATCGCGTCAAACATTAGTTATTGGTTTGCTATGCATCATCTCAGTTATGTTTTGGTCCTTTTACTTTCAAATGTTTATGTCTTTGACCCTCTTTATTTCTCGAGTCGTACAGCCAACATTTCTAGGTATCCAATTTCCACCACCATACTATATAACAATACAAAGTATTGGTATGTTAATTATTGGATTCATCCTGTCACGTAAATATCCAAAACAAACCTTAATTGAACGTGGACTAAGCACCGGGAAAAAATTTCTACTTGCTATGTTATTTATCACTCTTGCTTATGGAGTTATTGCATTGGTAAGTACCATGACCAGTAACACTGTTTTAATTTCTCCTTTGCTTATTATCCCAGCTTATTTACTCATTTCATTGTCTGAATTACTTTTATCCCCAGTTGGTTTATCTGCAATCACTATTCTTGCTGATAAGAATAAAGTAAGCACTATGATGGGAATATTTTTTGTATCTTTAGGCATAGGTGGATTTTTATCAGGAAAATTAGCATCACTCACTGCTGTTCCACCAGGTGAAACAGACTTGGGTGTTTTAAAGTCACTTTATGCTAGTGCTTTTTCACAACAGCTAGGAATTCTTTTCGTTGCTACATTAATATGTCTCGTCCTATTTGCAGTGATTAAGTTTTTATTAACCAAAGTACAAGTGATTGAGCAATAGAACTATTACTGATATCATTTGTCGCTTTTTGATAGAAGATTACTTTACTTATGCCAGAACAGAATCCAATGCTAAATAAGCTGTTAAAATCACTCGAAGATATGCAAGCCATTGACATAAAAGTCATTGATGTACGTCAGCAAACAACTATCACTGATTATATGATTATTGCCTCAGGAAGAGCATCACGACATGTTAAAGCTATTGCTGAAAAAGTGATGGAAGACATGAAACACGCAGGTTTACCTCCATTAAGCTCAACAGGAATAGAAAGTGGAGATTGGGCGCTGATAGATCTTGGCGACTTTATAGTACACGTAATGCAAGCAGAAAGTAGACAATTCTACAATCTTGAAGGTTTATGGGAAGAACATCCAAAAATTTAAGGCAGTATGTTAAAAATCACTGTAATTACTTTGGGCAATAAAATGCCTGATTGGGTAGTCAAAGGTTCTAACGATTATGCCAAACGATTTAATGACGGTATTCAATTAAAAATGATTGAAATCCCTCTGATTCGTCGCAGCAAGTCATCTGATCTGACTCGTATTTTAGAAAAAGAATCGGCTTTAATAAAAGAGGCCTTACCCAGTGGAGCACGGCTTATTGCCTTAGATATAGAAGGAAAATCCTTTAGTAGCGAAGAGTTAGCACAAAAAATAACTCAATTACAGCAGATCTCCAGCCATTTTTGTTTTTTAATTGGTGGTCCGGAAGGACTATCCCCTGAAATTGTGAGCCTCTGTGATGAACGCTGGTCTCTATCCAAATTGACCCTACCTCACCCTCTTGTACGTATTATCTTGTTAGAAACCTTATACAGAGCTTGGTCGATTATCAATAATCACCCCTATCATAAATAATGACTTGGTACAGGACAAAAATAAAAAAGCAGTATTTCGCTCTCCCTTCGTCCTGCGACTTGTCTTGTGCAGAGAAATAACGAGAATTATTGAGGTAATGATATTGGTAAAACATTCACTTTAAGGTACTATTGATCTTTTTGTTACATCATCTTAAATGATTATCGTATGCAATGCGCCTAAATCAATCTTTCAATAATTATCGTTCAGAAGCACAAAATCAACGTTTTAGGCTCAATCTTCTCGTAGCGGTCCTAATTGTTTTATCGTTAATTTTAATTCTTAGACTAGCGTTTTTACAAATATCAGAATTCAAACGATATCAAACTCTATCGCTGAAAAACCAAATGAGTATCATTCCTATAGCACCACCAAGAGGAGTTATTCTTGATAGAAATGGAGTTTTGCTCGCGGAGAATATCCCCGTCTATGTTCTAGAAATTGTCCCTGAACGTGTCAAAGACATCAAAGCTACTTTAACTAGATTACAGAAATTAATTCCTTCTATTACCGATGACGATATGGAGAACTTTAAACGAGTTCGTTCACAAAATCGGTCTTTTGTCCCTATTCCTATAAAATTAAAGTTAAGTGAAGAAGAAGTAGCTATTTTTGCCATTAATCAATATCGCTTCCCTGGAGTAAGTATCAAAGCCAGATTAATGCGTCATTATCCTTTGGGTGAAATGACAGCCCATGTATTAGGTTATGTGGGTAGAATTAACGTTCAAGAACTAAAAAATGTCGATTCTACTAATTATCGCGGTACCAACTTTATTGGTAAAGCAGGAGTGGAAAAATATTATGAAGACATCCTTCATGGTAAAGTTGGCTATCAAATGGTGGAAACCGATGTGAGTGGCCGCACACTTAGAGTAGTCAATAAAATCAACCCGCGTTCCGGCGCAAAACTGTATTTAAGCATTGATACCAGGCTGCAAAAAGCCGCTTATGACGCTCTGAAAGATAAACGTGGAGCAGTTGTGGTCATTAACACACATAATGGAGAAGTCTTGACTATGGTAAGCTCTCCAAGTTTTGATCCTAATCTTTTTGTAAGTGGGGTCAGCTCTAAAGATTACAAAATTCTATCTAACGCATTACAAAGACCTCTCTTTAACAGAGCTGTAAGGGGTGTCTACCCACCAGCTTCAACGATAAAACCGTTTGTTGGTTTAGCAGGATTAGATAAAGGTTTTATTACTACCGAAACAGCAATTTATGACCCAGGCAAATTTAAATTGCCTACATCCAGTCACCTCTTCCGAGATTGGAAAAAAACAGGGCATGGAGTAATCAATTTTAAACGCGCAATTACTGTTTCTTGTGATACCTATTTTTATCAGTTAGGCCATAAAATGGGGATTTCTAACATTGAAGATATGTTAGTAAAATTTGGTTTAGGTCAATTAAGTCATATAGATCTTTATGAAGAGGCCGGAGGCCTCGTTCCAAGCTCACGCTGGAAAAGACAAGCTAAAGGTGTTTCCTGGTATCCTGGAGATACGCTAATCACGTCAATAGGTCAAGGCTTTATGCTTGCAACTCCTTTACAAATGGCAAATGCAACTGCTTCATTAAGTCAGCATGGACAGCGATTTCGACCTCATTTATTAAGTAAAACAGTCAATAGCGATAATGAAGAGATAGAGAAATATAAACCCGTAGAAGAATATCCTGTTTATCTAAGAGATGAAGATAATTGGGATATAGTTGCAGATGCGATGCATAGTGTATTAACTAGCAATGAAGGCACTGGTTATCGATTTGGCCGCAATCCGCCCTATCCTGTTGCGGGAAAAACAGGCACCGCCCAAGTACATAGCGGTAGACAGTATGAAAAAGCAAAATATGAGGACATCCCTGAGGCTCTTCGTGATAATTCATTATTTATCGCGTTTACTCCGGTAAAAGAACCAGAAATCGCAATTGCTGTTGTTGTTGAGAATGATGTAAGTGCCTCAACAGTAGCGCGTAAAGTCTTGGATGCGTATTATCAACTTTATCCAATTAAAACGACACATGAATAGACATAATAAACCAGTTTATCGTTTTACAGCTAAATCCCTGCATTTAGATCTTCCCTTATTGGGATTATTACTGACTTTAATTACTTTTGGTCTTTTAATTTTATACAGTGCCTCAAATGCTAATATGGGAATGATATTGCGCCAATCCATGAGGCTGGTTTTTGCAACATTTATCATGCTTATCTTAGGGTTTATCCCACCTCATAAATATAAAATATGGACTCCGTGGATATACAGTATAGGATTAACGTTACTCATTGCAGTAATGCTCATGGGCAAAATTGGTAAAGGGGCTCAACGTTGGCTTGAACTTGGTTTATTTCGATTTCAGCCGTCAGAAATAATGAAGCTTGCGGTTCCGATGATGGCAGCATGGTTTTTCGATCGCCAAGCTCACCCCAGTAGCCTGAAATCAATTAGTGTGGCCGCATTAATTATCTTTATCCCGGCCTTGTTGATTGCAAAACAACCTGATTTAGGTACAGCAATTATGGTGGCTACAGCAGGACTCTGTGTCGTATTTTTAGCTGGTATTCGTTTTAAAATTATACTATTAATCGCAGTGCTCATAGGCTCTTCAGTGCCAATAGTTTGGCATGTGATGCATGATTATCAAAAACAAAGAATATATACCTTACTTGATCCAGAACAAGACCCTCTAGGCTCAGGCTATCATATTATCCAATCTAAAATCGCTATAGGCTCTGGCGGATTAATGGGCAAAGGATGGTTAGAAGGCAGTCAATCTCATTTGAATTTTTTACCGGAACATGCAACTGACTTTATTTTTGCGGTTAGCGGTGAAGAATTTGGCTTTGCTGGTGGCTTTGCTATTATTGCCCTTATAATATTAATCTCATTAAGAAGCTTAAATATTGCCAGCAATGCGCAAACATCTTTTACCCGCCTTCTTGCAGCCAGTTTAGCCATGTCATTTTTTCTATCCGGCTTTGTAAACATAGGCATGGTGATGGGGATTATTCCCGTTGTGGGGATTCCATTACCCTTAGTTAGTTATGGTGGTACCGCCATGGTTACCTTTTTAGCGAGCTTCGGTATTTTAATGTCCATTAGTTCACATCGGATCTTGTTTAATAGTTTGCATTAAGAAGTTACAGGTCGGGCAACAAATTGCCCGATATTAAGCCTTTACATCAACGCTGCAACAGGAGCATAACTCCGTCTATGAATAGGACAAGGACCAAGGCGCACTAGAGCCTCCCTATGTTCTACAGTCGGATAACCTTTATGACTTGCAAAACCATAACCTGGATAAATCTTATCAAACTCATCCATTTCCTCATCGCGAAGAACTTTTGCTATGATGGAAGCAGCACTTATTGCAGGAATCAAACTATCCCCTTTTACTATAGCTTTACAAGGGATACTAAGTTTTGGAATATGCAAACCATCAATTTGTATTACATCTGGTTTTACTGCGAGCCCCTCTATTGCCCGCGTCATCGCTAAAAGAGTGGCATGGTGAATATTTAACTGATCAATTTCCTCGACCTCTGCTCGGCCGTACGCGAACGCTAATGCTTCTTCCTTTATTTTTAAAGACAAGAGCTTACGATTTTTTGGACTTAATTTTTTTGAGTCACAAAGCCCTGCGATGGGATCTTTTAAAATAACTGCGGCTGTGACTACGGCACCAGCTAAAGGTCCTCGCCCTACCTCATCTACTCCAGCAACGAGAATTAAATTGCTATCTGCCATCTTAATTATTTCCATGCTAAAAATTGATTGTCGTATTCTACTAAAAATAGAGAAAAAGACACGGTTTTTAGATGCTAACTTTCATCGACAACTCGAAAGACGTTTAATGGCTAAAGTAGGTATATAAAGTATTGCACAATAATACTTATATAAAATTGATTTATCATCTCAGAAATGCGATCATGAGTACAAATTATTAGCAAATGATGTTTATGAAAAAAATTAGATGCGCAGTAATAGGTGTCGGCTATTTAGGTCGATTTCATGCCCAAAAATATCAACTAATTCCTAATGCAGAACTAGTTGCTGTCTGTGATGTTAGCCCTGAATTATGTGAAACCGTATCCCTGGAGCTAAAGGTACCTGCTTATCTAGATTATCATGATTTATTTGGCAAAGTAGATGCAGTAAGTATTGCTGCTACTACTAA
>DAIAOV010000067.1:15545-17803 GCA_027437055.1 Legionella sp. | reverse complement strand
ATTCGTATATGCAGTTAGGGCTAGCTTCAGTACATTTTTATTTAATTTTGGTGCTTTACTGCTTAAATGTTGCACTTTGGCATTTAAGTCACCGGTTACAGGTTTAGCAAAACTTGTCGCGCTAGAAGTAATGTTGCTCGTTAATATGACGGTTGAGATTAGCGTAAATAAGGTATTCATACAGCTCCTTTCTTCTTGTTTAATTCACCGTTATTGGTCATCGAAACGGTGGTTATTATATTGACAAAAAATTTAATTGTAAAATAATGAGCACTATCCTTACCCATCAGGAAAAAAAAACAATCAATTCAGAATGTTACATTTTATTAAAAAAAGGTAATCAATCATAATGAGTGCTAAATGTACAATATTTATACTTTACGTGGGTGCAATTACAGGTCATTTTGATTAAAATTAGATCTAAAAGTGTTTAATTAGTTCTGATTTTTTGCTTTGTAACGCCTGATATTACACCAATCTAGAAACGATATCAGTCATATAATGCACCAAAAAATGAGCTAATGCATTTCTTTTAATGTGGTTCTACATTATGATCTTTTGTTGTTATTTTTTGATTTCGGAGAATACTATGCTGGAAAAGCAATCCATTAATTTACCAGAGGGTTTGCGATCGGCGATTAATCAGGCTTATCGTGGAGATGAGCTTTCTTTGATTACCGATTTGTGTGAAAAAGCGGAGCTTGAGCAGCAACAGATGGCCAACATCAGAAGCAGTGCTACGCAATTAGTTGAAGCAGTGAGAACGGGGCGAAAAAAAAGCACAGGTATCGATTCATTTTTAACAGAATATGCGTTATCTAGTGATGAAGGTATTGCCTTAATGTGTTTGGCTGAGGCTTTACTACGGGTTCCAGATAATGCCACTATAGATAGTTTAATTAAAGATAAATTGGCTGGTGGTGATTGGAAATCGCATAAAGGACAAAGTGAGTCTTTTTTTGTAAACGCTACCACATGGGCTCTTATGCTTACTGGCAAAGTACTTACTCCGGAAAAAGCAGAAAATACTTTAAGCAAGGCTTTGATGAAGTTAGTGAGTAGAAGCAGTGAAGCTGTAGTACGAACCGCCGTAGACAAAGCCATGCGCATCATGAGTAAGCAATTCGTTATGGGGCGTACTATTCATGAAGCTATAGCCAGAGCTAAAAAGAAAGAGGCTAAAGGATACAGATATTCTTATGACATGTTAGGAGAGGCTGCTCTAACTACAAAAGATGCAGAACGATATTTTGAAGCTTATAAAGTAGCTATTGAATCCATTGGTCAAAAAGCAGATAAAGATTCAGACATGTATAAGCGAGCAGGAATTTCTATCAAATTGTCTGCATTACATCCACGCTACAGCGAAAGCCAATATGAACGTGTTATGGTTGAATTACCACCTAAATTATTAGCCTTAGCTCGCTTGGCGAAAGATTATGGCATTGCCTTAACTATTGATGCCGAAGAATCAGAACGTCTTGATTTATCACTAGATCTTATTGAGAAAGTCTTTTCTGACGATAGTTTAAATGGGTGGAATGGCTTTGGTTTAGCCGTACAATCATACCAGAAAAGAGCATTCTATGTTTTGGACTGGGTCGCCGCTTTAGCCAGGAAAAAGCGACGAAGAATGATGGTTCGCTTAATTAAAGGGGCTTATTGGGATAGTGAAATTAAAAAAACGCAAATGCAAGGTTTAGCAGAATATCCAGTATTTACCCGAAAAGTATTTACTGATGTTTCATTTCAGGCTTGTGCAAAAAAAATCTTAACAATGACTGATGCAATATACCCACAATTCGCGACTCATAATGCTTATTCAGTAGCAATGATTCTTAATATAGTAGGAGACTACAGAGATTTTGAATTCCAATGCTTACATGGAATGGGGAATGAGTTATATGAACAAGTTGTACCTAAAGAATGCTATAATATCCCATGCCGCATTTATGCTCCTGTGGGAAGTCACGAAGATCTATTACCTTATTTGGTTAGACGTTTATTAGAAAATGGAGCAAATTCATCGTTTGTTAATCGTATCGTTGATGATAATGCACCGATTAGTGATTTGGTAGAAGATCCGGTGGCAAAGGCGCGCTCTTTATTTAATAGCATGAATAAAAATATTCCCTTACCAGATGCAATATTTTTACCAGCAAGAAAAAACTCTAAAGGGTTTGATTTTAGCAACCGATATGAACGAGCATTATTGCAACAAGAATTAGCAAAAATTGAGTTAAATCAATGGGAGGCTG
>DAIAOV010000067.1:0-15535 GCA_027437055.1 Legionella sp. | reverse complement strand
CGTCACTGCTCCACAACAACCCAATATGGTCGTTGGTTCATTACAAAATGCGACTTTAGATGATGTTGAAAAAGCATTGACACAAGCAGGGTTAGCTTTTAATCGATGGAGCCACACTTCAGTAGAAGAGCGTGCTTCATGTATTAACCGCTTTGCCGATTTACTACAAGCCAATATGGCGGAGTTGATGGCTTTAGCCTGTTTAGAGGCAGGTAAAACGTGGAATGATGGTATTGCAGAAGTTCGAGAGGCTATAGATTTCTGTCGTTATTACGCAGTTATGGCCCAACAATTGATGGCCACTCCAACTCGATTTACGGGTTATACAGGGGAGCTAAACGAATTAAGTTTGCACCCTCGAGGCACTATACTCTGTATTAGTCCATGGAATTTCCCATTAGCTATTTTTACAGGACAAGTAGTAGCTGGTCTAGTGACTGGTAATTGCGTGATAGCAAAACCAGCAGAACAAACTCCTCTTATAGCGGCTTATGCGGTGAAATTAATGCATCAAGCAGGTATTCCTAAAGGTGCGATTCAATTACTACCTGGAACTGGAGAAGTAATTGGGGCCGCCTTAGTGGCTGATATAAGGATCAAAGCAGTACTATTTACTTGATCTACTGATACAGCAAACCACATCAACAAGACTCTAGCCTCTCGTGGAGGAGAAATTATTCCATTAATTGCTGAGGCTGGTGGTCAAAATGCCATGATTGTTGATTCTTCTGCATTATTAGAGCAAGTAGTGGTGGATGCTGTTACTTCTGCTTTTGGTAGTGCTGGGCAAAGATGCTCTGCTTTAAGAGTTTTATTTGTGCAAGAAGAGGTTTATCCAAGAACGGTGGAATTACTTAAAGGCGCTATGGCTGAATTAGTTATCGGTGATCCACGTTGGTTATCTACTGATGTTGGTCCGGTGATAGATCAAGATGCATTATCTGTATTGAATACACACGTAGATAATATGAAAAAACGCTTTGAAATATTATATCAATGTCAGATTAGCGATGAAGTGGCTTCAGGTTATTTTATGTCACCAACAGCAATAGCGATAGACAGTATGGCTGCTTTGGAAAGAGAGGTATTTGGTCCGGTTCTGCACGTGGTTCAATATAAAAGAAAAGACCTTGACAAAGTGATAGAGCAAATTAACCAAGCAGGGTATGGATTAACTTTAGGAATTCATAGTCGTATTAATGACACCGTAGAATATATCCGTAACCGAGTTCATGCTGGAAATTGCTATGTCAATCGCAATATGGTTGGTGCTGTGGTTGGCCTACAACCTTTTGGTGGAGAAGGGTTATCAGGTACAGGACCTAAAGCGGGTGGACCTAATTATTTGGTTCGTTTATGCCATGAACGTACTTATACCGTAGATACGACTGCCGCTGGTGGTAATGCGAGTTTAATGTCTTTGCCTGAGGAAATTTAGTTGAAATGATGGTCGGTCAGGCTTTTTGGCTCATAGCTGTCAGGCTAAGGCTGAACTATTGTTTTTTTGCCCTCACCCTCTCCCGCGATTTATCATTTGATTTCAATTAAAATTCCTAGCGCGGGCGAGGGGACGTATAGTGCCAACTGAGTGGAATCGGAACATCAATTCCCCTCTCTACCTTGAGGGAGAGGGCTAGGGAGTGGGGGATTTAACACTTAATCTTGACGGCTATAGGTCAGGAGCCTGACCTACTTCTTACGTTGACACCATTGACTGTTCATGCATTACCAATTAATGCTTCTTCGCAAATATCCAGGGAATTAACACAAAAAGAATCAAACCACCTATCAAAAATGCCTCAAAGAAAAAAACATTACCGATAGGAATTTGTGATGGGGGTACGAAGCCAACAAGCATTGCCGCGAGACAACAGATAATACCAGTTCCAGAGACAATCCACATAACCAGATTGCCACCAGGAATAGTATAGCCGCGAGGATGATCCGGCTTACTGTATCTTAATTTTATTGCGGCAGCAAACATAATGACATAAACCAACAAAGCCATTTGCGCGCTTAAATCACTGAGTAACCAATAAGCGGCATTGATTGAGTCCAACAAGATAAAAATAGAGCTTAAAATAGAAAAAATAATCGCTTGTGTGACTAGAATGGTTACCGGGGCTCCGTATTGATTTACACGAGCAAATCGAGCAGGTAGAGAGCCATCACGGGCAGATACTAGAAGTCCTTTAGTGGGACCTATAATCCACGCCGAGACCCCGCTGAGGCCACCTAGAATGATTAATACTGCAATAACTTGAGTCATCCACGATAAATGATAGGATTTAAAAAATACAGCGTAGGCATCAATAAGTCCAGAGACCACACTTAAGCTTTCATTGGGAACTACAAAAACAATAGCTAAAGAACCCAAAGAAAGGGTGGATATAATTAATACAGTGGAATAGAACAATGCTTTGGGATAATCGCGTTGGGGATTCTTAACCTCTTCAGCATGCACTGCTGACATTTCAACACCAATCAAGCCAAATAACACTACTGCAAATAACGACAAATTACCAACAGAGCTAAAATCAGGTAGCCAGGAGCTGGGATAGTCAACAGCCATGGGTTTACCTTGAAAACACCAAAGCGCTCCTAAGACAATAATAACAAGCATAGGAAGGATGGTACCAATTGAAGCACCAATGATACTGACTATGCTTGAAACCTTCATACCAAAACAATTTAACAGCGTAAAAACCCAGAATAAACTAAGCGTGGTGCCTAATAGATAGAATTTGTTATTAGATAAGTGGGATGCTACCCCGGGTTCGGGAGAAATTAAATAGGCAAGTGTGGCTGCTATAAAAGCTAATATGGTAGGGTACCAAACCACGTTATATATCCACTGCAACCATATAGTAATAAATCCAGCGCGTTTACCAAAAGCTTCTCTAACCCAAACATAGATACCTCCTGTATTGGGATATGCAGTTGCTAACTCTGCTGCAACAAGGGCTACAGGAATAAAAAAGGCAATAGCAGCAATAATATAATAAGAAATCAAGGATAACCCCAGTTTGGCACTTATAGGTAGAGTGCGCAGACTATCTACTGCAATTATGTTAATCATTACCAAAGAAAAAACGCTCAAAACCTTTTTTGAATGATTCATAATTGTTCCTTAGTGGGACGAATAAATGAAATTGAAAGAAATACCGAAGACATTATCGATATCAATGCAGAATATATAGGATGTTAAAATTGATATAGATAACAATGTGTATTTACTTGAGTTCGTTATAAATGAGTAACCAAAGAATTTATCATTCTAAGCATAAAAAAACAATAATTTATGTAGGTGGGGCAACAAATTGCCCGACCTACAGAGTTTTAGACCATAGAGATGATTATGCGCTCAAATTACGCAGAACGTATTGTAAAATACCCCCATTTGTATAGTATTCCAACTCGTCAGCAGTATCGATGCGGCACAGTACCTTAATCGCTTCTTTCTTGCCATTAGCACGTTCTATGGTAACTGCTACCATTGCGCCAGGAGCCAGGGAGTCAGAAAGATCAATACTAATGCGCTCATTACCCTCTAGTGACAAAGTCTTACGAGTCATACCATCACAGAATTGTAAAGGTAAAACGCCCATTCCAATCAGATTAGAACGGTGAATACGCTCAAAACTTTCGGTAATAACTGCTTTTACACCCAATAAGTTAGTTCCTTTTGCTGCCCAGTCTCTTGAAGAACCAGTTCCATATTCTTTACCAGCAATCACTACCAACTCTTGCTTTTTCTCTTGATAAAGCATAGCTGCATCATAGATTGGCATAATTTCACCACTAGGGATGTAACGTGTGATACCGCCTTCTTGGCCTGGAGTCATCTCATTTCGAATACGAATGTTAGCAAAAGTACCTCGCATCATCACTTCGTGATTACCACGACGTGAACCGTAGGAGTTAAACTCTTTCTCACTAACTCCTTTGGATTTTAGATATAAGCCTGCAGGTGAAGTCGCTTTTATGGATCCGGCTGGAGAAATGTGATCAGTGGTAATTGAGTCACCAAACAGAGCTAATATGTATGCATCCTTTATAGACTTAATTGGCGCTGGTTCTGCTTTTAAATTATCAAAAAATGGAGGGTGCTGAATGTAAGTTGAATCCCCATTCCACTCATAAGTCTTTCCTGCACTGGTTTTAATTGCTTGCCAATGCGCGTCTCCTTTGAATACATCAGCATATTCTTTACGGAACATTCCACCAGTTACTTTAGCTACCTCTGCGGCAACCTCCGCGTTAGAAGGCCAAATGTCTTTCAGATAGACGTCATTTCCTTGACTGTCTTTGCCTAAAGGATCTTTACTTAGATCCATACAAGTAGTTCCACTTAATGCATAGGCTACTACTAGAGGAGGAGAGGCAAGCCAGTTTGCTCTAACTTGTGGATGTACGCGCCCTTCAAAATTACGGTTACCAGAAAGAACAGCTGATACAACCAGATCGTTATCTGCGACGCTATGAGAAATATCATCAGGAAGTGGTCCTGAGTTACCTATACACGTAGTACAGCCATAACCCACTAAGTTAAAGCCTAATTGATCTAAATAGGGTTGCAAACCAGCATGTTTTAGATAGTCAGTTACTACTTTTGAACCAGGAGCTAAAGAAGACTTAACCCAAGGTTTACGTTGTAAACCTTTTTCAACCGCTTTTTTAGCTACTAATCCTGCTGCCATTAGTACGCTTGGGTTAGACGTATTAGTGCAACTGGTTATTGCTGCAATGACTACATTTCCATGTTTCATTTTGAAGTTTTGATTTTTGACGTCAAATTCAGTATTTTTCTCTGCATCTTTTCCTGCTTCTTTTAGAAAAGCACTAAACTCAACAGGTAATGAACTTAAATTAACTTTGTCTTGTGGTCTTTTCGGGCCAGCAAGAGAAGGCTCTACTGTGCCTAAATCCAATTGTAATGTATCAGTAAACATTGGATCTTCATTTTCTTTGTCATACCACATGCCTTGGGCTTTCGCATAAGCTTCAACTAAAGCTATGGTATGTTGATCTCGACCTGTCAACTCAAGATAACGAATAGTTTCTTTGTCTATAGGGAAAAATCCACAGGTGGCGCCATATTCAGGGGCCATATTAGAAATAGTTGCTCTATCAGCAAGTGGCAAATCATTTAGCCCAGGACCATAAAATTCAACGAATTTGCCTACGACGCCTTTTTTTCTCAGCATTTGGGTTACTGTTAGCACCAAATCAGTAGCAGTAATACCTTCTTTTAGCTTTCCTGTTAATTTAAAGCCTATGACTTCAGGAATTAGCATAGAGACAGGTTGTCCCAGCATGGCTGCTTCAGCTTCGATTCCTCCAACTCCCCAACCTAGAACACCTAAACCATTAATCATGGTGGTATGAGAATCGGTACCTACCAAGGTATCAGGATATGCATATAAATGACCTTCGTCTTCACTGCTCCATACAGTTTTGCCTAAGTACTCCAAATTAACTTGATGACATATACCGGTACCTGGAGGAACGACTTGGAAATTGGAGAATGCTTTTTGTCCCCAACGCAAGAACTCGTAGCGCTCATTATTGCGCTCCATCTCAATTTCAGTATTTATAGTAAGCGCATCTTTGGTTCCAAATTTATCAACCATTACGGAATGATCTATGACCAAATCCACTGGAGATAAAGGCGAAATTTTATCTGGATTACCGCCCATTTTAACGATAGCAGTACGCATAGCAGCCAAGTCAACAACGGCAGGAACACCAGTAAAATCTTGCATTAGTACGCGCGCAGGTCTAAACGCAATTTCATGTTGAGACGTTTTTGTTTGTAGCCAGTCAGCTATCGCTTTAATATCGTTTGTTGTAACTGTTGTACCGTCTTCAAAGCGAAGTAAATTTTCAAAGAGCACCTTTAGTGAATAGGGGAGGCGGCTAATTCCTTTAAAATTTTTTTCTTCTGCTTCTTTCAAGCTGTAATAATGATAGGTTTTACCATCGACATTTAATTGACGTTTTGTTGATAAACTGTCATGACCTACTTTCATAAAAGTACTCCAAAATCCAAAAACATAATCATAGCCTATATTTAACAAATTATCATGAGTTCTTAATGAATTAAGCGGATGAAAATCAAGGGAAGGAGGGTTAACCCTAGCTCCTCAAAAATAGTACCAGCCTCATTTGTCTAGGTTTTACACTGAAGAAATATTTTTTAACAAGCAATAAAGGATTGGTATGGTTATTGCTTAAGGAAAATCAGTTTACAGGGAGTATTGATATGATTGATTTAACTCATTTTCTTTTTAATTCTATTTCGTTTCTAGAATCTACGACAGCGACTCAAGAGACTTCTGACTCTGATCTGCCTGTAGAATTTAGCAATGAGCCAATCGATCAAGATAACTCAGTTGATCCTTCTTCTTTTGTATTGCTTTTTGCAGATATATTGGCAAATTATCCTGATAAGAATGAGAGCAAATCTAATGAATGTGTTCCGGAATCAAGTATTGTTAATACTACTAACCTTAATTCTAGTGTCCCAGTTTTAAATTCTCAATCTCAAAAAAATAAAGAACTCAGTACAGATGAAGCAAAAATAGATGAGCAGATCATTCAACAAGATAAACCGATAATTAATACAGAAACTATTGTGGCTCATGAGGAAAAACGCATAGTTGATTTTGAATTTCACACTGAGGCGGAGCCAATTATAACTAATAATTCAATCAATTTTAGTCTTGAGGTGAAGCAATCACCTTTAGATATTCTAGAAAATAATGTTGCTATGGCCTGGATTAATTCTGAAAATTTTCAACCACCGCAACCTGTTCCTTTATCAGAATCGATGGATTCTTCAGATAATTTAGAATACGATTTTTCACGTGAATTAGAAGAGTTTATAGCAGACATTGATGAATCAATTGAGCCAGCACTAAAAAAAGAAGCGCCTATTGATAGTGATCAAGTTATTAACTCTTTTAATGATCAATTGTTTGTGAATAAAAATGATAATTTGTCTAAAAATTCACATGTAATGTCTATTGCTAAAAATAACCCTTTTGTGGTTAAATCAGAGATAAAACTAGAGCCTGAAATAGAGAGTATTGTTTTATCTGGGGCTCAAGATACTACGCAAGCTCAAGTATTTTCTATCCGCGAAAATCAACCTTTAAATGATTCTTCTATAACAAAATCTCTTGACATTCCTGTTGACATTAGTGATTCTCAATGGACAGAAAAATTTTCTAAGCATATTGTTTGGTTAGGGCAGCAAGGACTCAAAAGCGCTTTAATCAAAATACATCCTGAAGATCTAGGTCCTCTGGAAATTAGCATCAAAGTCGTAAAAGATTCAGCTTCTGTTAGTATACACAGTCATAGTAGTCATGTATGTAATATTGTGGATCAGGCCTTACCCAGATTAAGAGAGATGATGGCAGAACAGGGATTAAATTTATCAGATGTTTATGTGGGTTCTGATGAAAGTTCTCGGCAATTTTCTCAAAATAATTATGGTTCTGACGAAGTAATAGCCATGCACACTGAGGATGAAGTTCAAGCTGTTCCTTTAGCGAAAAAAGAGCGAGATGGATTAATAGATTACTTCGCATAGCAATATTATTTTATTAATTGTTGAACAGGGAGTTTACAACAATGCCTCATATTGCTTTTCGAAATTGGTTAAATCAAGAAGCCAATCAATTATTTTGGAAACAACCACTACCTTCAGAGAAGATGGATGACATTATTATTGACCCCGTTATTCAAAAATCCATTGCAGGTAGTAATAAAAATCAGATGTTGTACTCCTATATAGAGAACTTTATAGTCACCAGTTATGCCCGACTTATTGATCATAAGCTAAGGGAAATATATCAATGTCTAAGTTTGAGGGAATTTAGGGATCCCAGTGGTTTTGAACAAAGAAGAAAATCCAGTGACGCGCAGCTCACTTATTTTGAATTAAGAGCGCAATTTGAGTTTTTTCTCAAAAATGATATTCAACAACATAGAGCGAATCCAGATGCGGAGTTAAATGCTTTTCGTCGCTGGGTAGAAATTTCTAATGTTCTCTTAAAACGACATTGTTATGAGGGATTTCTGTTGGTTTTTACTAATTTACAAGTAATGACCAGACCTGATTTAATTAATGGCCTGCCACAATGTGTCCGCAAAAACTATAATCAACTATGTGAAATGAATAAACCGGTTGGAAATCACAAGGCTTTGCGGCAGTACATGATAGCTCATCAGAGTGAGGCTGATTTCTCTCCATTGCTATTTACTTGTCATGATATAACTATGATTAATGAGTATATAGATAATTTAAGAGGGCATGAATTCGAATTGTGGAATCAAAATAGACAATTAAATGCTGAAATAAATAAAGTAAAAAAATCAACTAGCAATCAGGAAGAACTAGCTATAAAAATACAATACCTACAAACACAAAGAGAGGGCATTATTGAAGAGTTAAAAAAAGTTAGGCGTATTCTAGTGGAACAGTTTCAGCAGCGCAAAGAGTTATTAGGAAAAGTACAAAAAGAACAAAAACAACCATTGACCTCTCTACCATCTTATATAGAGCAAACTTATAATCGGATTAAAATACGATTTAATAAACAAAAAAGTGATAATGAAGACGTTTTGAACTCAAGTTCCTCAGGAAAATTGAATGCAAGCCCTCCAACTTTATATAGTAATAAATTATTACCCTCTTTATGGAAAAGAAAAGGGGTACCAGAGAATAATTATTGGGAGCATATGTTTACCCCCAATTGTCTAAAAAATAAGTAAGATGAGTTAGTCATAGCAACGACGAGCACAACGTATGACTCTATTATTCCAACGATTAATAAGACATTTTTGATAACAGGCATACCCAATCCTTCTCCAGCGAGTCCAGTAGGCGCGTCGTGGATAATATCTGGGACCATGATAAATGTAGGTAGGATAATAGTAGGCAGGATAATAATATTCTCCTCCTCCCCCATAGTAAGCGTGATATCCCACGAAATACGCTAATTGTATACCTGGGGGAGATGATGCAGTATTTGCATTAGCACCATCACTGTGGGAGATACTGATAAACAATAGAGATGAAATGAGAAATACGGGCATCAATTTATTATCTCTGATACTTATTTTTTCCATGATGCATTCCTTTTTTTATCATGTTGTATCATCCTCAGTATAGATTAATTTTAATGAATTGGGTTTTTTTAAACCAGATTGATTTGATTTTGCTTAACCGTAAACGAACGCCATTATGTGTGTTCTGAATGCTCTCAACTTCAGGATTTTGAATTAATCGGTAGGTTGGTGTTAAGTATAGCGTAGCCCAACAAAATGGCTAATTGCTGCAAAACGAACAATTCTGGAGTAAGATAAACGCCACGGTTCTAAAAGCACTTGAGGGACAAGATGAATAGTAAAGTCATTTTAATCACCGGCTGTTCTAGTGGTATAGGTTTTGATACCGTTTTTGCTTTACAGAAAAGAGGACATAGAGTTATTGCCACCTGTCGAAGAATGACAGACGTAGAGAAGTTGTCTTCCCTGGGAGTTGAAGTGCTTCGTTTAGATGTAAATGATTCGGCATCGATTCAAGAGGGCTTCTCACAGTTTCTAAATAAGACTTCAGGCCGATTGGACGTTTTGATTAATAATGCAGGTTATGGGCAAGCGGGGGCTTTAGAGGATATTTCGCGAGATACCTTACGCAAACAATTTGAAACCAATGTATTTGGATTGATGGAGCTTACTAATCTAGCAATCCCTGTGATGCGCCAACAAGGGCAGGGGCGTATTATTAACATCAGTTCAGTATTAGGCCTTATCAGTATGCCTTTTCGTGGGGCATATAATGCGTCAAAATACGCGGTTGAAGGATTAAGCGATACATTGAGATTAGAATTACATGCTTCTAATATTCCAGTGATTACTATAGAGCCTGGGCCTATTGAAAGTCGCTTTAGAGATAATGTAGTCGATAATTCATTAAAGAATATAGACATGAGCAATAGTTTTTTTAAGAAGCAGTATCAAGCCATGCTTTCTAGTTTCAAGCAGTCAAAGTCTGATTCGATTTTCACTAAAAAGCCTGATGCAGTGATAAAAAAATTAGTACATGCCATTGAGTCTAAAAAACCTAAAGCCAAATACCCAGTAACTTTTCCAACCTACTTGTTTATCTTTTTAAAGCGAATTTTGACTACAAAATTACTTGATAAGTTATTGCTACAGGCATCAAAAAAAGAGTTGTCTTAAGTGTTTTAATTGTTTGTAGGTTGGGCAACAAATTGTCCGACATTAAGCCTTACAAACATAGTAAATCGCTGTACATTTTGCTTCCAAGTGGGTACTATAAGATTTATGAACGCACTATTCAAATACATCAACTATTTTCTTCTATTCAGTATGGCTTTATTTATGATAAAGCCGATACTAGTATGCCCACTAGAACAACAAACTCTGCATAAAACACAATACAGCACAACATCCAGCCCATGTTCCAGTAGAACCGTAGGGGTGTCTTACTGCTCTTCTTCGTGGTTGTGCACCTTGACTGAGGGTGCGTTAGACGTAGGGACTTTTTTACTTCTTCTTACAGGCCTTTTGTATTATCGGATAGTTAAATCCAAATATAGTGATCCAATTTCCTCTCTTTTTAAACCACCTATCTTCATTTGAATAATTGTCTGCTTACTTTGTTTTTAGTAGTCAGTCTTAATAAAAAGCATTAATGCATTTATTTCAACACATTAATTTTTATTATTTAAACAAATTAGGATAAGAAAATGAGAAAATCAATTTATTGATTCAGCACGCTATTACTTTTGTTAATTACTACATCCGTATGGTCATCAACCCCTGGCTTCGATAGTTCCAATCCAGATACGGTGATGAATTTCATTCAAGGGCATAGTGCATTGGTTTATTTAAGTGCCTTTTTTGGCCTGGGATTGCTACTGGCATTTACTCCTTGTGTCTTGCCTATGGTACCTATTTTATCAGGCATCATTGTGGGGCAACACTCTTTGTCTACACCTAAAGCATTTAAGTTATCTCTAAGCTATGTCATCGGAATGGCAATTACTTATGCTGGAGCAGGGATGGTCGCTGGATTAATGGGAAGTACGGTCCAGACCATGATGCAACGTCCAGTGGTGATTTTATTATTTAGCTTGATTTTTGTCCTTATGGCTTTATCTATGTTTGGACTCTTTGAGTTAAGACTCCCTAATGCGATTGCCGCTAAATTTAACGGATTAAGTCATTCCAATTCAAAGCGAACCTACATTTCAATTGGACTCATGGGGATAGCATCTACTTTAGTTGTTTCACCCTGTGTTACTGCTCCTTTGATTGGGGTATTAAGTTACATTGGGCAAAATGGCCAGGTTTTAATGGGAGGTTTAATTTTATTTGTCATGGCTTTAGGGATGGGCGTTCCTTTGTTAATAGTTGGATCGGGTTATGGTTCTATATTGCCTAAAACAGGTGTCTGGATGATGAAAATCAAACACTTTTTTGGTTTGATGATGCTAGGAATTGCCATTTGGATGCTTTCACGAATCATTAATGAATCAGCAGTCAAAGTTCTTTGGGCTGTATTATTGATTATTGGAAGTATCAGTTTAGGTAGTTTAAAATCTGCAAGCAGTAAAAAAGGTTTACTGTTTCAATCTCTAGGAATCCTCTCCATAGTTTATGGGGGTATTATTCTTTATAACCTGGCCATAACAATGGTTCATCCTATCCCGCACAATAATTTCGTAGAAGATCATTTTATTAAGGTGAATAAACTCAGTCAGATTCACTATCAATTAGAACAAGCTAAAAAAGAACACAAAGTAGTCTTTATTGACTTTTCTGCTAGTTGGTGCGGTGATTGTAAAGATATGGATACAAAAGTATTTAATCAACCTCGTGTAGCACAATTAATGTCCGGATTGGTTAATATTAAAGTGGACGTGAGTGATAAAAATGATGAAGTTGATACTATTAAGAAAGCATTTTCTATTTTTGGTACTCCAACGATGATGTTTTTTAATACTTATGGCACCCATGTTAGTGAGTTAGATGCTGTAGGGTTTGTTCCTGAGGCATCGATGTTTCATTTGTTAGAAAAAGCTCAAAAATTATCTTAAAAGGATAAAATGGCTTGCTTAACTGAGTGAGCTTAATTTTTTCAGTTAAGCTTTATCATAACAAATAGTAAATATAGACAACTTTTGAAGTAAATAATAGACAATTAAATTTATCAAAAAAGAAGAAATATTATAATTTGTTTGCTAATATCTTATTGGGTCATAATAAAAAAATTTTTAACTATCAAGGAAGTAATACTATGAAAAAATCAACTTTAGCTGTAGCTGCTTTATTGACTGCTCTATCAACAGCTCCTGTAATGTCTGTAGCTTATGCTGCTGATGCTACTACTCCAGCTGCTTCAGGTTGTACTGGCTGCAAAGGTTGCAAAGGCTGTTCTGGCTGCAAAGGTTGCTCTGGTTGCAAAGGCTGCAAAGGTTGCAAAGGTAGTTCAGGTTGCAGCGGCGAATAATAATTCGTTTTGTATCCAACTCTAAGGGGTAGTATTTACTACCTCTTTCTTTGGCGTAGTAAGATTATGCTAACTAATTCGCAATTTACTCTACCTGAGTTAACTAGGTGGCGTCAGAAAGTTTTTCTTGGATATGCTGCTCAAGTTTTAGAAGCTCAGCAGAAGATGACTACCAATAAAGGTAAAAACATTCTCCATTATACTCTTCAAAAAAAACGTAGACATGAGAGGATGAGTCATTACCCTAAAGGCGATCGCATTGATCACAGTACTGGCTCTCAGTATTTTTATCATTGTCATAGAGAGAATTATGAAAGCAATGAGCAGGGACATTTTCATTGTTTTATGAGATACAAATACATACCCAAACGCATTAAACCAACGGCTCTACCCGATTGGGATAAATATATAGATAATCCCATGACTCATATAGTAGCAATTGGAATGAATCGATTTGGGCAACCGATCCGTTTATTTACTGTCAATCGTTGGGTCACCTCAGAGATTTTGTATGATGCAGTTCATACTAGTTATTTTCTCAAACGCTACAAAATGACGTTAATCGATGATCCTTATTGGCAAGTATTGGATAAATGGGTTGAGGGAATGCTTCACTTATTTTCTCCCCAGATTTTATGGCTTCATCAAGAGCGTGAAAAACGCGTGCAAGAGCTCCAATCTTTAAATCCCGAGTCTAATCCGTATAGTGATTATGATTTAGAAGAACTCTCAGAAATACCTATAGATATGAAACAACAAGTAGAATGGGTAATTAGCTAGAAAAATAAGAGATTAATTCTCTTGCTTACTCATTAGGTTAACCTATACAATACACGCATATTTTTAGAGCTTGTAAATTAACAAGCTCTTAGATTACAAATTGCGATAAAACGAACAGTAAACATGGCGGAAGGATGTAGTTGGTCCTTCAAAGATTAATACCTTTAGTTTAAGGGATCCATGCAAAAACCTACTGAAACTTTTGATTTTTCGTCTTTGTCTCGGGAAGCAATTACCCAGTTACTTCGCGACCATCAATTAAGCCTGTCTGTTGATGAGGCTCTAACCATTCAGAATGTCTTTCTTAAAAGACCACCGACTCTTGCCGAGTGTGTTTTATGGTCTATTCAAGGTTCAGAGCACTGCTCTTATAAAAGTAGCCGCATTCATTTAAAACAATTTAATACTACAGGGCCTCACGTTATTCTTGGTGCAAAAGAAGATGCTGGTGTAGTCGCCGTGGCTCAGGACAAGCAAGGTTATCGTTATGGTGTGATTGTAAGCCATGAATCTCATAATCATCCTTCGCAAATCGTTCCCTATGAGGGTGCAGCTACTGGCGTTGGTGGTAATGTTAGGGATGTATGTTGTATGGGGGGAGAGGTCATTGCTTTGGCAGATAGTTTACGCTTTGGTGATATTAACTGTTCCCATACTCATTGGATTCAAGAAGGAGTGGTTTCTGGAATAGCCGGCTATGGTAATCCTTTAGGAATACCTAATATAGCGGGTGATGTTTATTATGATAGTGCCTACAATGAAAATTGTTTGGTCACAGTGGTCACCTTAGGTGTCGTTAGAGAAGATCAGATTATTCACTCCTATGCTCCAGAAAATGCTGAAGATTATGTTTTTATCCTTGTTGGAAAGCCTACAGATAATAGTGGGTTTGGTGGGGCAAGTTTCGCCTCTACAACTTTAGAAGAGGATTCAAAAGAAAAAAATAAAGGAGCAGTACAAGAGCCTAACGCTTTTCTCCAAAGACATATCTTGAAAGCAAATTACTCTTTATTTAATTTACTTAAAGAAAGGGGGGGGCTTAATAGGATAGGCTTTAAAGATTTAGGTGCCGGTGGTGTGGCTTGTGCCAGTATTGAATTGGCTGAAGCTGGTGGTGCTTATGGTGCTGAAATTGATTTAGAAAAAGTACCGACAGGAATGGAGGGACTTTTACCCTCAGTCATCTTGTGCTCTGAAACCCAAGAACGCTTTATGTGGGTCGTACCCCCTGATCTCGTAGATACTATTTTGCATCATTATAATCACGTTTTCGCATTACCTCAGGTGTCTCAAGGAGCCTGCGCTGCTGTTATTGGTAGAATTCGTAACGATGGTGTGTATGTGGTGAATTATCAAGGAAAGGAACTGGTGCGAGCAAAAGTACCTGATGTTACTAAAGGAATAGTCTATCATCGACCATTTGCTGCAAAACTACAAAAAGCTTATGAGCCTAAACTTCCTGTGATAACCGATTTCAATGCTATTTTATTGCGGCTCTTAGCCCATGAAAATATAGCTTCTAGAGCACCTATTTTCGAAACTTATGACAAACAAGTTCAGGGGCGTACTCATATAGAAGCAGGTTGGGCAGATGCAGGTGTGATGCAACCTTTTAATGAAGATAAATACCCCGAAGAAATTCGAAAAACCGGTATTGCTTTATCGTTAGATCAGAATCCACGGTACAACAAAATTGATGCCTATTGGGGTGCTATCAACGCTGTAGTTGAGTCAGTCCGTAATGTCGCAGCAGTAGGAGCAAATCCTATCGCGTTAACAGACTGTTTATGTTTTGGTAATCCAGAGCAACCCGAGCAAATGGGAGAGTTTGTTGATTCAGTGCGAGGGATAGTTGATGCCTGTGCCGCCATTAAACTAAAAGAACACCCTGATGCAACACTACCAGTAATTGCCGGTAATGTTTCTTTATATAATGAATCAGTGAAAGGCGCGATACCCCCTAGCCCTATGATTAGTTGTTTAGGCACTCTACCTAATGTGGATTACTCTATTACCTTTGATATTAAAAAAAGCGACAGTCTGCTCATTCTGATTGGAGAGCGTAAAGATGAATGTGGGGGTAGTGTTTTTTATCAACTCTTTGACGAGTTAGGTTTACATCTTCCCCAACCAGACTTAAACAGCTTAAATAATGAAATTCAAGCTGTAACAGAAGCGATTCAACGTGGTTTAATTTTAGCT
>DAIAOV010000066.1 GCA_027437055.1 Legionella sp. | reverse complement strand
CAATTAATGAGGCTATTGCAGTAGGCTGATCACCGGCAGGTTGATAGTTTGCGTAAATTTTAAATAAATCTTTCATAGTCTATATTATAAGCCAATACGCTTATAAATCACAGGAGCTAACAGATGGACATCGCATTAGCGAAGCGTGTAAAAAAAGTAAAGCCGTCCCCCACTTTGGCCGTAGCAGCCAAAGCGGCTCAAATGCAAGCCCAAGGGCTTGATATCATTAATTTAGGCGTCGGTGAACCTGATTTTGATACACCACAGAACATTAAATTTGCAGCCATGTCAGCGATTGAAGCTGGCTTTACCAAATATACTGCTGTTGATGGAATGGTTGAATTAAAAGAAGCCGTTAGAAATAAATTCAAAAAAGATAATGAGCTGGATTACCAATTGAATCAAATTCTGATTTCAGTGGGTGGAAAGCAAAGTTGTTATAACCTATGTCAAGCATTTATCGATGCGGGTGATGAAGTGATTATTCCAGCACCTTATTGGGTTTCTTATCCTGATATGGTATTGCTCGCCGATGGCCTGCCTGTAATTATTCCCACAACACCGTCACAACGTTATAAAATTACAGCTGAGCAATTAGAAAAGGCGATTACCCCCAAGACCAAAATGATATTTCTCAATAGTCCTTCTAACCCATCAGGAATCGCTTATACCCTAGATGAATTGAAATCCCTAGGCGAAGTATTAAAAAGACACCCACAAATACTCATTGCTACAGACGATATGTACGAACACATCTTGTGGAGCCAACCCTTCGCTAACATTCTTAATGCATGCCCCGAACTGTACGAGAGAACCATAGTACTCAACGGTGTTTCCAAAGCATATGCTATGACAGGTTGGCGCATAGGTTACGCAGCAGGCCCAGCGCCTTTAATTAACGCGATGAAAACCATTCAGTCGCAGTCCACCTCTAACCCCTGCTCCATAGCTCAAAGTGCAGCAGTAGAAGCATTATCTGGCAATCAAGAAAGTGTTGTAGAAATGGTTAATGCCTTCCACCAAAGACATGACTATGTCGTTGATAGATTACATAATATTCCAGGAATAGAAGTAATTCCCGCCGATGGTACGTTTTATATTTTCCCTAGTGTCCAGGCGATCATAAAACAACGCGGCTATGCCAATGACATCGAGTTTTCCGAAAAATTATTACATGAAGTAGGAGTAGCCCTAGTTCCAGGATCAGCATTCGGCAACGAAGGGTGTATCCGCCTATCCTTCGCTACCGGCATAGATACGTTGAAGGATGCACTCAACAGATTGCACCGTTTTTGCAATTAATTAAAAAAAATATCATTAAGTACTTGACGATCGAGCGGAATCACTTTAAGATTCCGCCTCATTCCCTGGTAGCTCAGTCGGTAGAGCGGATGACTGTTAATCATTAGGTCGGCGGTTCGAGCCCGTCCCAGGGAGCCACTCCCATCAAGCTCGTTGTAAAAATCCTCCCAAACTATCTTATAGCTTGGTACCGATTTTTAAGGATGAAGAAATTTAGTTTCTATATGCCCAGCGATAAAGCATTTATCACCTTTACAGAAATTCCCCAAGGCAGTTATATTGAGCCTCATATCCATAAAAAACCCGTTTGCAACTACATTGTTAGCGGCTGCCTGGAGATTGGTTTGGGGGAACAGCAACCCAAGTTATACCAGAGTCACGACTGGTTCGAAATTCAGCCTGGTATATCCCATTCGGTCAAGTGTATTGAAAACACGTCTATGATTGAAATCTGGCCTAACGGTATTGATGAGTAAACATAGCAACGTTATTTTCACAGTATTTCAACTTGAAAGGAGCGACACAGATAAATGACGATAAAATGCTCAGTATTTATTGCAACAAGTTTGGATGGCTTTATTGCACGAGAAGATGGTTCTATTGATTGGTTGATGAAGGCGAATGAGCTTGCTCCCGAAGGTGAAGATGGTGGCTACCGCGATTTTATTGCTGGGGTAGATGCTCTCATTATGGGACGGCATTCGTTTAATATGGTTAAAACGTTTGAGCCATGGCCTTACACAGTGCCCGTAATAGTCTTGAGTAGCCAACAACCAGAGATACCGGATGCTTTAAAAAATAAAGTAACCAGCTCATCGGAAACACCTTCTGAATTAATAACTCGCTTATCAGGTCAAGGAATAAGTCATTTATATATTGATGGGGGTATTACTATTCAACGCTTTTTAAGTGCAGGATGTATTGACGAATTAATCATTACAATCGTTCCTATTTTATTAGGAAAAGGAAAACGGCTATTTGGCGATCTAACACAAGATATTCCTCTTCATTTAGTCAATTCTCGCGCTCTTGGCGGTGGTTTTACTCAAATGCATTATCAAATTTAAAGCAAAGCCTCCTTGAAAAAATAAAAAAACAAAGCTATATATCATATACGTTGCTTGAATTTTAGACGATTATTACCTGCATGATGCTACTATACCGAGTCATATAATGTCTACAATCATCAAAAAAGATGTGATTTTATATGCATCTATAAGTGAAATTATTGACTATCAATCTGAAACAAGACCCGATGAGATAGCTTATCGTTTTTTGCTTAATGAAAACTCTGAAGAGACACTGACCTGTAATGAACTATTATTTCGAGTAAGTCGAACAGCCAACTTCCTTTCAAATCATGCGGTCAAAGGGGATCGGATCATACTCGCATTAAAACCAGGGCTTGATTTTATTATTGGTTTTTTCGCTTGTGTGCGTATTGGAGCAATTGCAGTTCCTATTTTTCCTCCAGCGAATATGATGATGGCTAAGCGATTTTTACATGTTATTAACGATGCAAAACCAATTATGGTACTTTGTGATAGTGACACTTCAAAACTCATGCGCAAAGGAAAAATGGCAAATGATTTTTTACCAGGAAGCTTGAAGCGTTTTGTTGGGGTGAATGAAGTATTATCTTCATTATTTGATAAGCTAAAAGAAGAAAAAATACCTGTTCTTTCAATAGAACAAGCTAACAGTTGCGGCCTTGAAAAAAGAAACTCGTGTAATTCCAGTCCTGAAGATACCGTTTTTCTTCAGTATACATCAGGTTCCACAGGTAACCCTCGTGGAGTGGAGTTGTCCCATAAAAATTTATTACATAACATGGGTATTATTCAGAGGGTGCTTCATCATAATCCTGACTCTCATATGTTTTCATGGCTACCGCCCTATCATGATATGGGGTTAATAGCCGGAATTCTTGAGCCACTATTTGCGGGAATACCTTCTACGCTCATATCAACCATCGATTTCATTGAAAAACCTCAGCGTTGGGTTACTAATATTTCTAAATATCGATGTACAACGACAGGAGCACCAAATTTTGCTTTTAGCCTGTGTGCTAAAAAAACACCCGATTCGCTTGTTAATGAACTGGATTTAAGCTGTCTTGAAGTAGCTGCAAATGGAGCTGAACCAATTTCAAAATACGTCATTGAGAATTTTTATAAAAAATTTAAACCCGCAAATCTAAGAGAAGGAGTTATTTTTCCCTGTTATGGATTGGCGGAAGCTACGGTGATGGTATCTGCTAAGCCTTATTTAACTCCTGAAAAATTTGTTTCCATTAGCAAAAGCAAATTTTCTAAGCACATTATTGAGCTTACGGATAATCCAAATGACATGCATAATGTATTAAGCTCTGGAGTTCCTCAAATGGAGGTAGTCATTGTTACCCCAGAGCAGAGAACCCCCTCTAAGCCCAATGAAATTGGTGAAATTTGGATTAAAGGAGATTCTGTTGCTAAAGGCTATTATGGAAACTGTGAAGCGACTAAAGAAACCTTCGATAACTCGTTAAAAATTGATGGCTCTGAAAAAAACAAGTACTTGCGGACTGGGGATTTAGGTTTTATTTATGAAGGCGAGCTCTTTGTTTGTGGAAGATTAAAAAATCTGATTATTATAAATGGTCAGAATTACTACCCTCATGATATAGAAAATGCAATTGCTTTAGTACATCCTGACATTCGTTCCGGATGTATTATTGCTTTTTCTCAAGCGCGTAATGACAGCACTGAAAGTTTAACTGTAGTAGTAGAAATTAAATCGAAAACACCTCAATCCCAATATGCCGAGATGACGGAAATCATTCTAAAAACTATTACAGAAGAGTTTCAAATAGTGCCTCAGGATATATTTCTGGTTAAAGAAAAATCTGTTCCCAAAACAACGAGTGGAAAGCTACAAAGAATTCGTTGTGCGGAATTAATTAATAAAAATGAGCTGCCCATATTATACCATTATCATCATGAAGAAGAGCTTAATCAAACAGATTCAGTAAACATGGTTCCAGAGGTAACTTCTTTAAACTGGCTGCAACTACTACACGATATACCACCTAATGAGCGCGAGTCATTGTTGTGCACCTTAATTAGACGATGTGTTATCAATGAATTGAACATCAGTGAGGATTCATTAGATATTGATACAGGATTTTTTACCCTTGGATTTAATTCACTTAAAATAATCGAGCTGAAATCATTAATTCAAAATTCGCTGGGTAATTCTATTCAACTGGATACAACTCTGGTTTTTAACTACCCAACAATACGAGAGCTATCGAAGTACCTGCTTTTAGAGCTTAAACTCATTCCTGAAAATACTACTGAAAAGACTGTTAAACCTGCCGCTCGTCCGTTAACCAATAAAGAAGATATTGCTATTATTGGCATGGATGGAATATTTCCTGGTGCCAAAACATTAGAGGAATTTTGGACGATAATTGATAAAGGACTCGATGCTCTAAGTGACTATCCAATAACTCGTTGGGATTTATCTTCCACTCCAGAGGATCATCAAGCAGTAATAGATAATCTTACAACGACACGTGCAGGTATTATTTCTGGCATCGATCAATTTGATCCGCTATTTTTTTCCATTCTTCCTAAAGCGGCGGAGTACATGGATCCTCAGCATCGTTTATTATTAATTACCAGCTGGCGCGCTCTGGAGCATGCAGGGATTAATCCGTCTGAATTAAAAGGAAGTAATACTGGCGTATTTATTGGTATTTCCAGTCATGATTACGAATCTCGTTTAATAAAAATTTTAGATGAAGAGCAGATAAATAAATATATCGCTTTAGGCAACTCTCCTAGTGCAGCAACCGGGCGGTTATCTCATTTTTATGGATTGCAAGGTCCAAATATGGCAATTGATACAGCCTGTTCTTCTTCGCTCGTAGCAATTCATGAGGCCTGCCAACATTTGTTACATCATGAATGCGATTTGGCGATTGCAGGAGGAGTAAATGCTCTTTTAACTTCGCATTTATTTACTAATTTTTCTAAAGCGGGAATGTTGTCTAAAAATGGTCAATGTAACACTTTTGATAGCAAGGCAGATGACTATGTCCGGGGTGAAGGGTGCGGCATTATCCTGTTAAAAAGGATCTCTGACGCCTTACGAGATAACGATACAATTCTAGCCACCATTAAAGCCTCAGGGCTAAACCAGGATGGTGCTTCCAGCGGATTAACTGTACCCAACGGTAATGCTCAGGTCGAGCTTTTGAAAAAAGTACTCCAAAAAGCTACATTAACACCGAGCCAAATTGATTATATTGAATGTCATGGTACTGGAACACCTTTAGGAGATCCAATAGAAGCAAACGCCGTAAATAATGTGTATGGCAATGAAGAGCGGGATACTCCTTTATATTTAGGTTCAGTCAAGACCAATATCGGGCATCTTGAAGCAGCAGCAGGGATCGCCAGCATTATCAAAATCGTGATGGCATTACAACATCGACGCATTCCCAAACACATCCACTTTAACACGCTTAATCCGAATATTAAATTATCCCAGTCTATTCAAATACCTCAAAGCTCTACGGACTGGTTAAAAAGAGATAACCCTCGGTTGGCAGCAGTTAGCGGATTTGGTTTCTCTGGTACTAATGCCCACTTAATTTTAGCCGAGTCGCCAGAATTGACCCAAAGAAAAGAAGAATCAATTGGTATGCACCAGTATCTATTTATTTTGTCTGCTAAAACGACTGTTTCTTTAAATAATTTAATCGAGGCCTATATTCAATATTTGCAAGAGACCGAAGAGGATCTGGGGAATATTTGTTACACCTTATCGGTAGGTAGACAGCACTTTATGTATCGATTAGCAATCATTGCTGAATCTAAAACCGAACTCATTAATAGGTTGTTACATAAAGACTATAATATAGTATCAGAAAATAATCATAACAATACCGCTATAGAATCCACTAATATTTATGAAGTTCATCAAGCTTATTCAACAGGCAATCTAATTAATTGGCGTGAATTTTATAAACCATTTAATTCTCGCGTTAGAAAAGTAGTACTTCCACATTATTGCTTTAATCGTGGAAGTTATTGGTTGGTTTCCCAATAAAGAAAATCTTAATACAAAAGGAATTGTTGATGCATGGTTTTATAACTAAATGGTGATTTATCATGGCAGAAGTTAAAAACAATTTACTTAAAAATTATGAGATTTTAGGAGTAACCAAAGAAGGTTATCATTTACTTTTATTCCATCCAGGCCAGGCAAGCGATCTTCTTTTATATAGTTTACAGAAACTGAGTGATGAGGCGTTCAAACATGATGGGCATCAGTTAAAAGAGCAATCGGAGATTGATCATTTTAATAGAATTTATTCTCATCTGATTTTGTGGAATATTTCAGAGAACGTCCTAATCGGTTGGCAACGATTTACTAAAACGGAGCCTATAATCAAACAGCATGGGATATCTGGATTGTATTCCAGTACTCTCTTTAACTTTACTGAGAACATACAAGAAAAACTACGATTTGGTTTTGAAATGGGGCGAAACTTCATTCATCCTGCATACAGAAGAACTCTTGCTTTAGCTTATTTGTGGAGTGGTATTTTAAAATACATCTTCAATGAGGGAGATATTAAATACATTTATGGATTAATGAGTATAGGGGGACATTATCCTTCTATTGTTAAGGCATATATTGTTTATTTATATACATTATATTTTGGACAACTGATTAATTTGCACGTGGTACCAAACAATCATTATACCATTCCCAATAGGGAATTATCAGAAATTAAAACTTATATCAAAGGGCTCGAATACAAAAATGATCTATCTCAACTAATTGAAAAATTAAAAAATTATCAATGTGAGCTTCCTGTATTTGTAAAACATTGCATGAATTTTTGTGAACGCGACGGGACTCAACTTTTGGCCGTTGGAGTAGATCATGATTTTGGAAGCTGTATTGATCTCTTTTCAATTGCTGAGGTAGAGAAAATAAAACCAATCAATATTAATGGCTACCGTAAATTAATTGCCTAAAATTAAAGTACGTCAGTAAAAAAGAATTAACGTCCTCTCTCGTATCGTGCGATTATATACAACCAGTGCATAATCATTAAAGAAAAAGAGATGGCTATTGATAAAATTATTTGTGTGGGGAAAAATTACCTAGAGCATGCCAAGGAGCTTGGTGATGCGGTTCCTGAAAAGCCAGTGTTGTTCTTAAAACCAGCGAGTGTTCTTAGACAAGCTTTAAATTGGGGTGAACAAATCACTCTGGATTTTCCTGCTGTAGACAATGCCGTGCAGCCTGAATGTGAAATTGTGCTGCGAGTAGCCCATGATGGGTATCGCATGACTAAGGAAGAAGCCCAGAACGCTATTTCCGATGTGAGCCTTGGTCTTGATATGACCTTAAGAACGCTGCAATCCCAACTAAAAAAACAAGGGCATCCATGGACTACAGCTAAAGTATTTAAAGACTCTGCTGTTCTGAGCCCATGGATTCCTTATCAGCAATTTCACAATTATCTGGAAATTGACTTTCAATTACTCATTGATGGAACGCTTAGGCAGCATGCTAAAGGTTCGGATATGATGATGAGACCAGAAGAGTTATTAATGTATATGAGTCAATTTTTCCCCTTAAAAGCAGGTGATATTATTTATACTGGAACACCGGCAGGAGTAACTTCGATATCGAGAAATTCTACAGTGGAATTACGCTGGAACACTCATTCTTTTAGCGTAAAATGGGAGTAAAAGAGTAGTCCCCTGTTTTCACTGCTTCTGATGTTTAGTAAGAGCTCAGGGAATGGCGTCAACTTAAATGCGAATTAAGAGCAAAAACCTATCATTTAGGCTTTTTAATTAACAGCTTATTTCTATCTTATAGACCCGATCAGCCTGAGGAGGATCGGGTATAGATACTAACAATTAGTAGTGTAGGTCCGGGCCCTTTGGCCCGACATCAGTAATTTCCTTTACGTAGGAGGATCATAAGTTTTCATTGATAATTTATTATTGCACAAGTATCCCGGGCTGAAACTTCATCGAGATGTTGTTAAACGGTTTTTTAAAGGGGGTAACTTGTATCGTGTCCATGATAACGCTCCTTGTAACGTCTATTTGGCGTTCTATTAATACTAGACAAAATTTTACGCACCGTCAAAAATGTAGATGAGAAATCAGATTGCGATCAAGTGTACAATCGAAACAAGGAACTTTTGAATCGGCCATAACCTTAAAGAATAACACAACGACAATATGTTGATGTTGACTTCTCATCCGCAGGAGCTTCTGGCGAGAAGAAGGTAACACGTTGCGCATTAGTAAGAGGGGAGGACGGTGCAGCACTTACTAAAGGAAAGCCAGCCACCGGTTTTGATTGAATAGGAACGATGCCAGGAAGAGTATCCATAACATCAAAAACAGCTCTTAAAGGAGAGGCTTGGGGCTCTGGTTCAACAGTGATGACAGCAAGATGAGGAGGTTTTTGCGCTGCAGTAAATAGGGCTTTTCGTTTTTGTAACTCGTGCAATACCTCGTCTTTTTCTACTGCAGAATGAAATGCTTTTTCTCCCGCAGCCCCCCAAGCGGCACGTATTAAAGGCATTGCCTCGTCTACTTCACTATGAAAACTGCCGGATTTGCGATTAATCAATAATAACTTACCATGATGGTGGTACAGCTCTCCGCCAATGATGCGAGAAGCCAATGTCATATAAGGACCTATTAAGAATGAATGTCCCGTTATTGCAGCATTTTTTTTAAGGAGCACTATAAAATTTTCAGTATCATTATCCCTTACTTTTTTTGGTGTACCGATGATGTAAATGTAGTCCTCATCAAGTATTTTACTAAAAGTACTTCCTGCCAGAGGTTCATTGTTTGCATCAAACTCAATCTTTGGCGAAGAATCAGATAGTAACGATTTTCCTCTGTATTGATAATAACTAGAACCTTTTACAAAAAGGAAAAAAGCCAGCTTAAGCATGCCCCAGGGAGATAGCTCTTCAGGTAGGCTACCTACAAATTGATAACCTCTTAGTTTTAGGATATTTATTTTTTCTTGTGCTCTTGCATAGCTATAAGATTCAGTGCCAGCCTGTGTCTTAGGCATTTTTTATACTCTATAAGCAATAATATGTTATTAATACTTTAAAAGTTTAAAAATAGCAAATAGGTGGTTCTGCCCGAGCCACTCAATTAGCAGTTTTAATGGCCTATTATTTGTCCACACAAATAAGCCAGAACAGCTCCTTATGGACCTGCTGCTGAGCCTTGATTCATAGAATTTGCATTGTAAGCACTTGGTGATGGCTCTTGTTGTGCCGTAAATGGATCGCCACCAAGACTCTTGATACGCTCATTTAATTGATTGAGTACCTGTAGCTGTTCTTCTGTTGGTGTTTGTCCTTCTGGAGCAAAAGTGATGCTTTCATTGGGATTGTGCAGATCCAATAAGGCTTCAAAAGCCATATTTATTTTATTCTGATTCACGAAGCCAGCGATGACTATGGCGTTATTTTGTAAGTTTTGATAATAATTGATAACAATATCATCCGGATGAAACACAAAAGGAACTGCAAAATAGTTACTTACATCATCTTTTAATTGTGATGTCATACTAATTACCGCGGCACGGAAGTTACAACGTAATTCTTGTGCTAAACCACTCACCTCAACGAGAAGATCGCGTAAAGTATCCGTAGGAAAATAAATATTTTTGTAAGGAAACGTTTCTGAACAGGCAGAAGGTAGCGTTGGTTGAGAAACGTAATAATTAGAATAATACTGGGGGGCAACGGCCTGATCTACGAAAAACCATTGCACTACAGGATAGGTGAAATAGTTCTCTATGGCATAAAAGGGTCGTACTGGATACCAAAATCCGCCATAAAATCCCCAGTGATACCAAGCATTATACCAATTATGATAATGGTTATTCTGCCAGTAGTGGCCATAAACGTTAAATCGTTGCACATTAAAGTTATAAAATTGTCTATGGTATTGCTGTTGGTAACCGTTAACTTGGTGTATCCATTGAGCATTATTTGCGGCATTAATGAACTGTTGGTTCCACGTTACTGCATGATGAAGGTTTTGTTGAGTAATGGGATTGTTTAAATGACTGGGCTTCGCATTGATCACCACATGAGCCGGAGTGAAATTTCTATTGATATTATAGGGATTTATCTGGTTAATCGTTTTATTTGGCATTATCGGTTTTAAGGTATTAACAGGCACAGGTTTTATTGGATTAATAGGATTTACTGTAGGTTGAGGGCCATGGTAAATAGGTTTCTTTATAGGTGTTTGTATCGGTTTTACTATTGGTTTTTGTATTATTTGATGTTGCATGCCATTGGGGTCATGATAGGGGCGTATCACTTCATGAGGTCTTACGTTGTGAAGTTGCCTCTGCTCTCTCGGTTCCCCTTTGGAGGCAACATGAGGATTGGAAAATTCTCGGCGTGCCTCATTCTTATTTTCCCGAAATTCAGGGGTAGCGGATACCTTCGTGGACAATGCAAATAATGTGACAAGAAGGAGTCTACCTATGCTCTTCGCAGCCAATTGTCTATTGTTCAATGCCATAAGTTTCCCTTTAAATAAGAACTGACTTTTTCATGAGAGTATTCTATTTTGCATTTATTTTCATCTTAAATTAATGCACGTTCGAGGCAAAAAAACAATAATATTCCTCCGCGCTTTCGCCCGCGAATTCACTTGCAAATGGCCAAAATTGCCATGACCTATAAGATGGTTTTTCTGTACAAATACAATCCAATTTAATTTTATCTACTAAACTAAAGTTAGTTGCTTTAATTTTTGGACTGAATGATCATGATTTATAAGCTGTCTGAGTTATTTAATTTGAATAAAGAGGTATTTGTAAGTGCATTCACGAAAATCCCCAATGACTGTACCTTTTTAGATTTAAGCTATAATGGCTTGTATAATAAAAGAAACACTGAATTAAAAGCTGCATTTAAGAATATTCCCCGAAGCGTTACTTCATTAGATTTAAGCAGTAACGACTTTTTTCAGAAAAAAGGGACCGATTTAGCCGCGGTTCTGAAACGCATCCCCCAACACATCAACTCCCTCGACCTGAGTTTTAATTATTTGGGCGCGGAAAAAAAAGATGAAGATTTAGTCACAATATTTACTGCCATACCCAATCACATTATAACACTGGGATTAAGTTGGAATAATTTAAGCCATAAAAGTGGCGACGTATTAACTAGAGCTTTCGCCGCAATTCCACAGAGTATTACAGAACTTAATTTAAGTCATAATGCATTAAACAAGATGCAAGATAGTGAGTTAATCCAATTATTTGCCTCTATTTCAAGAACGGTAACCCATCTGGATTTAAGTTTTAATCATCTGAACAACCACAGCAAAGAGGCTTTAACTAAAGCGTTTGCAACTCTTCCTCTGCATCTTAGTTCTCTACTGTTACATGGCAATGGGTTTAATCAGTATAAAAAGGCAGAATTAGTTAGCCTTTTGGGGCCGATTCCCCTAAACATATGTCTAGGGCTACACTAGCTCATAGCCATGAATTAAATTTTTTGATATACCAAGTTTTAACACACTGCACTAAAGCGCAATAAGAAAATAAAGTCAGTATCAACCAAAAAAAATAGCTTGGAGGTAGTGCTACTAAATGAAGCGTTGAACCTAAGGCTGAATAGGGCAAGTACAGCCCTAAGATCATAATCATCAAGGTCATAGTAATTAAAGGCGTTGCGGCCATACTTTGTATAAAAGGTATTTTCTGGGTGCGTATCATATGAACCACTAAGGTCTGCGATAATAACCCCTCTACAAACCAACCTGACTGAAATAAGGCTTGAGTTTCTGGCGAGTTAGCTTGGAAAATAAACCACATGATGGCAAAGGTGGTCATGTCAAAAATAGAACTGGTGGGACCAACAAAAATCATAAACCGCGCGATACCAGTAGGTTCCCATTTTCTTGGTTTTTGCAAAAAGCCCTTGTCCATTCTATCCCATGGTAATGCGAGTTGTGACACATCGTAACAAAGATTTTGTACCAATAGTTGCAATGGCAGCATAGGCAAAAACGGTAAAAAAGCACTGGCAATCAGCACGCTAAACACATTACCAAAATTAGAGCTAGCCGTCATTTTAATGTATTTAATAATATTTCCGTAAACCTCTCGACCCTTTACCACTCCTTCAACCAGAACCAACAAGTTTTTCTCTAAGAGAATAATATCTGCAGACTCTCTGGCTATATCGGTGGCGGAATCAACGGAAATGCCAACATCCGCGTCGCGTAGTGCCGCCGCATCATTGATGCCATCACCAAGAAAACCTACCGTATGGCCTTTGTTTTGCAATATTTTAATGATCCGTGCTTTTTGCAATGGTGCCAGTTTGGCAAAAATAGTGGTCGTTTCGGCTCGCTCTCTTAACTCCTCATCAGACATCTGTTCTATGGCATCCCCTAATAATATTTCCTGATAGGGTAACTCCACTTCTTTACAAACACGTCGGGTCACTATATCGTTATCGCCTGTTAAAATTTTGACCTCAACTCCATGTTTACTCAATTCCTTAATTGCATCAGTGACCGTTTCTTTGGGGGGATCTAAAAAGGCCATTAGTCCAGATAAAATAAGTTGGTTTTCATCATGCACAGAATACGGCGTATCCGTAATGGGTAATTTTTTATAAGCTATAGCAATAACGCGAAACCCTTCCGCATTTAAACTATAAGCGAGATTAATAATTTTATTGCGTTGTTCCGCACTAAGAAAGATGATTTGCTGCCCTATTTGAAAGCCAGAACAAATAGCCAGTAATTCTTCAACTGCCCCCTTACAGATTAAAAGATGTTGGTTTTCTTCTTCACTGACGACCACAGACATTCTGCGTCTTATAAAATCAAAAGGAATTTCATCAATTTTCTTATATCCGGAAAAGTTCTTTATTTGACGCTCAATATCGCGGTGCTCCAAGATGGCTCTATCGATCATATTTTTGAGCCCGGTTTGGTAAAAGCTATTAAGAAAGCCATATTCCAAAACTTGGGGACTTTCATCCCCATTAACATCCAGATATTTTTCCAAAATAATTTTGTCTTGCGTTAAAGTGCCTGTTTTATCAGTACAAAGAATATCCATGGCACCAAGATTTTGAATGGCGTTGAGGCGTTTTACTATAACCTTATGCTTGGACATAGCCACAGCACCGCGGGCAAGATTTGCCGTAACAATCATAGGGAGCATCTCTGGGGTCAAGCCTACAGCAACAGCAATAGAAAATAAAAAGGCCTCTTGCCAATCCGCCTTAATGAGGCCATTGATCAGAAATATAATAGGAACCATCACGATAATGAAACGTATCAATAGCCAAGTGACGCTATTTACCCCTTTATCAAAGCTGGTAATGCTACGATGCCCAATAATACTTTTTGCTAATGAGCCGAAATAAGTCCTATGTCCTGTAGTTATAACCACTGCCTCTCCAGAACCGCTCACAATACTTGTTCCCATGAAACAAAGATTGTTTCTCTCCATAGGGTTAGTACATGAATCGTTCTTTACTTGAATGGATTTTTCAACAACACTAGCCAGCGCGTCATATTTTTCTATAGGCATGGACTCGCCAGTCAAGGCTGATTGGCTAATAAATAAATCTTTAGAGCGAATCAGTCGAACATCAGCGGGCACCATATCACCTGCAGAAAGATAAATAATGTCACCAGGGACTATGTCTTCGAAAGGCACTTCTATCTTATTTTTATTCTTATTGGAAATTGAACTGTTATCATTGGTGAAGAGCTCATCTTCACGACGCCTGACCGTAGCTTTAGTAAGCACCATATCTCTTAGTTTTTCTGAGGCCTGGGAAGAGCGGTATTCTTGAATAAAACGCATAATAACGCTCAGAAGTACCATGACGGTAACAACTATCGTTGCTCTTATGTCCTTGGTCAGGTAGGAAACAACTCCTAAAAGAATGAGAACCAAAATGAAAGGATTCTTAAAATTATTGAGCAGCATCCGGGATCCAGAAATAGACTCTTCCCGTGCTACCTGGTTCTTACCATAACGCTCCAATCTTTCTTGGACTTCACTATGGAATAATCCCTCTTTTGATGTTTTGAGTTCAGAATAGACCTCATCCATATCAAGATTAGAAATTTTTAACAAAACTTCCCGAGGTTTTAATCCATTCTTCATTCATAGATTCCTTCACTCTATTGATTTATCTAAAGATCTTTTGTACTTATTTATCTACTATAGTTGGGTATTACAATTCAGGTAAAGGAATTAATAAAATATTTCTTTAACGCGAGTTTTCACTAAGGAGAGCAATAACATGGCTAAAGCAATACCAGAAGGATTTCATACCCTCACTCCCTCTTTTACTTTTAAAGAGTGTAAACGAGCAATAGAATTTTATAAAAAAGCATTTAATGCTCAATTACTTGATCTGTTCCCTGCCCTCGATGGTAAAGGCGTGATGCATGCCACTATAAAAATTGGAAACTCCATCCTCATGATGGGCGATGAAATGTATGGCAGCGAGAACTGTCCTAAAAGCGCAGAAACTATGGGAAATTTTCCAATTAGCATGTTTATCTATGTGCCCGATGTTGATTCAATGTTTAACCAAGCTATCGCTGCAGGGGGGCAAGTAACTATGCCGGTAGCGGAGATGTTTTGGGGAGATAGAGCTGGACACCTTAAAGATCCCTTCGGTTATTCATGGATGATTGCAACGCATACCAAAGATTTGACTCCAGAAGAAATCAGCAAGAATGCCGAAGCATTTTTTGCCTCTATGACAAAAAAATAGAATTATAGGCAAGGTTGAGCAACTTGTTGCCCGACAAATGTTCTGTAATAGATCGTCCCTAGTAACTAGTCTTGGAGGAGTGCCAGTTTTTCATTAAATCGTAGTCAAAAATGGCGCTCCATGCATTCGGTTTGGACAGTTATCTTAGTACTCATCATCTGCCAAATTAAATGCCTCTTGGATATTCTCCAATTGCTCCTCAACTACATTCAGTTTTTCAAAACTAGCAATATGAAATAATGCTTGTCCTGAATGAACGAGTGGCAACATATTTTCACCAATAATGATTCCAGAAAGAGGGGATTTTAATTTATATTCTTCTGCACTCGTTGGATTAGCAATAATGGCAATAACTTGCCCTTTAGTCACTTTATCCCCTGCTTTTTTAATATGTCTTAGAATGCCACTGGTTGGAGCCCGCAGCCAATAACTGTTACGTGCGATGGTAGGCACACATTGTTTTAAATGAAATTTACCTGCTTTAATCATCTGTAATGCAACCATAACGCTTAAAACACCATTAATGCCTGTCCTAATAGATAATTCATGAAAGCGTAACGCCTCCCCTGCCTCATAAACCAGCAAAGGAATTCCTTGTTCATTAGCATATTCCCTCATGGAGCCATCTCGGAAACTGGAGTGCAGTATCACTGGGACATTAAAAGCACGCGCTAAATCCTCGATCCCAGCCATATCCAGATTGGCGCGAATTTGCGGCAAATTAAAACGATGATTCGATCCCGTATGCAGATCAATGGCGTGGGTAGATTGAGATAAAATTTCTTTACTAATAATACCTGCTAAAATTGAAGCCAGCGATCCTTTAGAGTTCCCAGGAAAAGAGCGATTTAGATCGCGCCTATCCATAAGGTATCGTTCTTGGTATAAAAAGCCGTAAACATTCACTATGGGAATAGCAATGATGGTGCCATTAATTCTTTTCAATCCCTTTTTTTTCAAAAGACGGCGCAAGATTTCAACCCCATTTATTTCATCACCATGAATGGCTGCTGTAATGCATAAAACAGGCCCTTCTTCCGGACCATTAATAACATGAATAGGTAGGCTTATGGGCGTCCAATCATATAGCTTGGGCATGGGAAGGAATATCGTTTTATGTGTTCCCGCCCTGACTTTTTCATCACCGATGATAATACTTCGCTTGCTCATCTTTAGCATCCCTGAAAATTAGTGCCTATGCCCATTAGCATAGTTCATCTAAATCACCCTGTGAATTATCTTGATGGCAATGACAATAATACCCCATGTGACCAGGAAGTTAGTTATGGCGCATCAATAAGTTGTCGGAAATTACCTAAAAGCAATTAACTTGGTTTAAATACCATGAAATATAAGGTAATAAAAGGCAAAAGAGTTGCGATGGTACCCAAAACCGCCCATAAACCCTCATAAATCCAGTATTGGCGTGGTATGGCTTCTGATTTATAAAAATTATTGGCCATTAAATGTAATTTGATTTGCAAAGGGATGAGCAAAGCTATCCAAATAACCCCAGAGGCAATAAATAAAGACAATCCCCAAAAAATCCAATAAACATGCCAGTAATTACCATAACTGTTGGCTAAAAGCATACCAGTAGTAGCAATGAGCACTATTCCTAAAAAGGTAAAACAGATGTCAGTATAAGTCACCAACCGCTGCGAAAAGGCAATAATACGCCAATCGCGTGACAGATCAGCAAAGATTTTCCAAAAGGCGGTAACGACAATATTGCCAAGGAAAATAATCACGCCACAAATGTGCAAGGTTTTTAGTAATAAATAGTGTTGTGATAGCATCATGCTTCGCCGTCCATTAGCAATAGGTGCATCCCTATTAAAGTTATAACGTACTCACATTAAATAGTAAATGCCATCTTAAATGCGAATTAAGAGCAAAAAGAAATCGTTTGTTTTTGCTCTTAATTCGCATTTAAGTATTGCAAACAGCCTGCAATCCTTCATTACCTAAATTGATTAAATTGATTTGAGTTCCTGCTTCGGCACTTACGGAGATGCTGCTATTATTTTTCACAGTCACCGTGGTAGCATGGCCAGTCGATAAGTTCTTCCCGTTGATAGAGCCTTTGTTCTTTAAAACACTGATTCTAATTTTACTGCGAGTTTGCTTAGTACCTTGAATAGTACATGTTGCATTGATAGTCCAAAGGGTGTTATTGGCTAGAAGCTTGGTTTCATTAGGACTTAATTTAATGGTCTTTTGTGCATGAGCTTGCGAACATAAGAAGCCAATTAAAAGAACTATCGATAATTGCAAGTATTTTGTCATATTTTTTCCCAATAAATTGATTAAAAGCCACTATTGATAACCTTATTAGCAACCCGAGTTACCCTTAGTATTTTCATAAAACAGAAAAACTGACCATATTATAAACATTTTTACTTAAGGATTTATTAAGAATTGAGCAATTAAGAATCAATTCGTGCTCAGGATGAAAATAATGAAACAGTATTTTGTCTTGTGCAAAGCTCAATTTGCGTATTTGATTTTAGTCTTGCTAAGGTGATTTAAAGTCTACAATATCCAAGTCGGTCTTCTGAAATGTTAATAAATAGTAAAGTCTCACAAAGCTATACAATCTGTGCTATATTTAGCCAATGTTGGCGATAAAAACGGAACCGCCAAATAATTGACGCTAACTCGGAGAAAATTTTTCCTTTAAAGTTTTTAATGTTTTTACCAGTGAGATAAGGACCGTAGTAATTATGCCTTACAATAATGTCAACCGCCGAGTTAATTGACCCCTCCCTCCGCCGAGCTAATTGACCCCCTTAGCCGAAT
>DAIAOV010000065.1 GCA_027437055.1 Legionella sp. | reverse complement strand
AACCATAGACATCACTCCCGCACTATCCTATGCCATTACGGACCAATTATCAGTCGGTGCAGGAATGCAATTTCAATATATGAAAGCAATATTTTCTAATTTTGATGGACCTTATACCGGGGTTGCTCCTATAGATTCCTTAATCGCATCTAATTTTCCAACTAGCCTTGGTGGCTATAGTTGGGGTTATGGCTATACTCTTGGCGCTTTATACAGCCCTGATAAAAAAACGCGTTTAGGAGTGGGGTTCAGGTCTCGAGTTAGAGAAGGGCTAAAGGGTAATGGTCAACAATATGTATCTCCCGGAGGAGTGGTTCCTGCACCGTCACAAAATTTTCTATTTAATGCACAAACCCCTGTTTCCGCACAAGTGACCACTCCAGATATTTTGACCTTTAGTGTGGCTCGAGATATTGGTCAATGGACTGTTAAAGCATCAGGACAGGTTAATTTCTGGGATGTATTTAATCAGCTCAGCATTAATATGCCATTAGCTTTTGCAACCAATAGCACTATTCAAACGCAATGGAAAAATGCATGGTTTGGTGCTGTAGGTGCTGAATATCATAAATCGCCTACTTGGACTTTCCGTGGTGGGGTTGCTTATGATGAGTCACCAACAACGGCTTTCCGTGATCCTCGTATCCCTGATGCAGATCGTGTTTGGCTGAATGTGGGCGCAACTTATACAGTGAATAAACATATATCTATAGATGGTGCTTATGCCCATATTTTTGCACGGGATACAACTGTTAATGTTATTCAAGCAAGTGGAAGTAGCGCAACTAGTACCGTGCCGCTGGAAGTCAACCAAGTAAGTGCTAATTACCAGAGTTCAGTAGATATCGTGGCGCTGGCATTAAGATATCGCTTTAGCTAATTTCAAGGAGAGTAAGGCATGTTAAAGAGAATAATAAAATTGGCAGCGTGCACAAGGACGCGTCTGACCGTTATAGCGAGCACTTTTTTTCTATGTTGCGGCATAACTGGTTCAGTACAAGCGCTACCATTTAACCAGATTAACCAAGTTTATTTTTTTGGTGATAGTTTATCTGATAGTGGGTTTAATAACCTCTTACCTTTTGTAGCAGGTTTCCCTGTTGGTAAAGCACCTACTTATACTACTTACGGTGGTTATACTTGGTCGCAATATGTGGCGCGAGATGTTAAAGGCTTCTTGTTACCTGCAGGTTACCCTGTTCCTAACCCTTCTGATATGATTACTAATAATACCACACCTCTTTCCACACCTGGTCCGGCGCCTGTTGCGCCTATTCTGGACGGGGTATGTTATGCCGCTGGAGGCAGTACCACTAACTCAACAGGAGTTGGTACTCCTTACGCTCCCTCTTTAACCGCGCAAGTGAGTAATTTCCTTAATCGAGTAGTTATAGAGCCTAATGATGTGCTTTTTCTATGGGCTGGAGCAAATGATTTGCTGGCATTACTTCTAGCGCCTACTCCACCAACACAACTCCAATTATTAACAGCCGCTAATACTGCCGCTACTAATATAGCAAATCAAGTAGCTCTTCTAAGTGACAGTGGAGCACAAAGAGTAGTAGTTATGAGTCTGCCGAATATGGGATATACACCTTTGATACTCGGTGCTGCTGCTTCTAATCCATCGCTTCCTGCTAGCATAAAAAGTGTTACTTTTAGTTTTAACTCCATGCTGAATCAAGCACTTGGCCGAGTGATTCAAACTCATCCTTCTACCAAAATTCTTTATATAGATGTTTATGACCTTCTGGATAACGTCATTTTAGCTGCTCAGGCAGGACAACCTTACGTCGTTGCGGGTGAATCATTCAAATTTGTGAATTATAACACTCCAGCTTGTGGTAATGTAGTTAGTGCATTATTCTGTCCTCCTGGTACGCCACAAGGCTATATTTTTGCGGATACCTTACATCCGACGGATGAGGCACATCGTTTGTTATCACTGTACTTAGAGTCACAACTATACAATTGGGCATAGTTATATGAAGGTGTGTGCGTCCGAAGAAGCATGTGCCATTTTAGCGTCAGTTTAAGAAAACTTTATAGCCCGGATGGAGTGATGTGTAATCCGGGCTATAAAATAAACTCCCCTCTATTTCTGATTTTTTTGTAACCAATCTTTAATGTAGTTACAGGACTCCTCAATAGTCTGTACCGCCTGATGATATAATTTATCAAATAACTCTCGTTCGCCAGATTTCCAATAACGTTCAACATATTGGCAGGCGTATTTCATTCGAGTTGTTCCTACATAGACTGCACTGCCTTTAATATAATGAGCGATTTTTTCCACTAGAGGATAATCTTGATTTTCATATGCTTCTTTCATCTTTTCTAAATTATTGGGGACATCTTGCGACATGAGTGTTAATAACTGAGTTAATAGTGACATGTTCCCACAATTTTTCAGCGCTTGCTCTTTATCGAGCAACTCAAATTGCTCTAATTGAAATAATTCATCATCATCGTTTGGTAAATCCTGCCTTATTGCTGCATTATCTTTAGGAGAGGTGATGCTCTTTGGCGTAATAAATTGTTTAAGAATTTCTGAGATCTTAGCCGCCGTTAGTGGTTTAGCTAGAACAGCATCCATGCCGGCTTCGATACTTCGTTGTTTGTTTTCCTCATCTTCATGAGCACTAAGAGTAATAATAGGGGGGGGAGGTTTGTCGCGCATGCTTTTGATTTGACGGCTCACTTCATAACCATCCATTCCTTCACCTAACCCGATATCCATGAATATTAAATCGTAAGAGCGTTTTGAATAAAGGTCTAAAGCCTCTTTGCCATTGGCTGCAATATCAACGTGACAGGATAAAGTGGATAGCATCGTTTGTGCTATTGATTGAGCGATGTAGTTATCTTCTACTACTAAAACTGCTGGTTTATTGCTATCTGCTGGTGTGGCTGTTGTTGTATCGGCAAGTGAAGGCTTAGCAGAAGGCATTGCTATGGGGGCAATTTTTAAATAGTCTGTTTTATCTATTCCAATGTCATTATCCAAAAGCGGTTCTTGCACAGGGATGAGGCAGGTAAAACAAGTTCCTTTGCGTAGTTCACTTTCTACATAAATTTCACCACCCAGCTCTTCAATAAAATTTTTAACGATATATAAACCAAGACCTGCGCCTTTATAAATTCCTTGGTAAGAAGGAGTAAGTCGATTGAATTGAATATAAACTTCCTGCTGTTTGTCTTTGGGGATACCTATACCTGAGTCAGTTACTGTGATTTTAATGATTAAATGACGTTGTTCTCGTTTGGCTAGTGTCACTGTAATAGTGACGTAGCCTGCCTGAGTAAAATTAAGGGCATTACCCACCAGCTCCAGAACAATTCTATGAATTCGAATTTTATCTCCTATAACAAACTTTGGTAAGGAGTCATCAATTGTAAGAGATAAACTTAAGCCTTTTTCTTGAGCTTTGGCTGAGTAGAGGGCAACTATTTGCTCAAAAATTTGTGCTAAATTAAATTTTCTTTTAAGTAATGGTATTTCTCCTGAACTGATTTTAACTGTTTCTAGCACTTCGTCTAACAGATCAAGTAGTGCATGACTTGAGGCCACAAGATGGGTTGCATATTGTTTAATTTGGGGTTCAGTTGATTCTGATTTTAAAACTTCGGAAAAGCCAACAATACCAGATAACGGGGTTCTAATATCATGACGCATATTGGCAAGAAATGCTGTTTTGGCATGATTGGCCGCTTCAGCCGCCTCTTTAGCTTGATGGAGCTCTGTCTCAACCTTTTTTAAATGAGAAATATCAATGGTATTACCTATAATACCAGTTATATTCCCTTTTTTATCCCATAGCGGTCTCTTTGTTGATAATAGAGTGACTATTTCTCCAGAGGGTAAACGGGCAATCTCTTCTCGAGAGAGCTCTGTTTTTTTCTCCATGGCTTCAAGTTCAGTTTGCCTGTATTCGCTTGCAGATTTTTGGTCAAAGAGTTGATAGTCCGTTTTTCCAATAACTTGCTCTTTGTCAACGTCACTAATGAATCCTAGCTTATATAATGTCTCCGCACAGCGGATATTTAAGCCAAGCCATACACCTTGAGTGTCTTTCCAATAAATATCACCAGGAAGAGTATCTATTAAGTTTCTTAACTGAAAATTCTCCACAGACAATTCCTGAATCTTATTATTCAGATCCTCAATTATCCTTTTATAGTCTAATTCGGAACGAGGGCTGTCCGCACTGTTTTTTTTGGTCATGGTGAATATTTTTTATTTCGTTATAACAAGTATAGTTGCTTCTATACCTCTTACCATACATAACTAGGTTTTACTTCTTCACGAAGATAGGTGCAAACATCGGGTTCATTACCATCAGCAAAATAAGATGAAAGAGCATCCGCCATCGCAAGTCAAGTGAGTAATCTCCTTTTTTAAAAGCCGCGGGACGTCGAAATCTGAATTGTCAACAGACCCTAATGATGATACAGTCATGTAATAAAAAAGCTCTTAATCATAAGGCTTGATGCAAATCTATTGACTTTCCATGACTGGAAAAAATAGTTTTATATAGGGAAATATTAGCGCATATGTTAAAGTTTTTTGTCCTTATGGCTTGTTTGCTCCTAAGTGCATGCATGATGGTCGGTCCTAATTATAAGGAGCCGAAAAAACAGGTTGCTCAGCATTGGCCTAAAAAAGAGGCATCAGTTAAAGAAACCCCATTTTTAAATGCCAAGTGGTGGAAGGTCTTCCACGATCCCGTTTTAACTTCTTTAATCCATAAAGGCTATGAGAACAATTTATCCTTGCAAAGTGCAGGGGTTAAAGTGCTGCAAGCAAGAGCTCAATTAGCTCAGGCAACAGGTCAGTTATACCCTCAGCAACAAGCCTTGTTAGGTAACTATACCTATAACCGAATTGGTGGTGGGCAATTCCAGAGTGTTTTACCCCAAACTTTTGATACGGCTTTGTTCGGTTTTACCTCAACTTGGGAGATTGATTTTTGGGGTAAATACCGTCGTGCTATTCAATCTAACAATGCTGCTTTTTTAGCATCGTTTGCAGCTTATGATAATGCTTTAGTAACACTTACAGCAGATATTGCTAGTACCTACATAAAGATTCGTACTGTTGAAGAAAAAATAAAGGTTACTAAAGCGAATATAGAAGTGCAAAGGATAGGTTTAAGAATAGCTAAGGCACGTCACGGTGCAGGACAAACTGGTCTTGTTGATGTGGAGCAGGCTCAGGCAGAACTTTCTGAAACTGAAGCAAGTCTTCCCTCATTAGTCAATGAATTGCAAAGACAACAAGACGCACTCGCTGTTTTATTAGGGACGGTTCCCAATGGAGCAAATGATTTATTACGTAAGAATCACGGTATTCCTAAAGCACCTATGACTGTAGCAGTAGGTATTCCCAGAGAAACACTCACAAGAAGACCTGATATTTATCAAGCCCGAGAAGAGGCTATTGCTCAATCGGAAGCTATCGGTGCTGCCAAAGCTAATCTTTTTCCAGCACTTTCATTGGCAGGGACCTTTGTCTTTAGTTCAAACAGTATTGGTAGCAATTCTGTTGGTGATCTATTTCACTGGGCAAATAGGTCAATCACTGCGGGTCCAAGCATGAACTGGCCTGTATTGAACTATGGCCAAATCACTAACTCAGTACGTGCCCAGGATGCCGTCTTCCAGCAAGCTTTATTAAACTACATGAATTTAGTCCTTAAAGCACAACAGGAAGTACAAGACAATATCAGTGGTTATATTGAAGCTAAAAAAGCGGAGATGTACTTGGTTCAAGCCAGTAAGGCGGCAAAAGAAACCTTCAAATTAACATTGATTCGCTACAAAGAAGGGGAAACTGATTTTACTCCAGTACTTAATGCAGAACAACAATTGCTTCGTATACAAACCTCCCTGGTTAACGCTCAAGGCGATATTCCCCAGGCACTAGTGGCCCTTTATCGTGCACTTGGCGGCGGTTGGCAAATTCGAGATGGGAATGATATTGTTCCTAAAGAAATAAAAGAGGAAATGGCGAAACGCACCAATTGGGGCTCTTTATTAAAACAAGAAAATCATGAGCCTGCTTTAACCAAGAAACAGGAATTTAAACAACTTTATCTACCAAGATGGTAAACAGTATGAATTTTGATAAAAATCCAAAACAAATCAAAATAGCAGGGATAGTGATTATTGGTTTATTTCTGCTTTATTTGGCCGTACATCATTTTTTAAAACCTAAAGGCCCTGAAATTCCTCTTCCTACAGTTTCTGTACAAAAGCCTGTGGTGGCTGAAATGGCGGAATACGTGACTCAAACTGGAACTACAGTTGCCTTTAATTCGGTCAATTTGGTTGCTCGTGTTGAGGGATATTTAGAGCAAATAGAATTTACTGATGGGACTTATGTTAAAAAGGGTAAGGAACTATTTGTTATTCAGCCAAAACCTTATTTAGAAAAATTAAAAGCAGCTCAAGCAACAGTAGCGGCGCACCAGGCTGCCAATGCTTATAATAAATCAGAACATGCTCGCCAGAAACGAATGTATAGCCAAAATGCTACTTCATTAAATAGCGTAGAAATATGGTTCGCCAAGATGCATGAGTCCGTGGCCGAGGTAGATAAGGCAATTGCTGATGCAGAGATAGCAGCTATTAATTACGGCTATACCCGTGTTTTAGCACCATTTGATGGACGTATTGGTCGTCATCTTGTTGATGTAGGCAATTTAGTGGGAAATGGAGTGGCTACTGTTTTGGCTACTATAGAGCAGGTAGATACTCTTTATGTATATTTTAATCTGAATGAGATTGATTTACTTAAACTGCGTCAAGCAGCACGTGAACAAGGGCTTACAGCCAAAGATATTAATAAAGTTACTGTTGATGTGAGTTTGCAAAATGAGGCGGGATATCATCATAAAGCCAAGCTTGATTTCATCAATACGGGATTAAATGCTTCAACTGGAACAATGGAGCTGCGCGCTTTGTTAGATAATAAGGATCATCTATTTGTTCCAGGTCTATTTGTTCAGGTGCGAGTACCCATTTCTAAACCGGAAAAACGACTGACTGTGCCTGATACAGCAGTACTCTATGATCAAATTGGCCCTTATTTGTTAGTGGTTGATAAAGATAATGTTGTTGTAGTGAAACGAGTTACTTTAGGTAGCGTGGAGCAAGGGAAACGAGCAATTCTCCAGGGAATAGATGCTACAGATCGAGTCATTGTTAATGGCTTACAAAATGCTACCCCTGGAAATAAAGTTCAGATACAGGAACAAACAAAAAAACAATAGACTTCACAGGATAAGTGAGACTAAAGAACAATGATTTCTAAATTTTTTATTGAACGGCCAATATTAGCTAACGTTATTGCGTTATTTCTAGTTCTTCTTGGATTAGTTGCGATTATTGTATTACCTGTTTCTCAGTATCCTTCTATAGTACCCCCAACTATACAAGTGACTACCACTTATCCAGGTGCTGATGCCAAAACCCTAATTGAGACGGTTGCTCTCCCCATTGAGCAGCAGGTTAATGGTGTGGAAAAAATGCTGTATATGCAATCTACCAGCACTAATGGTGGAACATATACATTGATTGTCACTTTTGCTATTGGAACCGATCTCAATTTTGCTCAGGTATTGGTACAAAACCGTGTACAAGCGGCTATGGCTCAATTGCCTATGGCGGTGCAACAACAGGGGGTCATTGTTCAACAGAAATCTACAGCTATCCTGCAATTTATTACCTTGACCTCAAAAAACAATGAATTCGATGGCTTATTTCTAAATAACTATGCCGTAATTAATATGCAAGATGAGTTGGCTCGTTTAGATGGCGTAGGGAACGTGCTGGTATTCGGAACAGGCAGCTACGCCATGCGTGTTTGGCTTAATCCTCAAAAAATGCTTGCTTTTGGTTTGAATCCAAAAGATGTACTGAATGCTATTAGTAAACAAAATAAAGCGATATCCGCAGGCCAAGTGGCAGGGCCTCCAACTGTGGGTAAACAAGCCTATCAATTTACGGTCAACGTGCCAGGGCAATTAGCTGATCCAACCGAGTTTGCTAATATAATAATTAAATCTAATCCTACTCAAGCTGAGCAATCTGCTACTTCTAATTCCAATGCTAAGTCTAACTCTATATCCAACTCGAATACCAATGCTAGTGCTCAGATAGTACGAATAAAAGACGTTGGTAGAGTAGAGTTAGGTTCTTCAAGTTATAACCAGCTTGCTAAATTAAATAACAAGCCAACAGCTGCTATTGGTATTTACCAACTGCCCGGTGCTAATGCATTGCAAGTAGCACAAGAAGTACGAAAAACAGTAGAAGCAATGGCTAAAAAATTTCCACCTGGATTGCAATATTCTATTCCTTTTGATACGACAATTTTCGTAAAAGCTTCTATTGATGAAGTATATAAAACTCTATTTGAAGCGGGTATTTTGGTTTTAATAGTTATTCTTGCTTTTTTACAAAATTATCGCGCGACTTTGGTCCCGACTACTACTGTGCCGGTAACTATAATCGGTGCATTTTTTGCTATGCTCCTTTTGAGTTATTCCATCAATCTCTTAACTTTATTTGCCTTGGTATTAGCAATAGGTATCGTGGTGGATGACGCGATTGTAATCGTTGAAGGGGTAACTCAGCATATCGAAAAAGGAACTCCACCAAAAGAATCTGCTATTCATGCGATGAGTGAATTATTAGGGCCTATCATCGGTATTACTTTGGTGCTTATGGCTGTATTTGTTCCAGCAGGATTCATGCCTGGATTAACAGGTTCTATGTATGCTCAGTTTGCTCTAGTGATTGCTGCTACTGCATTTATTAGTGCGATTAATGCGATGACGTTGAAGCCAACGCAGTGTGCTTTATGGCTTAAACCAGTAGACACGCAGAAAAAGAAAAATGCTGTATTCCGCGCTTTTGATAAAATTTATTATCCTATTGAAAATAGGTACATTAGCTTCATCGATAAGCTAGTTCACCAGAATAAGTCGGCTTCTTTACTGGGCGGTTTTTTAGTTTTGTTAGCCATTTTCGGTTTAACTCAAATCCCTACAGGCTTCCTTCCTATTGAAGATCAGGGCTATGTTATGATGAGTGTGCAATTACCTGATGGCGCCACATTAGATCGTACAGAAGCATTGATGCGTGATCTTAGCGATAAGGTCTTAAAAGTTTCGGGCATAGAGAATGTGATAGCTATTGATGGTATTTCGCTTTTGGACAACAGTGCGACTCTTGCTAATGCAGGGGCTCTTTATATTATGTTTAAAGATTGGAGCGTGCGAGGAAAAGGAGAAGATCTACTGTCACTGTATAACAAGCTTAATGATATTGGCCAAAAAACTTTAGATGCAAAAGTGCTCGTCATGGTGCCTCCTCCTATTCAGGGTTTAGGTGCTGCGGGTGGATTCCAGATGCAGGTTGAGTTGCAGGATGGTTCGTTTGATTACCGTAAGTTACAAACTGCTACTGATCAATTAATTCATTATGCGAGCATGCAGCCAGAATTGAGTCGATTAATGACCTCATTTAGAGCTTCAGTCCCTCAGCTTTATGCACCAATAGATCGCTATAAGGCAGAATCATTGGGTGTTGAAGTAGGAGAGGCATCAGATACACTACAAACTTATCTTGGTTCATCCTACGTGAATCTTTTTACAAAATTTGGCCAGGTATTCCAGGTTTATGTTCAGGCAGATGCCAATGCGCGTATGACGGTTGAGGATGTACGCAACTATTATGTGAGAAATAAATCAGGGGGCATGGTTCCAATTGGTACCCTCACTGATTTTTATCCTGCTGTGGGGCCTGCTATTATTTCTCTTTATAACCTTTACCCTTCAAGTAATATTTATGGTATAGCCTCTAAAGGGTATAGTTCCGGCCAAGCCATTGCTAAATTAGAAAGTCTAGCCAAGGAGGTATTGCCAGCTGGTATGTCTTTTGAATGGACTAGTACGGCCTACCAGGAAAAAATAGCGGGCAACTTGAGTTATTATATTTTTATTCTCTCTCTGATTTTAGTGTATTTGATTTTGGCCGGACAATATGAAAACTGGGTGACTCCCGCCGCGATTTTGTTTAGTGTGCCCTTAGCGCTGTTAGGTACGGTAATTGCTTTATCTACTCTGGGCGTTTCCAATAATATGTATACTCAGATTGGTATTTTATTATTGATCGCACTAGCAGCCAAAAATGCGATCTTGATTGTAGAGGTAGCGCGAGAATATAGATTAATTCATAAAAAGAGCATCATGGAATCCGCAGTAATGGGAGCCAAAACACGTTTTCGCCCTATTCTGATGACGTCCTTTGCTTTTATTCTTGGAGTGCTTCCGTTGGTATTTGCAACTGGGGCTGGAGCTAACTCACGTCGATCTATTGGTATCGCAGTATGTAGCGGTATGCTCGCCTCTACTTGTTTGGCTGTGGTATTTGTACCAGCTTTTTATGTGATGCTGCAAACTTGGGAAGAAAACTTGAAGGCTAAAAAAGCAGCGCGCTTACAAGCCAAGACTCAGAAGGTTTGAACTAAAAGCCTACAATAGGAACTCTGCCAATTAATACCAGTATCAAGTAGATTACCAATATGAGTCCTAAAAGGCCACTTGGTCCATATCCCCAGTCTTTACTGTATCCCCAATAAGGTAACCCACCAATAAAAAATAGGATTAATAAAACCAATAAAATTAAACCCAGCATGATACCTTCCTTGAAGAAGCCTACTTAGATTATAGTTCAAATGAATATCAGAGATTTATTAGGTTGCATTGATAACTCATCCTTTATAGGGTCGGGTATAAATATCTAATAATCATATATAAATAATGCTGTATGATTGCTATTCTAGAAAAAAGTTTATTCCTTTGACCAGGATTTTAAGTGAGGAAGGATTCATGCTTACAAACCGTTCTCAAAAAAAAGAACTAATGGATCTTGGGGCAGATTTTTACACCAAGGAAGAGTATGAGCAATGCTTAAGGCAGTTATTTAAAATAAATAAAATGATGGGTATTTTTGGTGATACAGTCAAATTACTCAAAAATTTTCCTAAAAATGTTTCCGTAATCGATGTAGGCTGTGGTGGGGGATTGTTTCTCTTACATCTGAGTCAGTATTATCCAGACATGCAGATGGTTGGCATGGATATTTCCAAAGAAGCGATAATAATAGCGCAAAATGAGTTACAGCAATGGAGAAAAGACAATCAAACTGTAAATGTTAGTTTTGAACTGCAGCAGATGGAAGAACTGGGATTATCACGTGACAGTAGTGATGTTATTTTATTAAATCTGGTGTGTCATCATCTGATGGATGAGGAATTAATCGTTTTTCTAAAAAAGGCCGTTGAATCAGTTCGTGTGGGATTAATTATTAATGATTTACATAGAAATAGGTTAGCTTATTGGTTCTATAAATTACTATGTCCTTTGTTCTTTCGCAATAGACTCATCCGATACGATGGATTGCTTTCCATTCAAAGAAGCTTCACCCGAAAGGAATTAGATTATCTTTTACGACGCGCTGATATCTCAAACTACCAAATCAAATGGTGTTTCCCATTCAGGTGGAGTGTGATGGTGTGGAAAAAATAACTAGGCCACTGGATACTCTCATTATTGGTGGCGGCCCGGCTGGGGCAACTGCTGCTATACTCCTTGCTAAGGCAGGTTGGTCTATTGGCCTTGTAGAGAAAAAAAATTTTCCACGCCTAAAAGTTTGCGGCGAATTTATGTCAGCGACTAATCTTGATTTGATACAACAATTGGGTCTTTCTGAGTTCTTTTTTGCTGCAAGCGGGCCTGAAATAAAGCGCGTGGGATTATTTGCGGCCGACGCAGTTCTAGTAACCCAGATGCCTACCGAACAGAATACTTCACAAAAATGGGGTAGGGCATTAGGTCGAGATCATCTTGATTTTGCATTGCTTAATAGAGCGAAACAGCTTGGTATTGCCTTATGGCAACCTTGCAATATTCTAGAGATAAAGCAAGTACAAGGGATGTATCTGTGTAAGCTGGTGCATAATGGTGAAATGCAGGAAATATCTGCTCGCTTTTTAATTATGGCCTGCGGCTCTTGGGAGGGGAATATTTCTCATTTCAATGCACTTCCCCACAAACCTTCTGATCTTTTGGCATTCAAAGCTCATTTTAGAAATACAGAGCTAGACCCTGACTTGATGCCACTCATTGCCTTTCCCGGGGGATATGGGGGGCTTGTGCACAGCGATCAAGGACGGGTTTCTCTTTCTTTTTGTATGCGTAGAGATGTATTACAACAAGTAAGGAAATTGTATCCAGGGAGGCTAGCGGGGGAGGCTGCTCTGTGTTACATCAAAGAACATTGTTTTGGAGTGCAAAAAGTATTGAAGAATTCTCTGCGTGAAGGAAATTGGTTAGCTTGTGGACCTATTCGTCCTGGAGTTCGTCAGCGATACCATAATGGCATATTCTATATTGGTAATATTGCTGGTGAGGCACATCCTATCGTTGCCGAAGGAATCAGTATGGCAATGCAATCTGCATGGCTTTTGTCTCATATTTTGCTAGGACGGTCAAGAAAGCTGATGACAGAATCTGATCTCAATGATGTAGGTAAAGAATACAGCAAACAATGGTACACGCATTTTGCTGCCCGTATTCATGCTGCAACACTGTTTTCTCAAATTGCTATGCGTCCATGGTCGCGAGCTGTTATGATTCAATTAGTCAAATGCTTCCCTGGAATCTTAACCTACGGTGCAAAATTAAGTGGCAAAATAAAGCAAGTAGTGTATACGGAAATGACTCATATTATAGATAAGGACAACTGATGCAATCAAATATTATAGGCATTGGGATCGCAAATCCTCCATACAAACGAGCACAGCATGAAGTGGCTGAACTGATTTGTGAGGGATTTCAATTAAAGGCCTCTCAGAAAAAGGCATTGAAAGCCATTTATAAAGCATCAGGAATAGAGTACAGGAATAGTGTGATTGCCGATTACGTTAGAGCTCCAGGTGATTTTCAATTTTTTCCTAACCACTACGAAGATAAATTCCCTTCTACCTCAGAACGGATGAAATTATATCAAATCAGTGCCTTACCACTGGCCCTTGCTGCTATAAGTAATTGTTTTAGTAGTGTAGAGGCTTTTGATAAGAATGAAATTACTCATTTAATTACTATTAGCTGCACTGGCATGTATGCCCCAGGGATTGATATTGAAATCGTTCAACAATTAGGTCTTAATTCTTCAACTAAGCGTACGGCTATTAATTTTATGGGATGCTATGGTGCTTTTAATGGCTTAAAGGTTGCTGATGCCTTTTGCAAGGCAGATCCTAATGCAAAAGTTTTAATGGTCAGTGTCGAGTTATGCTCTATACATTTTCAAAATGATTTTTCTCTAGAAAATGTGATTTCTAATGCTATTTTCGCGGATGGGGCTGCGGCTGTTTTAATTCAAAGACAGACTGTACAACAGCAAAAACATTTTAAGCTAGAATCCTTCTATACCGATTTAGTGCCTAATACAGAGCAAGAAATGGCATGGAGTATAGGCGATTATGGTTTTGATATGGTTTTAAGTGCATACGTTCCAAAAGTAATAAAATACGGTATTTCTGTTTTTACGGAAAAGCTTCTCAGTCAATCTAATTGGTCGTTCAATGATATAGATTATTATGCCATTCATCCTGGTGGCCTGAAAATTCTACAATCTTGTGAAGAGTCATTAAATATCACAAAGGAAGATAATAAATTCTCTTATGAAGTATTACGTAACTTTGGCAATATGTCTTCAGCCACGGTCTTATTTGTCTTAAAAAACATTTGGGATACGCTAGGTAATCACACCCATAATAAAAATATATTCAGCTGTGCCTTTGGGCCGGGATTGACTTTAGAGTCCATGCTGATTAAAGCATGTTGCTAATAAGAGCTGTTTTGCAAACTCATTATTTATTAGTCCTAAAACCTATGTTCACTTCAGAACATACTATAATTTGATATAGGAATTTCTCGTATGTGCTCAGCGCCACTGCTATTGACTTAAGAAACGTCATCCTGGGCGCCGCGAAGGATCCCCTAAATGTGGCTCAACACTTATTTTAGGAGCTCCCTCGTTACAAGCTCCACGGGATGACGGAAAACAGTTTAAGCTAATAGCAGTGGAGTAAATCAATATATTGTTCGAGGATGATTATGAAAAAGGATACTAAAAATGAGTATATAGGTATTATTTCCTTAATAGTCATTATCATTGTGGCTGTGTTAGCGATTTATTACTTTTCTCGCCAACCTGAAATAGGACCTAAAGAATTAAGTAATTCTGCTCTGTCTTTAGAAACACATTATTCTATAGAGCAAAGCAGTTAACAAAATACGACGTGTTGATAATTAACCTCATCTAGATTTATGGCAACCGTTCACGAAATGTGCTGTAAGTGTTCGATATTGGTCAAATTGTTGGGTCAAAACGACCCAACTTTCGAGTTGGCAAGCCATGAAGGCATCGTTTAAAAACATGAGCAGTGGTGAACTAATAATAAGATAAAAGGACTAATCACCATGTTTGGAATCTACCATTTTTTATTTTCAACAGATAGTCATGAAAATTTGGTGATTTACCCAGAGGAAAAGTAACTTCTCAGGCTTGTCCACGAAATCCAGAAGAGTTACGCTAAAACACTGGATCCCGCAGACAAGACTCTTATCCCATATGTTTATGCCATCTGAAATGATGTTTATGTGGAGGAGGTAATACAATACCAAATTTTTGGAACACTTGTAGTTGAGTCTGAGCAAAGAGAGTAGTCATTTGTGCATTATTGGCATTGATTTTATCGACCAATTTAGATACTTCTTCCCATTGCGCTCCTGGTGTTGCTATTTTTCCCATAAGTTGTAATTTTAATGCCTTCTTTTCCTTAATTAGTGGGATCATTTTTTGATGCATTGCTTGCATGTAATTTTTTAACTCGGCTCTTTGCTCTTGAGTAAGCAGGCCTCCCAAACGATGGGGTTTAGACTGATTCTGCTGTGCGCTCAGTGTTGCAATTTTTTCTGAGGCAGGTTGTGCGGCGATTGCTGCCATTGATGAAACACCTAAAGAGAGTGCCAAAGTGTTAATGAGTAAAAATCGTTTTATCATGATATTCTCCTATTCATTACATTAGACTTCTTTCCAAACCCTATTGTGTTGGAAAATCGCGTCGTTGTTACGGTGCTAGGAACCCCACTTCCGCACCCTGCGTTTCCTACACGCAAGTTTGGAATGAGCTCTTATTGGTAATGGTAGTGAATGAATGTAATAGCAATATAACAAAGACCATTTTTGATGTAACAGAGTTGTTACAATACTAACGATAATTACAGTGAGGCAACTATAATAGTCCTTAAGTGATAGATCTTAAATCTTGGATATTCGATGAACACTAGAAAAAGCCATATCTTAATTATTGATGATGATAAGGAAATCACGGAGCTGATCAGTGATTATTTATTGAAAAATGGTTATCGCACTACTTTAGCTTTGAATGGTTTGAATATCAATGCATTGTTAAGAGAGAATAATTTTGACCTGGTTATTTTGGATGTCATGTTACCAGGTATTGATGGATTAACTCTGTGTCGGACGATTAGACAAACACACAATTTACCTATCATTATGCTCAGCGCAGCCAATAGCACTTCTGATAGAGTGGCAGGATTAGAATTGGGGGCGGATGATTATATTTCCAAACCGTTTAGTGCCCGTGAATTGCTCGCTCGTGTTAAAGCACAATTAAGACGTAATTCTGGTGAATTAAATTCTGAAACAAAACGTCTAACTCCTTTAAAGCAAATACGATTTGATAATTGGATTTTAGATAGAGAGACCCATTCGTTGATTGATGCAGAAGGTGTTGCTATTCCCCTGAGTCAGAGAGAATACGAACTGTTGTTAATCTTTTTAGAAAACCCTCAACGAATATTAAGTAGAGATCAGTTAATGGATCTTTTATATGATAAATATTGTGATGCTCAAGATAGGACAATAGACGTATTAATTGGTCGGTTACGCAAAAAACTGGAACAAGATCCACGTAATCCTCATCTATTAGTGACTATTCGTGGAGGGGGTTATCAATTTAAAAGTAGGATTAGTTCATCATGATTCAATTGACGCGTGCAGCTCAAAAAACATTGATAGGACTGATTTTGGGAAATTTATTCATTGTTTTATCATTTTCTCAATTAATGCAATATTACTATGACCATAGAAAACCTAGAGTTCCACCTCATGCTATCCAATCATTAATAAGCTTAGTGAAAAAATTACAGGGTAGTCCTCAGGCCGATTGGACTATGATATTAGAGAAGCAATCTGCCCCTTGGTCAAAAATCACTTTATCAGATAAACCCCTTTATGCGAATAATGCTCTTTTGAAGCTTAATATAGCCACTATATTGGATTTGATTAAATCCCATAAAAACCTGGAAATGTCTGTTTTTGTTTCTAATGATGCTTGGCTCAACATTAAAATTTTACCTCATTTTTCTAATCGCTCTCATTTGATTTTGAGTTTAAGTATCGTCTTATTAGCCGCTTTCTTTTTTATTAATTATTGGGCTGTTAAAACGTTGAACCAACCAATACAAACTATCATTCAAAGTTTGAATGATAATAAAATTCAAGAAGACTGGTCTCCAATTCCTCTAACGGGTAATGCTGATCAAAAAACCATTCTCAATAAAATTAATGAATTACAGAATAAAGTAAACAAATTACTTTCTAACCGTACTCGAGTAGTCACTGCTATTTCTCATGATCTGCGAACCCCGTTGACTCGCTTGAAGTTACGTACAGAATATTTAAATAATGATGTTAATTATGAAAAAATGCTTGATGATATCAATGAAATGGAAACAATGATCAGAGAAACGCTTGATTATTTTCATGATATACATAGGGAAGAAAAATTTCAGCGTTTTGATTTAGTTGCCATGCTTAATTCAATACAGGAAGACGCACTTGAGCTTCATGATGGTATTGTTTTTAAAACAGATTTGAATAAATTAGTTTATATGGGAGCGGTGAATTTATTAAAAAGAGCATTTAACAATATTATCAATAATGCGATTTATTATGGCGGTTCAGCTACCATACAGCTTACTGCAGACTCGAATAATGTAGAAATTACGATAACCGATGCTGGTCCCGGATTATCTAAAACAGATATGGAAGAAGTTTTTACCCCTTTTTATAGAGGAGAAAGCTCTCGTTCACGTACCACAGGAGGCACAGGACTTGGATTAACTATTGCTAAAGAAATCATCCAAATGCATCAAGGATCTATTACCTTAACAAATCCAGTGGATGGCGGGCTAAAAGTCACTATTAATTTACCAATGAAAACCGAAAATTAGCCTGGTTGCTCGCAACCAGGTAGGGTGAGGCTCAATGTTTGCTTGCTCCCGGTTGCAAGCAACCGCTCTATATGAGCTGTGAACACTGACAATAAAGCTCTAATGCGTAGCTGTTAATTCCGTACTTTTTCGAGGCTCAGGTGTTTCCTCAGGAGAGGGAGAAGTATTCACTGCATAAATCCCGACTATTCCCAATGTCTTTGCTTGGCTGGCCTTTGTAGGCTCTGGCTTGGGCTTGATGCCATGGATCTGTTCTAGACGGGTTACCTGAGTTTCTTGGCGATCCAAAAGATCTTGATGTTCCTCGTTGAGTTTCCTGTACTTCTCTCTCAATGATGCAAGTTCCTGTTCTACCTTATACGTTCTATCAAGAAGGTTTTGCAGTTTGTTCGTTATGATTTCTTTTATTTCTTCTTTGAAATCTTCTTGCCCTTGTTTACTTATCTTTAGTTGCCCTGAAAATTTTTCGAGTAATTCTTGTAATTGGTCATTCAAAAGACCCAGCTTGTTATTTTTTTCTCCCATATCCTCTTTGACCTGATGCAATTCACCTATTTTATCAGTCAAATTGGATTGAGCCTGAGCGTAGTTTTTTTGTACTAGTTTTAATTGTGCTTCATTCTGTTCTAAGAGTTGAGTATGTTCTTTGATAGAGTTTTTTAGTGAATCGACTATTTGTTCCAGTTCTTTATTGGTCTGACGTAATGCTTGTTCTGTTTCTTGCAGTAATTTTCTTTGCACAACTAATTCTTGGATTTCTTCGCCTAAATCTTTGACATTAACGCTTAATTTTTCATTTTCTAATTGAAACTGTTCTATTTCCGTTGCTAATTGTTCACGCAATTTATCTAAGGATATGATAACGACTCCAAGAGTATCGGCTAGTCCTACAAGGCCCGTTTTTAAATGTTCTGTACGATTTAAATTAAGGCTATGGTGATTATCAAGCAAAAAACTACTTGCTGCATAAGTGATAAGGGTAAATATACTGATAGCAAGAAATAGCGCGCTTTGGAGTACCATGGCGATAGCGAAGGTAGGCACAATTAGAATAACCCCTCCTACAATTTTCTGCCATAAGGGGATTTCACCCCAATAAGAGGCTGCACGAGAGAGAAAACTTGGATTATGATCCATAGCATCGACCATCTTATTCAAGTTTTCTTTAATCTGATCAAGACCTTGCTCAGTCAGAAGGACCTGGTCTAGATCTTCTTTTATTTTCTGGGATTTTTTATTGGCTGAATCTAAATTTGCAATTTCCATTATTTCTTCTGT
>DAIAOV010000064.1:18557-18826 GCA_027437055.1 Legionella sp. | reverse complement strand
ATACTTTATTGAACAAGTGGAATCCTCCCTCCATAAGCAAACCCAAAGAGGTAACCCTTTTAAGTTATTTTGCAGAACAAACATCTGCGAATCCTCATAAAATAGCAGTAAAACACCACGAAGATACATTAACTTACGAACAACTCGACAAAATTTCTAATCAATTAGCTCGTAGATTACAAAAATCTAAAGTCAGTTCAGAAATACCTGTAGGTATTTTTTTAGAAAAAGGCATTAATCGAATTATTGCTATATTAGGCATATTAAAA
>DAIAOV010000064.1:0-18547 GCA_027437055.1 Legionella sp. | reverse complement strand
GCTCGTATTAATTACATCATCAATGATGCCAATATCTCAATCATCATTACCAGCAATGAACTCACTGCTAGTATTGAGGAAATGGCACCTTCTGCAGTTAAAATATCTATCTCTGATGCTAGTATTCAGGCTGAATCTAGCTTATCAATCGATAATGTTCAAATAAGTCCTGATCAATTAACCTATATCCTATATACCTCTGGTTCTACTGGCACGCCAAAAGGTGTAGGTATCGAGCAAGCAGGGATATTAAGATTAGTAAAAAACACAAATTATATAAAAATAACATCATCGGATAGAATTGCTCAAACCTCTAGTTTTCTTTTTGACGCGGCGACTCTTGAAATATGGGGCGCTCTACTTAATGGTGCAACCTTAATACTTGTTGATAAACATATTCTACTCGATGAACACTTATTCTCCTCTGTATTAAATAATGAAGAAATATCCATTCTTTTTTTGACGACGCAACTATTTCATGCATATGCCTATACAGCACCTTATCTGTTTCAGCATCTTACCTATTTGGCCGTCGGGGGAGAGGCAGTCCTATCTGAAGCGATTGAGCGAGTCTTCCAACAGAAAAAAAGACCTCGTTATTTTATAAATGGGTATGGTCCAACAGAGAATACTACGTTCTCAACAACTTATGTCGTTAAACATCAAAGAGATGTAGTAAATCCTGTACCTATTGGTCAACCACTTACAGGTACTCAAGCATACGTTTTAGGTAAGGATATGAATCCAAAGCCTATTGGTGCTCCTGGTAAGTTATATTTAGGTGGAATTGGGTTAGCACGTGGATATATTAATCAACCTCAATTAAATAAAGAAAAATTTATTTTTCATAATAATGAAAGGCTATATGACACAGGCGATCTAGCCACTTGGCAAGCAAATAAGCATTTAAAATTCATCGGTAGAGAAGACAACCAGGTTAAAATTAATGGATACCGAATTGAATTGAATGAGATTGAAGCTCAATTAGAAACGCATCATCTTGTTGAGCAAGCAATAGTCCTTGTAAAAAACAAAGATCATCATCAGCAACTATTTGCCTATGTATTATTACAAGAAGGACATTCACTTACTGATATTAATTTATATCACTATTTGAAAGCTTCATTACCACACTATATGATTCCAAATTTTTATCTCCAAATAGATACAGTTCCACTAACAGAAAATGGTAAGGCAGATAAGAAAATACTTGCTAAGATGGATTTGAATTACACAAGTTATACCGAATATGAATCCCCTACTAGCTTGCTACAAGAAAAATTAATATCTATCTATGCAGAAATATTACGTCTAGATCCTAAAAACATAAGTATTAACGCAGAATTTTTCGATATAGGTGGAAACTCTATTTCAGCACTCAATCTCATCAGTAGGATTAATGATCAGTTTCACGTAAAAATCAGTTTCTCTCTTTTATATGAATATGCAACTGTTAAATCACTCAGTGAAAAAATCAGTCTTCTAATAAGTGAAGCACAATTTTCATCTACAGTTGACCATGCAAAACAATATGAAAATGCACTTAAGATTATTAAAATTGGTAGTAATCATAAACCCCCTATCGTATTCATCCATCCAATAGGTGGTACTGGCTTTTGCTATCTTGATCTAATTAAACTTTTACCCAATGATCAGCCTTGTTATCTGATCCAAGATCCAAGCATTGATGCAAATCAGATTTTATTTGATGATATGCACTCCATGGCAAAATACTATAATCATCTACTTTTAAAACAAATAAAAAATAGTAAATTTATTCTTGCTGGATATTCTTTTGGGGGTATGCTTGCTCTAGAAATGGCCGCTCAACTTGAACAACAAGAACTAGATGATTGCATCGACTTCATCATTTCTTTTGATACTTGGGTTGTTTCTGATTTTATGAATATAAAGGCAAAAGAAGCATTAAAGGCAAGTATTATGAAGCAATATGAACGAGTAGCAAAAGATTTATCCAGTGAAAATATTGATCCAAAGCCATGGATGGAACTTTATTACTGTCGCTTGCAAGATTTGGGATTTGCTTATAATCCGCCTAAAATAAAGAAAGAAATTATGCTATTTAAAGCACAAGAGCAATCTGGTGAGTTTTCAGCCATGAATGATGAGACAAACTTCCTAAATCTCCATACAACTGAAAAAATTGATGTTTATTTAACGCCAGGAAACCATGATTCAATTCTCCAATTCCCTAATGTAAGGTATATTAGCGATATATTACATAACTATTTTGCGGATACTTTGAATGAGTTGGATTGTTAAAAAGATATTGAGTTGTCTATTAAATAAGATGTTTAACAATTCTTCGATTCATGTTTTTTGGGTAAATAGCGATGATGTTTATTTAGGTTGCAATGAATCATACCGTAAGTTTCTTTGTGTAAATGATAGGTCTGACTTAATTGGTCAAACCCAACATTCATTTATTGAAAATTTAGGTATTCGTTTTTCTAATAAAAAAATGGCCCCTGAAAATATTGGTTCATTTAATAGAACTTATTTCATTGATACAGATAAATCAGTAACTTTTCATGTTTTTCAAATCTATCTTTATGGGATTACTATTTATTTTGAGGAAGATTTATCTTCTGGCTACGAGTCCATTTTTTCCTTAACCGAAAAAATAGACCATCTACAAAGAAATCAAAGAAAAACAGAAACTTATCTGGACAGTTTAATACATCTCATCCCAGCAAATATCTATTGGAAAGACACGCATAATGTGATTTTGGGTAGCAATTTATCTCATGCAAAATTGGCAGGGTTTAATGATCCTTCAGAAGTAATAGGTAAAACAGATTATGATTTTGTTTGGAAAGATGAGGCAGATAAAATCATTGAAACTGATCAAAAAATAATGGACAGTAAACAAGGAATTAAATTAGAAGAAACAGCCACTTTAGCCGATGGACAAACTCACACTTTTCTCACATCTAAAGAACCTTTACTTGATAAAGAGAATAACGTTATAGGAACTATAGGCATTTCAACCGATATTACTTCTATAAAAAAAATGGAAGAAGAACTACGGGCTTCGAAAATAGCTGCTGAAGCAGCTAACCAAGCTAAAACCGAGTTTATTGCGAATATGAGTCATGATATCCGTACTCCTCTTACAGGGGTAATAGGAATGTCCAAAATAATGGAAGATAAAACTAATGACATAGAAGAAAAGCAATATGCTCATTGGGTTAATGAAAGTGGTAAGCAATTATTAAGTTTACTCAATGGAATACTTGATGTAATTTCTGCTGAAAATGTCAATGATAATGACCTTTTAAATGAAACTTTTGATTTATATAACTCTATTCAAGATATTGCGGAACTTGAATTACCAACTATCAAGCTAAAAAATCTCGATTTAATTATTAATATTCCAGAAAATGTCCCACAGTATCTTGTTAGTGATCCAACGAAATTACATAGAATCTTATTAAATCTAGTAGGTAACTCCATTAAATTTACCGAAAAAGGTTATATTGGTATCGATGTTGAACTACTTGAACGCATTGAAGGCGCAGTTCGTCTACGATTTAGTGTCATTGATACCGGAATTGGTATTCCAGAAGAGTTACAATCGAAAGTGTTTGATCGATTTTTTAGGGTCAATCCATCTTATAAAGGAGTTTATAAAGGTCACGGGATTGGACTACATATAGCTCAATCTTATGTGGAATTGTTAGGTGGTGAAATTAAATTAGTCAGTCAAGTTAATCAGGGAACCACATTCTATTTTGATTTATCTCTAAAAATTGGTCGTGCAGAGGATATAAAATACGATGAGTCTCATATCATAAAAGGTATAGAAGAAAAAACGACAAATACTTCTTTAAATAATCAACCTACTACAGATAAAACACTAATCACCAATCCAGATGCTCCCTACCTATTGTTAATTGAAGATAGCCCTATAGCCATGAAAATGCTGCAAATTGCAGCAACTAATGTCGGTTGTCGCTATGAATCAGCAGAAAACGGCTTATCCGCACTAGAATTAATCAAAACCAAGGCGTTCGATTTGATTGTAACAGACATAGGCCTTCCTGATATGTGTGGTATGGAATTAACTAGTGCTATTCGTCAGTGGGAAGCTATATCTCACAGTAAAAAGACTCCTATAATAGGATTAACCGCGCATACGGTGGGAACAGAAACGCAAAAATGCCTGCAAGCAGGAATGGATAAAATATTGATCAAGCCTGCCACATTTAAACTTATTCAAGGCATTGTTGAAGAATTCATTATCCGTAAAAAAATTGATGCATCTAATGAAACAAACAACAAGTTTCTTAAAAAAACTGACCTACCCCCTGATGAGGAGCTATTAAAACTATCTGAGTTTCCCTTATTTGACTTAGAAAAGGGAATTAACATTCTAGGTAATGAAACTTTGCTTACAGACATGATTACATTGATGCTCCATCATGGAATTGATGAAGATAAAATAAAAATAGAACAGGCCTATGCGCAAAAGAATTGGAGTACAGTCCAATCCTTAGCTCACAAAATGAAAGGTGGTGCAGCTTATTGCGGCATGATTCGACTAAAAATGGCATGTGAATATTTAGAGCGTTATCAAAAGTATGGGCATTCCAATTTGCTAGAAGAATTATACGCACAACTCATACAATCTATTGGGGCGACAAAAGAATATGTTAGCGATTGGCTCAAAACGCAACAAAAACAAAAATAGTATCTGTTCACGTAATGGCGCCAACTTAAGGAATTAATCCTGTGTCATCTAATGGTAGCCTGGTTGTTTGCAACCAGGTAGGGTGTGGCTCCCGGTTGCAAGCAACCAGGCTACTCAGGCTTCAGTTGGCGCCATTAACTGTTCAGGTATTATAGTCCGGATGAAGCAAAGCGTAATCAGGGATTAAGGCTCGTGCGTTACAAAAGTCCCGCTTACTGACTTGCGCGACTGTGAAGGAGCGGGTACATTGCAACAGGCAACGACGAAATAAGCATGCCGCGTGAACGATTACTATTCCTTAGGCAATGAAGCCAAAAACTCATTCACTTCTTTAGGAGTTAACTCATAAGTTTGACCACGAGCCAAAAATCGTGGCATGGAGAGCATTCCATAACGGATCCTAATTAAGCGACTTACCTCAACACCTTGCGATGCCCAGAGACGTCTCACCTCCCTATTTCGCCCCTCATTTAAAGTAACATGATACCAAGAATTAGCACCTTCACCACCACGAAACTCTATACGAGTAAATTTGGCGAGACCATCATCTAAAGCAACTCCTTTTTCTAAATTACGTAATGCCTCGGGAGTAACTTCACCATGCACTCTAACTGCATACTCTCTCTCAAGCTCATATTTAGGATGCATCAACTGGTTCGCTAATTCGCCGTTATTAGTAAAAATGAGCAACCCCGAAGTATTAAGATCTAAGCGCCCTACCTGTACCCAACGACCTTGTCTTAAATGAGGTAAATTATCAAATACTGTTTTTTCATGTTTTGGATCATGACGGCTTGATATTTCACCAACAGGTTTGTGATAAAGCAAAACTCGTATATTTTGTTTTACCTTCAATGGATTAGCGATTAATTTTCCTTTTACTGTGATTTTATCAAGAGGGCCAGCTGAATCCCCTAGTTTCGCAGGTTTACCATTAACCTGAATCCATCCATTTTCAATCCACCGTTCCATTTCACGACGAGAGCCTAGCCCAGCCTGACTTAATATTTTTTGTAATCTTTCACTGCTCATTCAGTAATACACTCTTCATTAGTTTGATGTGCATTATGATGCACAGTCAATGTTTCTAGAACTTCTGGTAACGAAGGAAGTTCATTTAAATAATTTAAATTAAAATAATTTAAAAACTCTTTAGTTGTTGTATACACAGCCGGCTTACCTGGAACATCTTTATAGCCAGCAACACGAATCCATTCTCGTTCCAGTAAGGTTTTTATAATTTGGCTATTCACTGCCACGCCTCTTATTTCTTCAATATCGGCACGCGTTACAGGCTGCTTATAAGCAATTATGGCTAAAGTTTCAAGTAATGCACGTGAATATTTACTTGGCTTTTCAATTTGCATGCGTGAGACCCAGTAACTGTATTCCGATTTCGTCTGCACTTGATAGCCACTAGCAACGTGAACTAATTCAAAAGCTCGTGTTGAATAATCCTCTTTTAAACAAGCAATGGCATTGTTTAACTCGTCAATAGTTGGTCTCTCTCTCTCGTCAAAAATATCTTGTATTTTTTCCAGAGTAATAGGCTCATTCGAACTGAGCAGAACCGCTTCAATAATGTACTTTAATTTATTCTCATCCATTTCAAGCCGCCTGCAAATGTATCGGAGAAAAAGACTGGGTTTGAGTAATTATCAATAAAGATTGTCTTGCTAATTCAAGAATAGCTAACAAAGAAACCACCAAACCCATTCGTCCCTCTTCAAGAGTAAATAGCTGAGAAAACTCAAGGACCTTGTGTTGTTGCAGTTGTAAGAGGACTTGACTCATACGTTCACGAACAGACATAACCTCTCTAGCAATCTGATGATGTGCTAAATGTGCTTCTCTTTGCAATAAAGATTTCATAGCATCAATTAAATCGGCCAACTCAACTTCTGGATGAACTTTAATCGTTTCGATCTCTGTAGGCGTTACTTGAACTACAAAGTTGTCTCTCTCTTTTCTCGGCAGAGCATCTAACAATTCAGCAGCTTGCTTCATTTGCTCATAAGCTTGTAACCGTCTCACTAGCGCCATCCGTGGGTCTTCTTCTTCCTGTTCATCCGCATTAGCCGTGGTTGGTAATAGTAATCTGGATTTAATTTCAGCGAGCATGGCCGCCATTAATAAATAATCAGCAGCTAGTTCTAATCTTCGGCACTCCATTAATTGAATGTATTGCAGATACTGCTCTGTAATACTAACCATAGGAATGTCAAGTATATCTATATTTTGTTTACGAATTAGATAGAGAAGTAGATCAAGAGGCCCACTGAAAGAATCCAGCAGCACCTCTAAAGCATCAGGTGGAATAAATAAATCATCCGGCACCTGTGTTAACTCTTTACCATCAACTATGGCGCGAATTTCAGGCTTCTCTGACAACTCAGTGCTCATCAATAATCCAAGCCCATGACTTCTCTGACTGTATTCAACGTTCTACTTGCTTCTTCGCGAGCGGCTTCACTTCCTTCACTAACAATACGCTTTACCGATCCCAAATCCGCCTCATAATCAACAATAGCCTCTTGTATGGGAGCCAACTCTTGTTTAATAGCATCAATAACGGGTCGTTTACAATCAATACAACCAATTCCAGCTGAACGACAACCTGTTTGCACCCAATCTTTAACTTCATTATTGGAATAAATTTTATGAAATTGCCAAACAGGGCATTTTTCTGGTTCACCTGGGTCTGTACGTTTCACTCTCGCCGGATCAGTGGGCATGGTTAAAACCTTCCGCTCGACCTGATCTGGTGGTTCTCTTAACATAATTGTATTATTATAAGACTTGGACATCTTTTGTCCATCAACTCCAGGCATTTTCGCTGTTTCTGTGAGTAAAGGATGTGGCTCAGGTAAAATAATTTTACCCGCCCCTTCTAAGTAACCCAATAAACGTTCTTTATCACCAATAGATAAATTAGGCTGATCTTCTAAAAGCGCCCTTGCTGTCTCTATAGCCTCATGAACTCCATTTTCTTGGAATTGTCTTCGTAATTCACTATAGATTTTTCCATTCTTTTTACCCATTTTAGCAATAGCTTCTTTAGCTAAGTCTTCAAAATTTGCTTCTTTACCGTAAATATAATTGAAACGACGAGCCACTTCACGTGTTAACTCAATATGAGCTACCTGATCTTCACCGACCGGTACATAATCAGCGTGATACAATAAGACATCGGCGCTTTGTAATAAGGGATAACCTAAAAAGCCGTAAGTAGATAAATCCTTTTCTTTTAATTTTTCTTGTTGATCTTTATAGGTAGGCACTCGCTCTAACCATCCCAAAGGAGTGATCATAGATAAAAGTAAATGTAATTCTGCATGCTCAGGAACCCAAGACTGCACAAAAATAGTGGATAACCCAGGATTTACACCGCAAGCAAGCCAATCAATAACCATATCCCAAAGATTTTTTTCAATCGAGCTAGGATCTTCGTATTGTGTCGTTAAGCCATGCCAATCTGCTGCAAAAAAGAAACAATCATATTGATGTTGTAATTTGATCCAATTTTTTAATACACCATGATAATGTCCAAGATGCAACCTTCCACTGACACGCATTCCAGAAACAACTCGTTTATTGGAAGTAAATAATGCTGACATCAATACCCTCTTCTAGTTAAATTAAAACGATAGATTTTGCAGTTTCCAAAGTTATCTGAAGGGCTCAGGATCTCCTTTCCCTTCTCTTATAATCACGGGATAATCACCAGTCAAATCCACAACAGTAGTAGGCTCATGACCACAGTTACCACCATCTATAATAAGATCTATCTGGTTGCCTAAGAGATCTCTTATAGCTTCAGGCTCACTTAAGGGAGCACTGGCTCCAGGAAGAATCAATGTAGTACTCATTAGTGGCGCATCCATACACTCCAGTAAAGACAGGGTGATGTTATTATCTGGCACCCTAAGCCCTAATGTTCTTCTTTTTGGATGCAGCATTAATCGAGGCACCTCATGAGTTGCGTTGAGAATAAAAGTATAAGCCCCAGGAGTAAATGCTTTTAATAATCTAAATATAGAGTTTGATACTCTGGCATATAAGCCAAGTTGAGATAAATCACGACAAACTAAAGTCATATTATGATTTTTATCAAGTTGCCTTAAGCGTCTTATGCGCTCAAGAGCTGATTTATTTCCAAGCCCACACCCCAAGGCATACCCCGAATCAGTGGGATAAACAATTAATCCACCCTCTTCAATAATAGTAACCGCTTTTCTCAACAAACGGGCTTGTGGATTATCTGGATGTATTGCAAAAAACTGACTCATATCATAAAGTCCCTTGTTAAATGTTCCAATTATGCCAAATAGGGTTACAGTTTACTGGTAGTTGACTCTGTCGTCCAAGGTTTATACGAGAAATCATATCACCATGGAAATCGGAGCCTGAAGAGGCTAATAAGTTAAACCGTATACTTGTTGCAGCCATTTCTTGTATTTGAGTCACAGTCATCTCCCCTGAGACAACCTCCATGCCTACCCCACCAGCGTCTTTGAAATCATTGATTAACTCATGCAATTTAGAACGCGTTAATCCGTATTTATGCGGATGGGCTATAACAGCTTCACCACCAGACATCATGATTCCTTTGACCGCTTCCTCTACGCTAATCCATGGGGTTGGAATATATGCTCTTTTCCCTCGCCCTAAAAACTGTGTAAAAGCAGATTTCATGTCTCTTACCTTGCCTTCATTAATAAGAAGACGGGCATAGTGAGGACGCCCAATACGTTGATGACCAGCAAGCTCACACGCTTTGTTATAAGCATCTTCCACGCCAACTGTTAATAGTAAATCACCAATTGCCTTCGCTCGTTCAATTCTATTTTGATTTTGTTGCTGAATTAATTCATCGAGATAAGGAGTATGATTAACTTGATACCCCAATATATGAATATCGTATTTTTTCCATCGCGTACTCAGTTCTATTCCGTTGATAATTTTAATATTTGTATTCGCTGCAGCATGATTTAATGCGCTATACCCCGCAACAGTATCATGATCAGTTAGAGATAAACAACGTAACGCTTGCATTTGAGCTCTGTTTATCAGCTCCTCAGGACTTAAAGTCCCATCGGAGAAGTTACTGTGGCAATGAAGATCTATCATAAACGGTGAATTATACTAATAATTAAAAGATTATAACATGTATATCAGCTAAATCAGCGAATACTGATTTTATTTCGTAGAGGTTTTCTCTCTTTTGATCACATCCGTCAATGCAATTAAACTTGCAGAAGGGATGGCTTTTGAACTATTCTTTAAATATGGTTAATAAATATCTTAAAAGAGCCTTGAGTAGTACGCTAAACAGTAACATTATAAAATTACCACCTCTTAGTACGCAAGAAATTGCTAATCTTTGTGGCGTGTTACATAGTAATTTTAAATTACTAGAAGATCATTTCAATTTAACTATAAAAATCAAACAGAATGTTATTATTCTCCAAGGTCAGTCTGAAGAACAATTTCATGAAGTAAGAAAAATACTAACCCTATTATATCCTTTATCAAAAAACCCCATAGATACACAAACCATTCGTGTTTTAATTAGCGAGGATTATCAAACCGCAATGACTCATCATATTAAGCTATCCCGCAAAATAATTGCTGCGCGAAATAATAAGCAAGCAGCATTTCTTGATGCAATTGACCGTTGTGATATCACTTTTGCCGTTGGACCTGCGGGAACGGGTAAAACATATCTTGCTGTATCTAAGGCCATAGAAAGTTTTGAAAAAGGAGAGGTACATAGACTTATTTTTGTCCGCCCAGCGGTAGAAGCTGGTGAGAAATTGGGTTTTTTACCTGGGGATTTAGTAGAAAAAGTACTGCCATATTTAAGACCAATTTATGACGCTTTATATGAGATGATCGGCTTTAAAGAAACACAAAAACTGATTCAAAGCGATATTATTGAAGTTTTGCCCCTAGCATTTATGCGTGGCCGTACTCTAAATGAATCATTTATCATTCTCGATGAGGCGCAAAATACTACGATTATGCAAATGAAAATGTTTTTAACTCGGATGGGATTCGGATCTAAAACAGTAATAACGGGCGATACCACTCAGGTTGACTTACCCAAAGGCACAGACTCTGGGCTTGCTCATGCTCTTGAGTTATTTAAAAATATTCCAGAAATAAGCATCCATAAATTTACTAGTCGTGAAGTTGTGAGACATCCTTTAGTATCAAAAATTGTCGATTGCTATGATCATGAACATAAAGAGAGTAAAAAATGACCTACCATATTGATCTTCAAAATGCCACTGATGCTCCCTTACCTTTAACAGAAGAGGAGTTAATTCATCTGGCAGAGCTTACCCTAAAGGAACACCAAAAAGCTGCAGAATTAACAATTCGTTTGGTAGACGCTGAAGAAATGATTCATTTAAATAATACTTATAGAAAACAAAATAAGCCGACCAATGTACTAGCTTTTCCCAGCTCATTACCAGATCATATAGAACTTGAATACCCTCTATTAGGTGATATTATTATTTGCCCTGAAGTATTACTGGCTGAAAGCCAACAACTTAATAAATCACTGAAAGAACATTGGTCTTTAATTGTAATTCATGGTGTTTTGCACTTGTTAGGCTATGATCATATTAAAGAAGATGAAGCATTAGTGATGCAATCACTTGAAATAAAACTTTTAAATGAACTCGGTTATTCCGATCCCTATGACTTAGAGGTAAACGATCTTGAATAAAGAGGAAGAAGGTGGTTCGTGGTTTGTTCGACTAAAACAGTTTTTACAAGGTGAGCCACAAAATCAGGAAGAACTTGTCAATTTATTAAGAGACGCCCAAATTAGATCTCTAATTAGTTCTGAAACTCTGGCCATGATCGAGGGAGCTATCCACTTCTCAAAAATGCGGGCACGTGACATTATGCTGCCTAAAAATCAAATGGTCTGTCTCAACCAAAATGATGAATACAATGAGATTATTAAGGTTGTTACCCGAACAGGACATTCTCGCTTTCCAGTAACTGGTGAGAACTCAGATGAAATTATTGGCATACTACATGCCAAAGACTTATTAAATTACCAAGTAGGCAACCCTGATTCTTTTGATTTGCTCGATAGCTGTAGACAAGTTACCTTTGTCCCAGAAAGCAAGCGCTTAGACAGTTTACTTAGCGAATTTCGTTGTAATCGTAATCATATGGCTATTGTTGTTGATGAATATGGAGAGGTTTCTGGTTTTGTTACAATAGAAGATATTATTGAACAAATTATTGGCGATATTGAAGATGAATTTGACATCGATGATGATTCCTATATCAAAACCCACCATGATCATCATTACATCATCAAAGCACATACCCCTATTGAAGAATTTAATGAGCAGATGCATACTAATTTCAGTGATGACGTCTACGACACAATTGGCGGTATTATAATGAATAGCTTTGGCTACTTACCTAAACGTGGTGAAACAATTACCATAAACAATTTGGAGTTTAAAGTAATTAATGCAGATGCCCGCAGAATTAAATTGCTAGAGTGTATCGATAAACGACCTCAAAACAACAGCTCCAAAACTAATGTTGAAGGATAATTAATGAATAGCAATATTCTCATCATTGATGATGATACAGAGCTAACTGATTTGCTCACCCAATATTTGGAACCAGAAGGTTTTAGTGTGGTTTGTGTCCATGATGGCGAAAGTGGTATTAAGAAAGCGCTAAACCAAGTATTTGATGCTATTGTTCTTGACGTGATGCTGCCTAAATTGAATGGTTTTGAAGTATTAAAAGCGATACGTGAGCATCTAGAAACTCCTGTTTTAATGTTAACTGCACGGGGAGACGATATAGATAAAATAGTTGGACTAGAAATTGGGGCAGATGATTATTTGCCTAAACCGTGTAATCCTCGAGAATTAGTCGCGCGTTTAAGAGCTATTTTAAGACGAACAATGAAGATTCCTATTTCAAGACCAATTATTGAGCAACATAATATAGTTGTTGATTGCTCAAAACGTCATGTCACCATGGAAGGAAAGTTTCTTGAGTTAACTAACGCCGAATTTAATATTTTAGAAATGTTAATTAAATCACCAGGACAAGCATTTTCAAAGGAAGAGCTTACCGAATATGCTCTTGGCCGGAAATATACTGCCTACGATAGGAGTATCGATGTTCACATTAGTAATTTAAGAAACAAATTAGGCGATAATCCCGAAGGCGAACCTATAGTAAAAACCGTTCGTGGTTTTGGATACATGTTTAATGCGTAGTTTGTATTGGAAAATATTTGTTTCATTTTGGCTAGCCACTATACTCATTATTTTCACTACAGCCTGGGTTACCAGTCAAATCGCCCAAAAGTCATCTCAACCAGTCCGTGAGCAGATGTTTATGGACAGTTATGCTAATGCTGCAGTTGCCACCTTTGAATCAGGACAAAGATCTGCTTTACTAAAGTGGCTTAATCAAATAGGCCTTTCTCGCCACATGTCCTTGTGGTTACTTTCTAGTACTGGTGAAATTGTTGGAGCCCAAGATCCTCCAGAAAATGTCAAAAAAGTTGCTGAGAATCTTATTAATGATCAACTGAGTGAAGGTATATTTACCACTGGAAAATTAATAGTGAGTCATGAAATCTTATCTACATCAGGTAAGTTTTATAGATTAGCAGCTGTGAGTGAAAAGCCTATATCTTATTTTGTTCAAATCCCTTGGGCAGGGCTTGCCATACGTTTAACTTTAGCAATCTTTATCAGTGGACTTATTTGTTATTTATTATCTATGTACTTAACTCAACCACTTAGAACATTAGGGATGGCGGCAAAATCCATAGCTACAGGGAAACTCTATACCCGTGTTGGTCATTTTAGAGGCCATAAAAAAGATGAAATTGCAGAGTTAAGTAAAGATTTTGATCGCATGGCGGAGCAACTAGAAACACTAATTCGCTCAAAAGAACGTTTGCTGCAAGATATTTCTCATGAATTACGATCACCATTAGCCCGTCTGAATATAGCTATTGAATTAGGAAAAAATAAAACTAAAAATTTGGCAGATAATGAATTTAATCGTATGGAATTAGAAAGTTCTAGATTAAATATGCTAATTAGCGAGATCCTAGAGTTTGCACGCTTAGATAAATCAACCACCGATCTTGAATTAACTAAAGTAAATCTGCCTGAACTAATATCAGATATTATACGTGATGCTAATTACGAATCTGGTGATAAACTAAATCGCATTACGACTACAAGAATGGATCCATGTCAGATCATAGTAGATAGACGTCTAATCCACAGAGCCATTGAAAATATCGTCCGTAATGCTCTCCACTATACCCCAGAACCAGAACAAATCCATGTCTCTCTTTACTATACTGATTGCAAAGATAAGATCTATCTGGATATTAAAGACAACGGCCCAGGAGTTCCCGAAGATCAATTAGAGAAAATATTTAATCCTTTTTACCGTGTAGATACCTCCAGAGCGAAAAAAACAGGGGGTTATGGTTTAGGATTAGCCATTGCATCTCGAGCCATCACCTTACACCATGGAGAAATTATCGCTAAAAATGCAGAGGAAGGAGGACTACTAGTTCGTATTATTCTTCCTGTACAGCCCATGACGGATCTGCACGCATAATGAAATAATATTTGAAGTGATATGAACTAATAGGTTGGTTGGTGCTAAGCGGTAGCGAAGCCCAACAAAATAGCCACTAATTGTTGGAGTACACTGAGCTAACCCAACCTACATTATGGTTCTTTTATAATCTATTAGGGTATGCTGACAATTGCCCCCAATACAAATCCAATTAATTGAATGAATTTTACTGGATTTTAGATATAAATTTAGGTAATATGTACAAAAAAAATATTACTTTGGGGTTGCATCTTTGTGAGTACAACATCAACATTGGGTAAAGTAAGTACATTTTTCTTTCTTTCTGGATTCGTTTGCGGAAAAGCCCAGTATTTACCTTTTCCACTGGTCGGCTCTATTTTTAATGGGATCTCATTATTATTCTATATGATGGGGTATGGAGTATGGTTTATAAGTAGCCATTTTCATCCTGATCATACTTATAACGAAGACGAATGGTATGGTTTTGCACAATTTAAAGAGCAACATTTATTTGCTGCTACCCTAGGGCTTATCGCAACCGTATTAAGCATTGCAGGTTTTTTTGCTCCTGTGTTACTAATTCCAGCTGCATGGGTGTTTTTAGCCAGTAACTGCATGTGGGCAACTAGTGAATATCACAAACTGCAAAATCCTCATCCAGAAGATGAAGAATATTCACATACATACCAAAAAGCTTATTTCTCATATGCCCTTACTTTAGCGGGTATAGGCTTAGTAACCGCCCTTAGTACTACCTTAGTTTTTCTATTCCCCCCACTGACTTTCCCGATATTAATAGCATCAGGCGTCGTCATAGCAGGTTTAAGCATTCTTGTAGCTGAAATCTGGCTAAGTTATACCTTTGATGATCATCCTCGCACTCCAGTATCATCAAATAGCCATCAACAAATAATTGAGGCACTCGGCCCCAAAAAGGAACTAGAAGAAACTAATTCTCCAGAGCCCTATCATGGCAAGAGTGTATTACAAACAAATAAACCATCTCTTGATTCCCAATTAGAATTGGATGACTTACCTCTTTCTGATCAACAGACTTGCTCAATAGCCCCGTAATTAGTATATTCTGTCACTCACTCAAGAGGCGTATACTTATAATGGATAAGATGATTGCACAAATGATCGCAGAGGCATGTAAAGTATTGCCTAATGCTTATACACCCTATTCTCAATTTAAAGTCGCATCCTGCATCTGCACTGATAGGGATAATTTATATACCGGGGTCAATGCAGAAAATGGCTCTTATAGTTTAAGTATTTGTGCTGAATCTTCTGCTATTTGTCACATGATTGCTGCGGGAGAGCAGAAAATTAAAGATATGGCAATTCTAGCTCATAATAATTTATTATGCCCACCTTGCGGAGCATGTAGACAAAGGATTCATGAGTTTTCCACTCCAGAAACCATGATTCATTTATGCAATGAAAAAACCATTTTTCAGAGTCTATCCATTGATAAGCTACTGCCTCTAGCTTTTGATTTTAACCCCTAATTGGATAATTATATGACCAATCCTATAACAAAAAACACTTATCCTTATTTAGCAGCAGATTATATTAAAAAACTACTCCCATCATTTAAACCAACTGTAGGAGTTGTTTTAGGTTCAGGATTAGGTAAATTTGCCGAAGAGTTAGAGGACTCCATTTCTATAGATTATGAGCAATTACCAGGCTTCCCAAAAGTAACTGTTGAAGGTCATGGTGGAAAATTAATTCTTGGCTACTGCAAAGGTGTTGCTGTAGTTTGTTTGCAAGGCCGAGCTCATACTTATGAAGGTTTGGAAAATTATGATGTCGTTAAAACCTATGTTAGAACATTAAAAGTGCTAGGTTGTAATTACTTTATAGCAACTAACGCATCAGGATCACTTAGAGAAGATGTTGGTCCAGGAGAGTTAATGCTAATTACCGATCATATTAATTTGCAACCTAGTAATCCTCTGATAGGACCTAACGATGATGACTTTGGCCCCAGATTTTATCCTTTAGACAACGCATACGATAAAACCATGCGTACACAGTTATTAACTACTGCCCAAAATAACGGAATCAAATTAAGCGAAGGTGTTTATATCTCTGTATTGGGCCCACACTATGAAACTGCAGCTGAGATTCGAGCATTTAAAATATTAGGGGCGGATGCTGTAGGCATGTCTACTGTTCCTGAAGTATTAGTAGCCAATCATTGTGGCATGCAGGTTGCTGTCATTGCTATGATAACTAATTATGCAACCGGTCTTGCTCACACTAGCCACAGCCATGATGCGGTAGTTAAAATGGCTTCTAGTGCAGCTAAACAGCTTAACACATTGTTAAAAGAGTATATTGTAGGGCTATAGTGTGAGTATAGAAACTCATTTAAATAACATTTTAGAGCATTTTCTTTTTACTGAAGCTCGTCCAGTTGAAATAACTGCGGTTCAGTTAATTCATACTATTGATTTGACGATCTTAAAAGAAAATGCTACTGAATATGAGTTAAGTCATGTCAATCAACTAGCTCAAGCCCATCCAGTGGCAGCAGTTTGTATTTATTCTCATCACATCAATTATTTTAAACCTCAAAATAGTATTAATTTTGCTACAGTCATCAATTTTCCACATGGAAATGATTCTCTAAAAAAGTGCATTCAGCAAATAGATCGGGCAATACAATTAGGTATTGCAGAAATAGATTATGTATTCCCTTATCAAGTATATCTGTCCCAAAAGAAGGAAGAAGCATTAACTCATAGCCATGCTATAGCTCAATACTGCAAACAAAAAAACTGCACTCTAAAAATAATTTTAGAAACAGGTGCATTTGCAGAGATGCGCACTATTTATCAACTATGCATAGAGCTACTCACTAGTCAGTGTGATTTTCTTAAAACATCAACTGGAAAAATACCCCAAGGTGCCTCATTACCCGCAGTGTTTGCCATATTAAGTGCTATTAAAGACTCTGGTAAAACATGTGGAATAAAAATTTCTGGTGGGATAAAAAACCCTCAACAAGCTAGAAACTTTGCTTATCTGGCCGAATTAATAATGCAGAAAAAAATAAGTAAAGATTGGTTCCGTATTGGCGCAAGCAACCTACTAGGAGAGCTGTTAAACAATGAGCACCACTCTTAAACTATCTCCACTTCGCCACTGTTTTAATATTCTCTAATAGCCTATCCTGCGTACAAGCGCGGCTCTGCGCGATCCTCTCATTTTTATAGGGCTATAGAAGCCTCCTTGATGAGCTTTATAATTAAACAGAGACATCAATTAATAATCTCTTAATAATAAATATATATAATTTGGGAAATTTTAAAACCAATAGAGATTATTTTAGATGAAGTTGAATTATTATGCATTTGAGTTATTAAAAATATTTGAAAATGAACTACGATACAGCAGAAGAGTTTCATATCAACCTTACCAAGTTATAATGTAAAGAAGCATATTTTATTAGAGCAAGATAGACCTATAGATTACTATGCATGGGCTATCCATGAACTTTTTGTGACAGAACCACCTACCCTTATTATGTTGCAAGAATTTTCCAAATGGCAACTCATAGAAACTTATCGAATTATCAACACGGTTTTAGTTTCTTGTGCAGAGAGCATAAATCCAATCCGCTCCAGCCTAGCTCTTTTAAAAACAAAACTTGAAGCTGAACCCTATTTAAAAGAACTATTAACCCAAATCGATAATGGACAACTACAAACTGATTTAGTGTGCTCAGGACATGGTGTTTGGTACCAAAAAGATGGAGAAATTGACTTATCTCATTTTCCACCGACAACAACAGTCTATCTCTACAGTGGTTTAGGGGCAAGCCTTAGTGATGAAGTCGGTACTAAAATTGAAAATGCAGCACTAGAACCAAATGAACTTGTCTTGCAAAAAAAGAGTACTCGGGAAATAGTTGCTCCTAGCGCTCCCACTTTATTCTCCTCTAGTAGCCAACACAGCAAAATTCCTAATTTTTGTTTAATTAATGACAAAGAAAATCTTCCATTAGCAAGAGTTATTGAGCCGTTAACTGGCCGTACTGTTTATAGCGTTGAGGATGCACCTAAAAAGAGAAATTATTTTTCATTAGGTAATGTATTAGAAAAACACCAAGGTAGTGAAGTGGTTTAATAGATCTGTACACCCCAGTTAAGAGATAATGTACTTAAGTGGAGAAAGTAATGACGAAAAGAA
>DAIAOV010000063.1 GCA_027437055.1 Legionella sp. | reverse complement strand
CGAAATAAAGCAGGTTGGGATAATCGGTATCTCGCTCAGATTCTAATGTCAAGCGATTTTTAGCGCGATTGCCCTAAGGTTGAGGAACAATTAATTGCAGTAATCAATGCCTGCCGTTATAGTCTATAAGTAACCGTTCACATTATGTGAACGGTTAGGTCTATAAAGGGCAATGTCGGCAACTGGTTGCCCGACCTACGATATAAAATCGTTTTAGACAATTATTCATTGGTATTCTTCACACTATTTACCAGGTTAATAAACTGTTGCAGTTCACACACCGTTCCCCCACATGCGGGGATAGAAACCGGATTACCATTATAAGTCACTTTGACAGTGTAATAATTGGAACCGTTATCATAGAGTGAAAAGTTAAGATTTGATGCATAAGGAGGCGCTTTTTGTAATGGAGCCCCTAGAAAGCTTAGTGCACCAGTAATGGTCGTATCATGAGCTGATAATAAAACATATTTAAGTTTTGATTTTTGCTGACTGCCTTTATGAAGATAATTGGTAATGTTGGTCATCAGCTTACTACTATAAACCCTGGCGACTTGCGGTGGTCTTTCTTGTGCCATAAAAGCCCAGTTGCTAGCATTAAGAATAATATCAATATCTTTTGCACTTAATCCTTCAGGCATAGGGACATTATGAAGTTGATGAATGTATAAAGCATCCCCAACATATGCAAGCTCTGCTAAGTTATTAATTGAAGCACCGGTGAGACGACTCCAGAGAGGGTATTTATCTTTTAATTCATCATTCTTTTCTTGCCATTCTTTTGTTGAATAGACATATTGTTCCATTAATTGTTCACGTTCTGCATTGCTTACGTCTTGAAGAATAACATCGTCATATTTAGTTGGTGCACTAAAAATAGGGATAGGCTGAAACGCATTAGGCAACGCTGGAAGAGAAGTTTCAGTAACATTGGGTCCTGTTCCAGGAGGATATAATCCCATTAACAAAGACTCGGCACTCATCAAAGTACGAGCATAGTCGGTAGAACGCACATACATCGTTCCCTGCGCGTAATGCTTAGGCAACAGATGAGCTTGCTCAACATACCTTTTACGAAACTCCATACCCATTTTATACTCTTGCTGCATCCCTTCTGGAGTGAGCTGCCCTAAACCTTCCGGCCATTGGTAATTGACCGCAGGTAAAGCAATGAGAGGCGTTCTATCACCATGACGAATAATATCAACAGCAAAAATAAGAGTATCGGCAGCAAATAAAAGCGACGGAGCACTAATTAATAAAGCAAAGGTTAGGCGTAATATATAGCCCATTGATCATCCCCCTTCTCCAAATTAAAGAATGTTTTAGTAATCTGTTAAGCCAGATTGCGTGGATCATACCATAATGTATTAATTTTGACTGCCGTTTCAAAGTAAATAAACAAAAATTAGATTTAGTTCCATATTATGTAAATAATAGAGTCCTACTCTCCAGCCTTACGACATTGATTTCGTGCAATGTCTTGACATGCTGACGAACAATTTACTTCATTTGTTTTTTGACATTGATCAACACAACGAGCCACAGTCTTCTCTATACATAGCTCTCTAGCTTCTTCCGTTGTTGCCATTGCGATTGGAGGAAGTAAAAAAAATAATATTATTAGCAGGTTTGCTATGAGTTTACCCATGATACGAATGCTCCTTCACCCAAGTTAATTTAAATTTAGTACATTATTAACCAATATGACCAAAAATAATCACAAAGCCATTCGAACAAAAATAAGCTATTTCGGTCTGCCCCTTGGCCTATAGCCGCCATTCTCTTCATAGGGGAGCTCATTCTATGATAAATGTGCCTAACAAAAGAACTATAATTTAGAGAAAGACAATGTGTATCGAACCAACTTAATCGCAAAGTGTTCAAGTAAGGAAACTAAAATGCATTCAAAATCTGAGAACGATAAGAAGGCGAGTAAGGATAATAAGAAAGATGGGGTCATTGAAATTGATACAACCATAAATAGGATGGGTGGATACAATGTGCCCGCGACCGACAAAAAGATACTATTTTATACCAAATTTGAAGGAAATACGGTAGGAGATGAGCGATTTCTAGAAATTATTCATGGTGCTGTTATTAGTGGTTTAGCCAAAGACGCAGAAATTGGGATTTTTCTTGCTTATGATGAAAAATCCAAAGATCGAGCTAGAAATGCTGTGATGAAGTTGCTCACAACAATGACGGGGATGGGGTTTGATGCAAATAAAATTAAATTTTGGCTGCATCAGGCCCCTGTCGAAAAGCCAAAGTCACTAAACAAACCAGAACAAGGCACAGCGCTTCTTACTAAATGCATGCCTACTGTATCCACTCATATCCCAGCAGCCAATGATGCAACAGCAGCAATTGTCAATAAGGAAAAAATTGTCGATTTTATTGCTCCGAACAGATCTCCGGTCAAGAAGTCTAAGAAATCAAATTTAGATTTATTTATTGTCGCCGGGTGGGCACATCAGCTTAATAGCAATGGAGCCGATCATTTCGATAATACGTTAAAAGTCCCTAAAGCGACAAAAATTTTACTTTGCGCTCCTCCTGGAGGTTATATAGATAGGAGAAATATAGGTAGAGGCATTCAAAATGAGAGTATGAAAAATGCACTAATTAGAAGAGATTATCATAACGTCTATTGTTTGCAACCTGGAGTCCATTTAGCTGGGGGACTATTTATTTCACCCTCTACCACTTTGAATGCGGTACAACAAGATCAAACACGGACAGCGTGGCTGACTCATTTGTCTGCGGCGGGATTGCAAAAACAACTTGCACCTAAATTAAAAGAAGTGGGCAATAAAGCAAAAGACGAGCTCGTCGTTATTTATTGCAGTAAAGATAGTCCTGGACGCAGAGGACAAGAGTTTATTGAGCAGATTGCTCAGGTACACAAAAAAAACTATCCAGTACTTTTAGTTGGAACTAAAGAAGGAAGCATAATCTCAGAAAATTATAAAAAATGGGCGACATTATGCGGAGAAAATGGCTTAACATCATATCCACTACCTCGAACAACAAAAACGGAAATTTTAATGCGTGGTTTACACGATGCAGAATATTTAATGGCAACAGGTTCTTTTTCAATTTTAGAGGCAAAAAAATTAGGACTTCATAATTGTGCTTATTTGGCTCCCCCCACTTACAGCACTTTTCTAATATTCTTGAGGAAACTAGTCCAACTGCATTGACTCTTGCTTTTACTCAGGGAACCGCAGCCCTTAAGGAGCTCTCCCTTTTACCAAGAAAAGACTTTTCTCCGGAGATTTTAAGTGCTCATAATGCTAGGACGAGCCCTGAGCTGGAAGAACCAGGGCTCACGATCATTACGGAGGACGAGATACGACGGCGAAAATGGATTAATCAGCGCGTGCAAGCTTATCTAACCGATGCATCCATTGCATATAGTGATTACCAACAAAATATTGATAGTGATAAGGATAAAGCAGAAAGAGCATATGGGAGATATATTAAGTCTTTTGCGCAATATAAAGAAGCATACAAGAAGATAGAAGCTGAGCAGTTTGGAAATAATGAAGGAAATGAGTTAGATGCTGCTGCAGCTTATGCAGCTATTACTGCAGCTGATGAAGCTATTGCTGCTACCAATGCTGCTATTGATGCAGCTAATACTGCTGCTGAAGCGATTGCCGCTGCGGGTGTCAGTTACAGTCCTGCGGCTGGCTCCGGTTACGGCTCTGCTGTTGGTACCAGTTACACTCCTGCCGCTGGCTCCGGTTACGGTGCTACTGTTGGTGCCAGTTACGCTCCTGCTGCTGTCGGCTCTGGTTCCGGTGGTGGTGGCGGTGCTAATGCAAATACTGATGCCGAGGCTAATCACGATGATGATGATGATGATGACAATAAGCCCCCGTCTCTTGGAAGTTAATCATGGATAGTAACTTCTCTATAAATAAGGAGTGAAATAATGTTTCTAAAAACTGAATTGGACAATGATAAAGCCTCCATGCTCTTAAATGCGTTATCTGAATATCAAATTGATTTAGAACGAGGAAATTACGACACACTAGATGCTTATAGTCGAGAATGGGAGACAGAGGAGGTATGGGGTGCTATTTCTGACATCATCAATAAGGCACCAAAAAATCTACCGATTTCAACACAAGCACTTGCTCACTTTGCATCTCAACTTAGAAAAGAGCCTACTATTCGTTTTGCCTTAATTGCGCAATTTTTTGCTTTGCTTCATTTACAAGAAACCAAAAGTCAGATAAAAGCAGAAGATGAACTCAATTATTTACATAAAAACACCCATATTGAACTTTATATTGAAGCAGGCATGCCTGGGGGCTGCCTCGTTTATCTCAATGCAATAATGCATTCGTTACTAAGTACTAAATCAAAATTATCTGCATTAAGCCAAACCATTATTAGCCTTGAAAAAAATAAAGAACAATTTGGTACATTAAACGATCTCATCACGCACGTTTCCGTTCAACATTGGTTGGAGTTATTTGAGCAATTAGCTCCTGAATCTAAAATTAATTTTATGGCTAGCAAAAACGAACATCAGCAGCGCACATCACAGTGTCTTAGTATTGAAGAAGCGCAAAAAAAATTGACGCTCATTGAAAAATATACCTTAAAGCTCATACAAAAATTGAGCGGTGGCGTTAGGAAAGAGAATAGCATTGGTAATTATGAACCACATATGTCCAATAAACCTCGTCGAAAGATCTAAAGAGATGAAACGTGAGAATTCTTAATAACAAAGAGAACCAGTGAATCATTGCAAAAAATATTTGTCTCGGTTATTGTTTTATAAACGAATTTAAGGATAGAACGATCATGAGCATTTTTTATAAGCACTTATTGGTTATACCCTTTAGCCTTTTATTATCTTCAGCCGCATTGGCACAAAGCGATTGTGCTCAACTATCAGAACTCAGGATTTTAAGCTGGTCTTATGAGGCGATGATGGCAACGTATAATATGAATTTCGTCAATTATAAAACGAAGTTACCCAATGCTGCAAAATATTACACCCAAAATGCCTGGATGGACTATCAAAAGCCATTATATGCCAACATCGCCCCTATTCAAAAAGAAAAATTAGTTATCTCGGTAGGTACTGAAAATTCTCCTATATTTTTGCATCAAAATAATGATTCATATGTAGTACAAATCCCCTTACTAATAAATTATCAATCTCAAGCATCTAAGCATACTGAAAAGAGAGTTGTTACCTTAGATATTGCAAAAGACAGCCATGCAGAAAGTTGCTTAAAAATACAAAAAATTACAGAAAAATAATCTTTATTACTCATACCTCTCATTAAGTACGTCGGGCTCCATGCCCATAGCCATCAGGTTAATGAAGAAAAGTGCTAAATACCCCTCTCCCCCAATGTGGAGAGGGAGTTTCATGTTCCAACTCCACTTAATTGGCACTAAAAGTCCCCTCGCCCGCGAGAGGGCAAAAAACGATAGCTCAACCTTAGCCTAGCGGCGATGGGTCACCTATGTTACAAAAGATTAAGTTGACGCCATTAAGTGAATAGATACCTCATGTCCTGTGAAGAATTTGCTATTGATGTTTTAATACAGATCCCTCATTATACGCCCGTTTATTGATTGGTTTATTTTGAAGCACTCGAAAGGAACATTTGGCTAAATAAATAAGTCGCTCGTTCTTTATTTATCCATTTTTTAACTTTAAATATAGAGCTTAGTATGTCCACTGAAAAAACTGACAAGCAAATAATAAGTATAAGAGAAGGAAATCTACTCACTGGACAACCAGATTATATAAAACGTTTTAGTGGTATCGTATTGACCTTTGTCAGTACTATTGGCCTCTTATTAACCTCCCCCTTACTTTTTCTAGGGGGAGTTGTTGGTTTGTTCACCAGTTTTTTTTCTGGAACAGATCCTCTTGAATCAGGACTGAAAGGAGCCAAAATAGGTGCTCTAGGTTCTATCAATGGAGTATCTTTGGGAATAGAATTAACTAAAGCTACAGTAGCAATAGAAGAAATTAACCAGCAAGAATTATCCCTGCTCGAAACCACATCGAAAGAACTTGAGGCCCCTGTCAATCAAGAGACCATTACCGATATCCTCACAGAAGAGCCAGAATCAGAAAAATTAGAAGCTACAACTAATCAAGAGATTCTTATCGATACCCCCCCTAATGATTCTCCTGATAAGACGCCTGTGCTAAAGGCAAGCACCCTTCCTAGTACTTTTTTCTCTAAAAATAAACTACAAACACCATTAGAAACATCTCAAACTGTTGAGTCTGAATGCACTGATGTTTCTGAAAAATTCAAGGACTTTATAATTAAAGTCAACGCATCAATAACCCGAGATGAAGCCCAGGCGGAACCCCAGAAAGAGGAAAATCAACCCTCTGTAACGGAACAAAACATAGTAGACCTTATCGAAGTAATCAAAAACCGCACCTTATCAGAACATCACTTTTGGAATAAACTAGATCAAATGAGCCATTCAGATATTAAATTATTGGTGAGCAAATTCAATTCCACTAAAGAAAAAAGAAAAAATAGTCTTAGTGAATTGGATCACTTATGGAATTATTTTAAGGGTGTTGAGTATGAGCCGTCTAAAGTAGAAAATAGAAAGAACAAATTTGCAGTAATACTTACGGCTCTATCTGAAATACAGCTAAAAACTTCCTTTGATTCGGCTAGTTTCTTAAGTATTTTAAGTAAAGATGCCTATGTTGATACAGCTGCCAACACTTTAAATCGTGAGCAATTAGCATTGTTTGCATCAAACAGAAAGCACCATGAAATGCTTAATGCAATGATAAAAAAACTTAAGCCAACTCCTTACTTATTAGGTAAGCTTATTTCTATTATACCCTATGCCTCTGATCAAGTGAGAACGGCATTAATGGAACAAATTAATTATTTAAAGAATGAAGATTATCCAGTTTCGTTTAAGAAAGTATTAAGAGAATTAGCACAACATTACATTCTAAGTAATCATGAAGCTGAAAGAAAGCGTTTGGCAGCCATTCAACCAACCACTATAACCAAAAGCCAATCTCTCCCTGCAAAAAAATGGGCACCTGTTCATACCGCTGCTCAGCCGGTACATAATACTACCCCTGTACAAAAACAAGATTGGACCGATGAGGAGTTTGACGCGTTTATTCATGATTTAAACGCTGCAGATTATTACATCAATGAACAAAAAATACATGAAAATTTAGCCAGCTTGCCAGATGATAGAGTTAGAATGCTTGTAGAGCGGAGCTCATCACCAGACGGTAAGGATCTACTCAAGAATCTTTGGGTTATCGAATCAAAAACATTAAACTCAAAGTCTCGTCTTGATAGCAGAGAAAATCGTCTCAAGATTGTTTTAGAACATTTATCGGAATCTCAATTAAAAAGCTCTGTAACAGAAAACAAATTTTGGGAGATTTTTAGAAATACTCAGGAATCTTTCTGCAAAATGGCAGCTCAAGTATTAACGCCCCAACAGTTTGCAATTATTATTGCCAATGCCCCTCTTGAAAGGCATGAAGATTTTGCAATACTTATTAATCAAATCAATAAAGATAGCCCTGCTGAAAAGACACGCTTACAAGAAGTTATAGCGGCAATTATTCCCTATACTACTCCATGGTTTGCTTTAACATTAGAACGACAAATAAAAAGTGTATTACCCCAGGATAAATCACTTTTTGAACGCTTTACTACTGATTTTAGAAAAGAACTCAGTGAATCATTGCAAAGATCTGAAATTAACCTCAAATATGCAAGGGATACAAAATTAAATAAAAAGGTGATTTCCCGACTCACAGATAGCATTCAGGAACCATCATCGTCTCCCTCTTTTAGCTTTTAAACAAAAGACTCTACACTGCCACTAAGTTAAGTCAATGCAACTTAACTTAGTGACAATACCCAAATTACCTAAAATCCAAGCCCAGAAAGGAGGCTTTAGCACGGAACAAAAATGAAAGGATTTCTCAGGGCGCAACCATAACCTAGGATCGAAACTTTTAATATTAAGCAATAAACAGTATTATTTTAACTAATTAACAGTTATCCTGTGCAAACCTGGAACAAGCTGATTGATAAGACAAAATTATGAATTTTAGTACTTGGTACTTCCCTTCTTTGGTTGCATTAGTTCTTTATGGAGCCTGGGGATATTGGGGAACAAGAGCTTCTGATTTTATAAATCCTCTCTCCATCACTTTTTATTCAAGTATCGGCGTTTTAATTTCAGGAGTAATCGCCTTAGCTCTATTGGGTTTTAAACCCGAGCTTTCTGTTAAAGGTAGTGCCTATGGATTATTAAATGGTTTGGCGAATGGAGTTGCCTGTATCTTTTTTATTTTAGCACTACGCAATGGTCCTACTATGCCAGTAGTATTAGTCACCTCCATGTATCCGATGATTACGTTAATACTCTGCATGATTTTTCTCAAACACGAGTTAAGCCTTAAACAAGGCCTAGGGATGGCATTCGCACTTATTTCCTTAATTTTATTTTCAATGGAGTAAATAAAAGCCGTCCAAAAGCATGTTTTCACGCTCCAATGAGCTCTCTTCTCATTTTTATTTCTTTGTATTAATCGCATCTCATCCCTCCTTGGTGCTTCTTGATGCAGTTTAATTTTATCTTCCTAAGATAAAAAATTTAATGGTTCCTTAATAATTATATGTAATAATCCATCATATTTATCATTTTATGAACAATTGGTTTGCTTTAATGAAAAGAAAGAGAGAGAAAATAAGGGCAGTTTGGTCTGATGAAAATCCGCCAAAATTAAAAAGATATACCCGCTTTGTAGATGAGTGGGAAGGGTCTTTTCTTATATATGTTGATGAATTTGATGAGATTGTCGCTAGGCAACAACAAAATATGGGACCAACCGCCCCCTCATTCCAGTACACCATACAAGACAACTATGTTAGGCAGACTCCGACTACAAAACGTCACAAAACAGAAGCTCCTATCCCTGAACTTCAATATGTGACTAACCAATCGTTTGGGTTCTCTCCAGAAGAAGTAGCAAATTTATTCACTGAGTCATACCCTATGCCAGAAATGGTATGCTGGGCACCTCTGTCTAACTCATTTACTCCTCCATACCATGCCCAATATTCAATAGTAGATGAATCAATAGAGAGACAGGGAGGATATCGCGAACAAGAAGTGGTGAGCCCGGTCGTTGAATATTTACCTCGGCAGTATTGTTTACCAGAGCAGGAATCGCTACCTTCATTGGTAGATATTGACGATTCTGATGTTCAAGAACAGGAAAAAGTAGCAAGTTCTGACATTGAGTATTTGCTCCAACAGTATGGTTTATCAGAACAAGAATCACTACCTTCACTGGAGGATATTGGTGATTCTGATGTTCAAGAAAAGGAGCAGGAGAATGTAACGGAAGAAGAGGAAGAATCAGTTAGCATCCTACTTGCATTAAAGGGTAAACGTAACAGCGACTCTGATGGTACGAAGAAAGCAGTTCAAGAAACAACACCCCCTAAACAACATTCATTTTTTTCATCTAAGGGTAAAGGAAAACAGCGGATCAAAGATATCCCTGAGCCCATGAGTGAGGAGCATCAAGAAAAAACGAAAATCATGGAAGAATTAGGAATTGATAATATGACACCCGAAGATTATATTCCTTCTACTTTAGATAGGAACGATCTGGTGTATGTTGGCCCAGTGGATGTTCTAAAAGGTTTTCATGGGCGAGGATTGTTTGCTAAAAAAGATATCCCAGCTGACACCTGTATTGGTGCTTATACTGGTCGGATATTTAAATCTCAAAAAGAATATGCCAAATATCTTGAAGAAAATCCTGGGCAAAATAATAGCTATGCAATGACTTTAGGTAAAAAAATTGTGGATGCAAGCACTAGGGGAAATCATACTCGTTATGCCAATTATTCAGATACTCAAGACAATGCATCTTATCTAGCTAGAAAGATACGACGAGAAAGGGTCGCTACTATTGTGACAACAAAACCAATTCCTAAAGGTCAGCCGATTCTTGTCGATTATAATCTAAGCGCACCAGAGAATTATCGCTTTTTGAACCTAGAAGATAAAGGCCGCTCTGCCCAGGAAAAATTCAAAAAAAAATCGAAAGACTATAAGTTAGTCCGTGTAAAACAAAAAATAGAGTCATTAAAAATTGAAGAAGGTGAATATCTCTATGCATCGTCTACAGGCAGACAAGTTCTTAAAAATAAATCGCTACCGAAAGAGTTAAACTCAGCAGCAGATCGTCTTTTCCTTAGAACAAACTCACAACATGAAATCCTGGATTTTAATAAGGCAGATGCATTTACCCCGCTAATGCTGGCTTGCTATTTGGGGAATTTGGGTAACGTAAAAATACTGGTCAAACATAAAACTAACGTTTGTCGACAACAACATGACTCTGGAAAGTGTCCCTTATTTTTTGCATTAGAAGGTTATGCTGCTCACACAAATGCCCGTAAAAGAGGAACTTATCTGCAAATAATAACCCATTTAATAAATAATAAGGCCAATATATTTGCCCATGATAGACAGGATATGACCTTTGTCCATAAAGCCGTATCAACTTTATCCACTAAGGATTTTAAAACTCTGACACACTTTCTAAAGAAAAAATACAATGAAGATTTTATCTCTTCATTTAATTACGTCAATGATGATAATTTCGATATTGTTTTATATAGCCTTAGTATTAAATCTCTAGACAAAACCGAAATTTTACTGGAACTTCATCCTCAATCATTTAAGGAAAATTGTATAGGTCAAAATAAATCTTATGTTGCTTTGTATTGCGAAACGTTCCAAAAAGCAATTGAATACTATGATGAAAATGAAAAAGAACAGCTTTTAAAATTGCTGCAACGTTATGATGCACCAGCAGTGCTTATGGAAACGCTAAATGCATCACCAACAAGACAAAATAGCCCGGCATTTTAATAGATCGTTTGTATAACTCATTTGTGGCTCATATAGACCATGTCGACCATAAGGTTCTCCGAGCAGAGCTCAAAGCATAGTAACTGTGTACAACGTAACCTTGATGCGTAACCGTTCACGTAATGGCGTTAACTTAAGAGAACATTGTAGATACTGTCTTTAAACTTGATTTTAAAGACAGTATCTACATCCTTAAGACGCCATTACCTGGGCTATTACGATTTATCAATCACTAAGCTACAGCAGCAACCGGTACTCGTTGTTCTTGTTCCTGTTCAAGAGCAGAAACAGCAGTATTTGGCAACACTTTTGCTGCGAGTAAGCTGTTTGTACTTAACCCCTTCATCACCGTATCTCTGCTTGCTGGCTTTTTCCAATGAAGTAAAGAAACTGGCTGCTGATCTGGAACTGGCTGTATTCCAGAATCGACAACTGGAGGTTGAGGAATAGGTTTTCTTCCAGGATTTAGAAGAGCCTCCTCAAATTCGATACGATGTAACTCATCTTCAGTAAGTGCTTGCAGCTGGCCTTCATAAAAATAAGAAAAGACACGAAGCATAATCACCAAAACTAAGGCCATAAACCAATTGGTTAATTCAGTATAACCATGCCGGGCGGGAGACCGATAAGTCTCTTGGAACTCAGAAGGGGCGAGCACTCGTATTTTACTTAAATCAGTGCGGTAATAAATTTTGTTGTCTTCTCCTAAAAGGAATAGTGGCTGTGGCTGACGATAATTTACATCAATATCAGGTAGCCTTTCTAATCCCCCATACTGAGATTGTTGAGGTATTTCATGCCCTAAAAATACATTATGGAGATCCGCCATGGATTCTTGCATACCAGCAATACAAGAGAGCCTATTATAATAATTTTTAGTACTATCAAAATCACCGTCTCCACCAGCCTCAACGGGAGGTTCAGTATGATCAGGGGTAGGATCATAAGGTCTTCTGGTATAAACAGTTACCCTATTTAATTCATCATGCAAACTATTAACTAAAACACCGCCTAACAGTCCAAAACGTGCTGGTAACTCTGCCCGCAAATCGCCAACCAGGGCCCCATGGCCAGCAGCAAAGTGATCGGAATAATAGTGGAAACAAAACAGCTCCATTCCTAAAGCTAACGCTTGATATCTATAGACTAAGTCTTGTAATTTTTCTTTTGAGAATTCGTTTGATTGCTTAAGAATAGCAATTAGGGTATTAAACTCTTCATTAGTAGAGGTGTAGTGTTCATCTTCAAGCAGACGCTTTAATTCATAAGAAATACGCGCATATTTAAGCGCAATAGTATGTCCTAAAATATAAACTCGAACGGACCAAGGGGCAAAATGCGATAAGTTTCTAATCAGTATCTCATCGTAATTATTAACACGCAGAGCAAACATTAATTGTTGAACATAACTGTTCAAGGTCGAAGAGAAAGGAATATAGTTCGCGCCATCAATGGTATAAATCGTATCTATGTCACTCTTTTGAACGCTGGGATTTGCTAGCTTTTGATAAGAGTTAATTAATTTTTGCATCTCACTTTCTGTGATAGGCTGATTAATTAAATACTTTCCGAGGTTTTCACAATCATAATCTGTTTCATAATCCTGGCGGTTATGGATAAAATCATGTTGACTAGGCAGCTCTAAATCCACCTCCTTTCCGCCAAAATAATCCCCAGACATACCAATAAATTGGCCAGCAGATAGATTTAAATCAAGATGTTGTGGAAGGCCATTTTCAGCGATGCCTTGCAAGTTAAGATGCATAGTACCTTGCTCATCAAAACTTACATAGGGGTTGCTTTTTAATTCATCCCATCCCTCAAAGCGTAAGGCATCGCCTAATTCGGTATGTTCTTTTGTATCCATAATGAAACTCCTTTTTCTATTAATTTTCCCTAAAAATAAATGATAACTGTTCACGCAATAGCGTCAATATAAAAGAAAATTGTAGCCTGGATGGAGCGCGGCGCTGACAGTGCCTCTCATTTTTACAGAGCTCTCGAAGCCTCATTGCTAGGCTTGGGTTTTAGGTCGTTGGGCACAAGGAAGTGCGCGCCGATCGCGGGATGCGGTTTTACCTAAAGCCTAAGCCCAGAAAGGAGGCTTTGGCACAGAACAAAAATGAGAGGATCATTCAGAGCGAAGCGTAATCCAGGATCGGGGCTCAAATCAGGTCTCGATCCCGGGTTACGGCTACGCCTTCACTCAGGCTACAATTAGGTTATACAGAATTGCTTCCTTAAATGACAAAAGGGACAATTTTATAAGGTACTAATTCACAGTATTTAATCCAGTCCTGACCGTATTTATTGGCACATCGTCTGTCATCACGAAATGCTCTATCCACCAATAAGACAGTTAAGAAACAAACATAGAAGTAAGGAGAGAAATTGTCAAACAACGCGGGTAGCGACCAGAAAAATGCTCCTGCAATTTCTGGTACATAATGGAAATGTCTGGCAACACCCCACCAACCCGAAGCAAGCAATAAACTTTGTTTGTTCTGACCATCAGTGGTTTTATACTGAGCTAACACGGTGACTGGTTTTCTACCCCATACAGTGCATTGACCGTTAGAAGCTCTGGTCATTAGTCGTTGTGCATCAGCCCAGTAGTTGATAAAAATACTGACTGCCCCAAGAACAAAAATAGCTATAGCCCATCCTGTACTTAATTGAATAGGATGAAGAACCAGATACATGCTAGGTGAAGTATAAACGCAAGGAACCCAAACCATACATCCCCAACAAATATAGAAACCTGCCCTATCATGCATAATATCTAGTGAGCGCAAATAGCCCTTTTCCCACACAAAAAACTTCCCTACATACAAAAGTTGTAAGGCAACAGAGATCAACATGGAATTAGTTAAACCACCTAGCTCCGCCTGTTTTGCAGCATAAGAGAGCAGGAAGAGTCCCCAACTCATCATACCAAAACGACAGGTAATAAATTTTTTAATACTCCATCCCCCAATTTGAGGATACAACTCAGTCCCCCAATAATAGTCGAACAACATATTATTAGTGATTCCTGAGTCGGTGGTTGATGGGAAAAAACGTCCTTTTACATATAAAAACACACAAAATATCAAACTGAACAAGTTAAGAGCGCCAAAAAGAGCTCCCAAATTGTCGTACAAAATAGTAGCAGGAAATAAATTCAGACCAAAAGATGCAACACAAAACACCACCATGGTAGTAAGAAATGCCAAAGCACCATTTTCTTTATAAACAGGAACATTTCCTTTAGGAGTAATAGGTCCATTAAACTCCTTTCCGGGTAATAAACGCATTATAGCTAGCTGAAATACAGTAAAACAAAAAATAATTTTCCAAGCAGTAGCCGAACCCCAAAAAACAGGCGCCCATATTTTATAGATTGTTGACACAACACCTTGTTCCAACAATAAATTCCACAATGCCAATAAAGAGCCTTGAAGTTCGGTATTGGTATACCACATCAACATGACAAAAACAGGACAAATAATAATGAGAAATAAAGGTCCTAAAAGATTTCTTATAGTTAAATACATCATGTTTCCTTACACAGTTATAAAAACAATACTTAAATACCATAGAGTTTTAGGCTCTATAGAGTCAAGATAAAAATGATTTTTTTCACTGAATATCTAAAGGATGAATTGTCAACAGTCTCTAATTTGCCCTTCCCCTCTAATCAGCCATTTATAACTGGTTAACGCTTCGAGTCCCATTGGGCCTCGAGCATGTAGTTTTTGCGTGCTAATACCAATTTCAGCCCCCATACCAAACTGTCCCCCGTCGGTGAACGCGGTTGAAGCATTAACATAAACAGCAGCAGCATCAACATGGGCGAGAAAATAGTTAATTACCTCTTCATTTTCAGCAATAATAGCCTCGCTATGCCCCGAGGTATAGTGCATCACATGAGTAACTGCCTCTTTTACCGATGGAACTGTCTTAATTGCCATCTTATAAGATAAAAATTCATGCCCAAAATCGTTAGCCTTGGCTTGATGAAGAAGTTTTTCCGGATAAAAAGAATTCAATGCCTTATAACTTAACTCATCTGCAAATAATTCAACGTTACTTTGCGCAAGTAACTCAACTAAATAATATAGCTTAGGCAGGCTTTTTTTATTAATGATTAAAGTATCTAACGCATTACACACGCTAACTCTTCTTGTTTTCGCATTATTTATAATAAGACGCCCCTTTTCCACATCACCACTGGCATCAAAATAAGTGTGTACTATACCAGCTCCAGTTTCTATGACCGGTATTTTTGCATGTTCGCGCACAAATTGAATTAATGAGTGACTGCCTCGTGGAATACAAACATCAATCCAATTCATTGCACTTAAAAGATGAGTTGTCATTTCACGTTCTGGGGGTAATAAATACACTGAATGAGTATCAATCCCCTGCTCTTGCAGGCTTTGATGAATGAGAGAGACTAAAAATTGATTGCTATGGTGTGCCTCTTTACCCCCTTTTAAAACACAAGCATTACCCGATTTAAAGCATAAAGCAAAAACATCAATGGTCACATTAGGTCTGGACTCATAAATTACAGCAACTACACCAAGCGGTACGGATATTTTTTGGATCTTTAAGCCATTTGGACGTATACGCTCATCAAGGCATTTCCCTAAAGGATCTGGCAAGGAAGAGACTCGCTCTAAATCTTTTGCTATAGAATGAATTCGCTCTTCAGATAAAAGCAATCTGTCATACATAGGATCGTCTTTATCCATTAAAGCCAAATCTTTTTTATTTTCTTCTATAATTTGCGCACAAGCCTTACGCAGCCGATTTGCTAGATTTAATAAGACATCAGCCCGTTTCTTTTTGTCTAAAAGTGTTAAGTGATAACTGGCTTCTTTCACTGCTTTTAATTGACTCATTAGATGGTCCACGAGATTAAAAACTCCTAAAAGATATGTAAATGATCATAATGGATAAAGGCAGGTTGATCCTTCTGGCCTAAACATTCATTTAATTTATTGGAGTCGTATTTCGCTATGCCTATGCCGATTTTTTCGCCAGATATTGTTTGTATCTCAACTAAATCACCTTTCTTAAAATAGCCAGTACTTTGTACTATTCCTACAGGCAAGATACTAATAATACGTTTATTTTCTTTTAAAATATCAAGCAATCCCTGATTGATTGTCACGGCCCCTGTTTGCTTACTGTTATTATAAGCCATCCACCTTTTAATGCTGGACTTTTTCTTGCTAGGAAGAACAACTGTCCCCAATTGTTCTTGATTGATAATACGTGTGATAACAGAAGGAACATCAATGCTAGCAATATGGGTAGTAATTCCTAGCCCCGACATTTTTCGCGCCGTTGCTAACTTACTACTCATTCCCCCACGACCATGAGTACTTTTTACTGCCGAGACTTCTGGCCATCCTTGCTCCGGATCAATAACGGAAATAATTTCAGAGCCAGGCTCATCTGGATGCGCAGAATAAACCCCATGAACATTACTGAGAATAATTAATTTTTCAACGTTCATTTGTGCGGCAATAAGGCCTGCTAATTCATCATTATCTGTGAACATCAGTTCTTCAATAGCAACACTATCGTTTTCATTAATAATAGGAACAATATTTTTTTGCTGCAACAGTTCACGTAACAAACGAGCAATATTCAAATAGTGTCTTCTCGTTTGGAAATCCTGTTTAGTCAGTAAAAGTTGAGACACAAGTATTTGGTGCTCTTTAAATAAAACCGTATAAAGACGCATTAATTCAGGTTGCCCTAAAGAGGCTAAAAGTTGTTTTTCACCTATAGAATGGCCATACTGACGCCCCAGCATCTGATTCGCTACTTTCCTGCCCGAACTAACAGCCCCAGAACTAACCAAAACGACCTGATGACCTGCTTTTTGCAGCTGTACTATTTGTTCTACTAAATGCTGCATCACTGCTTCAAAAGGTGTCCCATCATGGGACAAAATACTTTGAGTTCCAACTTTGACAACAATATTCATTAAATTAATCCACCTTGACGCTTTTTTTCTTCTATTACTATAAACTCATTATGACGTGGGTAGTGTATTTAAAACAAGCCTAGTGTTTATTAAACGGCAATTTTCCGCCACAGTAGAGTTTGAAAAGAGGTCTAATGCTATAGAAGCAAGATCTATCTGCCAGATGAGCTTTCACAACCACGCGACCTTATTGTTTTTGTAGCCGCTACGCGTGGTGGATAGGAGATCAAAGCAATGAGTAATAAAAATTAATTGTTCAAAAATATGTCGGGATTACTCAGATCCCCAGGGCTGTCTCATCTTTATTTGCGCTGATATTACTCAATTGGCTCGTCATAATCCCTTCGCCCTTGAGGGAGAAGGGTTGGGGATGAGGGTGCTCGATTTGGCACAGAATCGTACAACATTGCATCCAGATGTTGATCACTATCAATTTCAATAATCAACTTTTTCTCACGGCAAACAAAATCAACGATATAGTTGCCAGTACCATACTCTCGAACAAACTTATATCCACCCAACCGCCTATTGCGTAAATAGTACCACGCGCGGTTTCCCGCTATCTTCATTGTCAGAGCCAGGATAATAATTAACCAAAATAATAAACCAAATTAAGCTTTGGACCCAATAGATAAGCATTACTTACTGCAACGGTCGTTGCAGTATAACCATCTGGATCATTTGAATAGGATCCAAAGGGAATTGTTCCCAACCAAATATAGTTGACCCCAAGATCAAAAACGATGGTTGAAGTCATTGCATACTTAATTCCAATAGATACTTGTGGGCTAAAATTACTTCGACGTTTATTGGATATCATCAACAAATTAGTTTCATCATCAGAAGATTGATAATTTAATACATTATTGGTTTTGACGTTTGCAACTCCCAATCCTGGAGCGACGTAAATGGAGTACCTCTTATTTATTAAATAATCAATATTAATAACTGCTGCAACTACATTACCTTTCATCGTTGCATTAAATGTGTTGATAATATCATCACCTTCATAAGGGCCAGTAAGAAATGGATTAAACGATTTTGAATAGTTTCCCAGAGGTAAGAAAGAGATTTCAGGGCTTAAATGCCATGTGGATGAAAAGGGATATGTCAATCCAAGGGCAACATTTCCAGTCCATTTCCCGTCATTCAGTGAGCCTGAAGAAATTGAAGGATTGAGCGTGCCTTCAATAGAATGCATTCTTTGAATAAAAAAATTATCACTCTGGCTCCATAAAAAATCTGGACCAAATTTAACATAAATAGGTGCTTTTTGAGATGATATAGCTAAACCTGTTTTACAAAAAATGAGCATTATTAGAATAAGTAAATTATTTTTCATTTTCGTCCTTATTAACCAATTAACTAAATCTCATTAGAAACTCTACTGAGCATTTAGCATATAAATCCATGTGGGTAGTTGACCTGACAGCTTAATCCAGGAGTTTCTAAGGTAACGACTGTTTTCCCAAAGGTTGCTATAACTTGTTGTCCATTAACCTGAAGCACAGGGTTTTCATACACATTAAGCGGCTGACATGCGCGTGTGCTTTTATTTATTATCCAATTGTTAACAAGAGGAGATGGAATTAATTTAGCTGCTGGAACATATAGATTAGATGGACATCGATTAAAAGGATCAAATGAAGTTTTCAAGTCTAAATCGGTCGGCGAAGGAGCGGCTACAATTTCACGACCTGATACAGCTAATCGTAGTGCATTATTCGCATTAACAATACCGACACCACAAGAAATGGCCCCAGTACATGAGAGTGTTGGATCAGTAGTATTACCAAAAGGAGAAACACTTTCCAATAGAATGCTTTTTACCTCTTGGGAACTTATATAAGGATTAAGTGCATAAATTAATCCGGCAATGCCCGCGACGTGTGGCGTTGCCATACTAGTACCGTCAAAAAATGAAAAACCACTGTTTTGACATCCACTTCCTGCGCTAACAGTGGACAAAATACCATTGGCATCACAGAGATCCGCAGTGGATTTATCTCCTCCTGGAGCCGCTAAGGTGATGCGTGGGCCATAATTCGAATAACTAGCTCTGTAACCATTAATTTGAGTAGCGGCCACAACAAGAACATTATTACAAGAACGAGGAGGATTATTAGTAGCAGGTATATTGTCGTTTCCCGCACTTACAACAAGAATACTACCTTTCTTGACAAAAGCATCAATTGCCTCTTGCAAAGATGGAGGACATCCAAATTCTTGGTTAAATGCAAAACTCATGCTACCTGCTTTAATAGGGGTGTTATTATGAGGAACACCATCTATATCTTCACCGATTGACCAATAGATGCCTTGTTCTAGTTGAGAAAGAGAAGCAACTTCAATGGGTAAAATTTTCAATAAGGGCCCCATGCCAGCAATACCTAAAACCGAACCCGTTGCAGCGATGGTGCCGGCGGTATGTGTTCCATGATCTCCTGTTGGATCTGTAGTATCGGCGCTGTCATTAGTAAAGTTCCAGCCAGTTAATAAGTTAGGAGCTAAATCAGGGTTATAATTAATGCCTTCAAAATTAGATATCACAATAGGTGGATTTGCATAACCTAAGGTGATGGACCATGCACCATCTAATAAACCAGGTGCTGATTCTAAAAAAACTCCAGGATAACTAAACTCATCCCATTGAGAGGAATGAGAAATTAATGAAGTATTAGTGCTTGAGAATGATGTTTTTTTAGGATGAACTGGAGGTTTAATGGGGCAATAAGTCATGTCTCTATCTGCATATTGGATATCAGATTGTTTTAATAGTTTGGAGATGCCTTGATTGAAATAGGTATCCTTCGATACATTCTTTATTTCTAGCAATTGCACCAGTTTTTTAGAATCAACTACAACAAGATAAGCACCGCTTACCATTGGTTTTACTGATTGAATAGGTAACCCACTTTTCTTGGAGAAGATATCCCA
>DAIAOV010000062.1 GCA_027437055.1 Legionella sp. | reverse complement strand
AATTATAACTTACACAATATTTACTTTTTATCCGTTTTTTATATTTTAAAAAAATTAAAATGAAAAATTTTAATAATTATAAAATACTTAATAATATTGAAAATAAATGGAAATGGATAGGTAATTCATGTTGGTTAGATACATTAATGATTAATTTGTTATCAAACCCTAATTCTTATTTTATAAAAAAGGTTTTAAATTTTAAAGATGATGTTCTAGAATAAACAACAGTGATAACGAAAATGTTAAAAGCAAGGACTTGTATCTATTTCCGTTATCTTGGGTGAGACAAACTTGATTTTTGAGCACTGAAGCGTAAAAAATTAGGCAGTTCTCCAAGAGGGATAGTATAAACAAGTTATAAAGACAAAGGGGATAATTAATGTCACAAAGAGAAACAGGCCATGTTAAATGGTTTAATGAAAAAAAGGGATTTGGATTTATTATTAATCAACACGGCGATGATATTTTTGTACATTACAAAGACATCCAAGGAGAAGGTTTTAAGACTCTTCATGAAAATGATCCTGTAACTTTTGTGCTTGATAAAGGACCCAAGGGCTTAAAGGCACAAGAAGTTGTTGTTGCTACAGAAACAGCAGAATAATTACACCCAATGGTGTTAACTTAAGGAGTAGCTCGGGCCAAAGGGTCCGAGCTACGTTATAGAGACCTTTAGTCGACGCCATTTTCTGAACGGTTACCGTTGTTTGTAACCGGAGGCGCACCCCTAAGGTTCAAGATCGCACTCTGAACAGTTACTAACAATGTTTTAACTGTCCATTATGGGATGAAGAGGGAGCTGCTAGTATTTGATTCTTCGACGTTAGATTGGCTTGCACCTATACTATTATTTTGTGTATTAGGAGCTTCTAGATCGCATTCTCCACTATGACTACTCCCTGCATCAGTCGTATCCTTTTTATTTTTATAACGACCGAGTACTTCTCCTACTTTACGCTCGTTGTCTGGATTTTTACGAAAGAACCCAAATTTGCCTTCTTGTGTACTTGAACTTGCTCCAAAAGTTGGAATTTGTGTCGCAGCTGGAGTTTGTGTCATGTCTGGGATTGCTGTCGCCTCTGGGGCATGTGTTATGGCTTGAGTTGGTATCTCAGCTGGAATTTGTGTCGCTATTTGGGTTGGTGTTACAGTTAGAATAGGCCTTAAAGTCAGAGCTGATTTCAAAGTCAAATTTGATTTCGAAGCTGGAGTCCAGGTTGATGATGAAGCTGCATTGAGTGTTGAAACTGGGAGGGATATCGATGTTGAGCTACTTGACTCAGCGTGTAGAGATGTCGTTTTTTCTATCGCTTCTCGTGCATCACATGCATGTGCTTTTTTTACGGCAAATTGTTTTTCCTTTTTTGCAGATAAAGGTTTTGGTGGATGCTTAGGCATAGCATCGGGTACATAATAATGGACGCATTTTATAGCAGACATATCAAAATTACACTTTTGGGCATCAGCATACGTAGTAACTATAGCTGCTTTTGCTCCATAATTTGCTGCTATATCTATACCTTTTTCTGTCATCTGTTCTATAGTGACTGCCGCCATGCTTTTAACAGTCTGTCTATAGTTTTCATCTGGTTTTTCTCTTGTTCCTTGAATTGGTGTGTAATCATGGAATAGGGGGGTAATTTCGTTATCATCCCTATCGATCGGGCCTCTATAGTGCCTCAAACATAATTTTACATTTCGGGGGATCATTTGCGGATATTGTGAAAAATAAATATGCAATTCATTGAGAAGGTCTTCTCTATCATCAGTAAAATAAAAGTTAAAGGCGTCGTCATCAGAATGACTTAATGCGAGCTCATGCATTTGTGCATAAACAGTAGTGAGTTTACTTTCGTCATGGATCCAGTTATACAGTGAGCTAAATATTTTTCCCTTACGTACTTCTTTTGTATAGTCTTTATTATTTTCCGCGATGTATTTTAGCGCTTGTTTCAGTGCTTTCCCAGGGCGAAGATCGTTATATATGTCTGCTAATAAAAAACCATCGAATTCCGCATTAAGATAAGCAGCAACAGCTTTAGTGGCATGATAGCAAGAACCTCTCTCATCAGCACCAGAATTAGCTAAATCATCTCGGGGAGCTTGGCGATTGGAATTGCTTATAACTATTTTTCTGTTGGGGGAGGTTTTAATGATATCGAGCAGTTTTCTGTTCGCTTCAATAATGTCTTTAATTTCTTTATATTTAAGTTTAAGAAAAGTTATATTTGCTAAACAACCGTCGAAATCGAAAGAATGGACGTCATAAATCAAAAGAGTTACTCCCGAATGAATTAATCATTAGACCTCTTGCATAACCCGCACCTTTTGCCTTATTGCTGCGTTGTAAGCGTTTCTCCGGTGCTAATTTACTTCATGTAAGCCCCGCTCCTCGGAATCTAAAACAAAATATACAGGTGATGCAAGAGGTTTATTATATCGCTTAAAGTAAAACAGCCTTTTTGTCTCTTATTCAATCATATTGGTGACTAACTTAAAAGTAAATTTTAAATAATTTCTCTATGCAGTACGATTTTAAATAGTCGCAATCATTGTTGGTTTGGCCATTTTGATCCAACATCAAAACTCAATTCATTTTAAATTATCTAATATTCTATTCATTAATTGACGGAGTTGTACTTGTTCTTGTTGACTAAGCCCAGAAAAAGCAATCTCGTTTAGTTGATGAGCGCTTTGTACTAGATTATTTTTAGTGTTTTTTGCCTTTTCAGTAAGATAAATATGAACAACTCTTCGGTCAGTCGTACTCGATTGACGAGTAATAAATCCATCGCGCTCCATTCTATCTAGGGTTCTGACTGCAGTTGGTTGTTCTACCTCAATTAACTGTACTAATTCCGCTTGAGTCAAACCGTCTTGATTAAATAACTCCATTAAAATAAAGGTATAGGCGTGATTAATATCATAAGGTTTTATTAATTCATTCGCTCGTTTAATTAATAATCGGTTCACTTTTTTAAGCAGGGTGGATAAAAGCATGGTTTCCTCTAAATTGTATAGCTTGCTATATAATAATAAGCTATGTTAATCTAATCAAGTTAAATGATGAATAAGGTTTAATAACTCTTTATATCATTTTCCAAATGAAGTTGATTGGAGAACATACATGAACAGTCTAACGCTATATCAAGTTGATGCTTTTGCTTCTAGTCTTTTTAAGGGAAATCCTGCTGCAGTATGCCCATTAGAAAAATGGTTAACTGATGAACAAATGCAATGCATTGCCATGGAAAATAATTTATCTGAAACTGCTTTTTTTGTTCCAGAAGGGGATGGTTTTCGCATTCGCTGGTTTACTCCTAATGAAGAAGTGGCATTGTGTGGTCATGCAACATTGGCAACTGCTTTTGTTATTTTTGAGCAATTAAAGCATGCAAAACGACAAATCATATTCAATAGCCTTAGTGGCGAATTAATTGTTGAAAAAACAAGTAGTTGTTTTGTGATGGACTTCCCTGTCTTACCTTTTCATTCTATTGAATGGTCTCCGCAGTTTCATTCTTTAAATTTAAAAAAGCCTTATCAAGTGGTGTTGAGTCAATTTGATCTGATGTTTGTTTACGGACAAGAGAGTGATGTAAAAGAAGCTCAGCCTGATTTAAATGCTGTCGCTGGATTAGATTATCGTGGATTGATACTAACGGCCCCAGGTGTAGACTCAGATAGTTATTCTCGATGTTTTTATCCTGGCTGCAATGTGCCTGAAGATCCGGTAACCGGCTCGGCGCATTGTGTTATTGCTCCTTATTGGTGCGAACGCCTAAGAAAATCGAGCATTAAGGCGCAACAAGGTGGTCAACGACAAGGAGAATTGTTTTGTGAAATTAAGGAACAGCGTGTGTTATTATATGGTGATTGTCATCTGTATCTAAAAGGAACTATTTACCTACCATGATAACTTTAGAAACAGAACGTCTTCTTTTAAGAGCGTGGAAAAAGGAAGATATCGAACCATTTTTTGCAATGAACCAAGATCAAAAGGTTATGGAATTTTTTCCCGGCCTTTGGTCTATGGATATGGTGAATGAATTTATTAATAGAATGAGTCGTCAACTTTCTGAGAAATCATTCACTTTATGGGCCACAGAAGAGAAGAGTAGTAAACGATTTATTGGCTTCATTGGGTTAAATAGTCCTATTTGGGAAGCCCATTTTACTCCTTGTGTGGAAGTAGGCTGGCGCTTGGCCGCAGAGTTTTGGGGTAAAGGTTATGCTACCGAAGGAGCAAAAAAAGTCTTGGAATATGCATTTAACTCCCTAAATCTGCACGAGGTAGTTTCTTTTACTGTGCCAGATAATCTGAGATCGAGAAGAGTGATGGAGAAGATTGGTATGACTAGGGACTTGAATGGAGATTTTCTTCATCCCAAATTAGCTCCCGAACATCCTTTTGCGAAGCATGTTTTATATACTATTCAACGTTAATCTGAGTTCGGGTAGGCATCTAGGCTAAGGGATGTAGCCTTAATTATTGCTTGTTGCAATGCCACAGTCCTCAGCACCTACTCTTTTTATCATTGTGGTTCGGATTATATAATTTCTTAGCCGAGGCGCGAACGTAAGTAAGCGGGACTTTATTTTTATCCACAAATTCTGTTGATAACTCTGTGCACAAGCACGTGAATTAATTGGAAACAACAAGATTACTTAATAGTAGTCTAAGAGCTAGAGCAATTAAGATCATACCAGTAATACGTTCTATCCAGTGGCTAACCGCTTCAAACTTGGCACGCATTTTTTTTCCTGAAAGACTAAAGGCAACAAAAGAAAACCAAAGCAGTGTTTCTGTAAACAATATTAAAGCTAAGAGCAATTTATTTGCAGTTGAAATATTTTTAGGAATAAGTACGGAAAATAAACTAACACAAAAAAGCATTAACTTAGGATTCAGTAAATTAGTATACAGTCCCATTGAAAACGCCTTTATAGGTTTTAGATCTGTTATAGCGTGGGCTCCATTAATTTTTCCTAAGTGGTTTTGCGCTTTAATGCCTTTGTATCCTATATAAAAAAGGTAGCAGGCACCCATATATTGAATTATTTTCAATAATAAAGGGGTTTTAGTAATCAATAAGGCAATCCCAAGAATAGTATAGCTAATATGGAATAAACACCCCGATGCAATACCGAAAGCAGTTAATAAGCCGCTGCGTCGTGAATAGACAAGGCTATTTTTGACTGTGATGGCAAAGTCAGGGCCAGGACTAATTAACGATACAAAAAATAATGTAAGAAGTGGTAATAGACTAATAAATTGGGACTCGTTCGACATAAAAAACCTATAAGCTAAAAGAGACAATTTTATGCAAGATCATAACTTATTTTTAATCTATCTTGCTTGATTTTCACTTTAATTAATTTCACTGCTTTTAATTCATTTAACTGATTTACGTGTGTTCCTCCACAAGGTTGAAATGGATAATTACCAATTCGAATGAGACGAATTTGTTCTTCTTCTGGAATAGTGTAGGGTAGATTAGGACAATATTGATGAAGCTCATTTCCTGAAATAAATAGTGTTTCAAGAGCAAAATTAGTCATAATGACTTGATTTATTTTTTGGCTTAACGCGTCCAGATCTAGTTCATTAGTTAACTTTTTCATTTTGAATTCAACATAAGCTTCACCAGGAAAATGGTGACCTTTTATGGGAGTACATCCCTGATGATGTTGTTCCATCATATTGCTGAGCAAATGACCCGCGGTATGAAGGCGGCTATGCAACTTTCTTTTATCGGGATTAATTTCGCTTGATACAGTTTCATCATACTCAAAAGAGTGTTGCTGTTTCGTATAGTGACGCACTTCATTTTCTATCAGGCGTACATGATGAATTTCAATGTTGTGCTCTTTATTAAATAGTGTTCCTTGATCAGCAGGTTGTCCTCCACCTTGAGGATAAAAGACTGTGCCATTTAGGGTTATATAATGACCTAGTTCATCAATACCATGTTTTTGGAATTGCGACTCGCAGTGGATAAAATTGGGGTTTTTTAAATAATATATTATTGTTTTCATAAATTAATAAAAATACACAAATAATGAAACTATTTTAATTGGTAACTATTCTGATCGCAACAAAAAAACATGCATTTTAAAATTTTATTTTGTAAAATATATAAATAATGGAAGTAATTTCATGGGATTTATTATGAGCAATGACTCTATAGATTTATTAAGGCATCATTCACGTAAATTAGTAAGAGAATTAGGGATGCTGCAATTGAATAAGGTTGAGACAAAGGAACAACCTTCTTACTGGCATACCTTGATAGAAATTAATAAGGAACTTGATCTCACTGTGTCTAAGCTAAGTCAGTTACTTTTAATTTCATTGCCTACGTTGTCACGTATTGTGTCTACTCTGGTTAAAGATGGATTGGTGGTAGTTAAGGAGGGGTTAGATAAACGGGAACGATTTTTAAATATTACCAAGAAGGGTAGAGAGAAAATTGAATACATTGACGAATATTCAAATAGTAAGATTAAAAGAGCATTTCATTTTTTAGCGCCAGAAGAAAGAGAACAATTAATTGACTCAATAGGGAAATATGCTAATGCTTTAGAAAAAGGTCGTCAAATACGGGATCAGGTTAAGATATTAAGATTATCCACTTCTCGAACGTTACGAAAACAAATTATAGCTATGATCGAACACATCCAAGTTCAAGAATTTAATCTACCTATTACTCCAGAAATTAACGCGCCTATTCTTAAGGCGGAAGAGGAGTATTATTATCATAGAACCTGTAATTTTTGGTATGCCGTCGATAATAAGGGAGCCATTATAGGGTGTATAGGATTAAAAAAACTAAATGAGAAACAAGCCGAGGTGAAAAAATTTTTCGTCATATCAGAATATAGAGGACTAGGTATAGCACAACAATTATTGTATCACTTGGTTAAAACCAGTTTAAAACATGGTTTTGAAGAGCTATTCCTGGGCACTGTTAAAACACTAGGTGCAGCCAACCGTTTTTACACAAAAAATGGGTTTAAGGCTATTAAAAAAGAATCATTGCCTAAACAATTTCAGTTAAACCGATTGGACACGCATTTTTATGTTGCGAGTACGGAAACGGTTCAGGAAACTCTCAATAAATTACTATAGAACCATAACGAGGATTCCTATTTTGACGTCTCGCGACTTGTTTGCGGAGCGTTGAAAGCATGATTTTTTCATGTGTTGATCCTGCTTAAATTTAGCTTTTTTATTTACTTTATATCCTGACACCAATATCCTTAATCTCTTTGCCCGATATCTAGGTCATCTAGTTTGGTGGAGTGTTTAATGGGTTCTGACTTTGTTTATCTTTTGAAAAAAAAGCGATTCTTGCCTTTGTTTCTTACCCAATTTTTCGGCGCGTTTAATGATAATGCCTTTAAGTTGGCTATGCTCACCATGATTAGTTATCATTTATGCAACTCACAAGCACAATCCGAGCTGTATCAAGCTGTGGCTGGTGCTTTATTTATACTTCCATTCTTTGCTTTTTCTGCTACTGCTGGGCAGTTAGCTGATAAATATGATAAAGCTTTAATGATACGATTAGTTAAAGTGTTCGAAGTACTCTTAATGATTATGGGGAGCTTTGCTTTTTACTACGGTAATATATTTTTTATGATGGTGACTTTAACGGGAATGGGGATACATTCTGCTTTTTTTGGACCAATAAAGTATGCGATTTTGCCCGATCATTTACCTAGAGATGATTTGCTTAGAGCAACGGGGCTTGTAGAGGCTAGTACTTTTTTGGCTATTTTACTCGGTACTACATTGGGTACTTTATCGATAGGAGCGACCAATGCTACGCCTGTTATTGCCATTTTTATGACAGTAGTTGTTGCTTTGTCTGGTTTAATTTCTAGTTTGTTTATTCCCAATGCTCCTTCGATTGCAGCGACTTTAAAAGTAGATTTTCATATAGGGCGGGCTACCATACAAATGCTGAAACAAGCTAAAAATGAGCAGGGAGCTTTCGTAGCTATTTTAACTATTTCTTGGTTTTGGCTTATTGGTGCTGTTTTACTTACCAAGTTACCGGATTACACTCATTATACTTTAGGTGCGAATACTACCGTTTTTGCTTTATTTCTTGCGTTATTTTCTATAGGCATAGCCTTGGGGTCTTTATTGATTAGTCGTATTTTACAGGGGCGTATCACTTTGTCTGTTGTTCCTTGGGCGATGTTAGTCTTCTCTTGCTTTACTTTCGATTTGTATTGGGCCTCTCCTGTTATTGAGGTTAAAGAACCACTTTTAGCGTTATCATCATTTTTTACTTATTTTGTTCATTGGCGGATTTCCTTTGATTTGTTCATGCTGGCCGTAAGCGCAGGGGTATTTGTAGTGCCTTTATATGCGTATTTACAGGTTGCGAGCTCCCCTGAAACTAGAGCTCGGACTATAGCGGCTAATAATATTTATAATTCATTATTTATGGTGTTAGGTACTGTTTTAGTAATGTTATTATTGAAACTTAACCTGACTATCCCTCACGTATTTTTAGTATTGAGTATATTAAATTTGGCCGCTGTCGTTAGTTTATGGATTTGCTTATGGAAGAGGAAAAAAAGTGCTTTGGATGAAAAAGGTGATCATTCACTCTGAGTGTAGGTTGGGTTATACTGCGCTAACTCAACCTACCTATTACCTTAAACTCCTTTAGTTGACACAGGCCTAATCGGTTCTTATTTTTCAACAGAGAGCCAGTTGCGTGCGGGGAGGAAATCAGTATAAAGCTTTGCTTCAGGACTGTGTTCCTCTGGAGTCCAGTTGTATTCCCAGCATACTTCAGGGGGAAGAGACATTAGAATAGATTCTGTTCTACCTCCAGATTGCAAACCGAATAAAGTGCCGCGGTCATAAACTAAATTAAATTCAACATAACGGCCTCGTCTGTAATTCTGGAATGCTTTTTCTTTTTGGTTAAATGAAAGCGGTTTGCGACGTTCTACTATAGGGGCATAGGCTTTTATATAATGATCTCCTATGCTTCTCATTAGAGCAAAACTATGGTCAAAGCTAATGTCATTAAAGTCATCAAAAAATAATCCTCCAATACCACGAGCTTCATTTCTATGTTTGATAAAAAAGTAATCATCACACCATTGCTTGAATTTAGGATAAATTTCTTCGCCAAAAGGTTGACATGCTTGATAGGCAGTTTGATGCCAATGTTGACAGTCTTCTTCAAATCCATAATAGGGCGTTAAATCAAAGCCTCCACCAAACCACCAAACGGGATCCGCGCCTTCTTTTTCTGCAAGAAAAAATCGGACATTTGCATGGGATGTTGGAATGTAGGGGTTATCAGGATGGATCACTAAAGATACGCCAAGAGCACTGAAATTTCTGCCAGCCAATTCTGGTCTATGAGCAGAAGCTGAGGCGGGAAGTTGTTCACCTGAGACGTGAGAAAAATTGACGCCGGCTTTTTCAAACACATTCCCTTGATTCAGCACACGAGTAATACCGCCACCACCACCAGGACGGAGCCAGGAATCTTCAATGAAGGTTGCTTTATTATCCAATGTTTCAAGGGTAGAACAAATAGTATTTTGTAATTGTAACAGGTATGATTTTATTTGTTCAATTGCATTAGAAGGGAGCGCTTTAGAATTTGTTGCCATGAGGCACCTACACTTAATTTTTAGGGTCTGCTACTATTTTGACTTAAGCCAGCGAAATGTTAACGGACTCTGGTTAGTTTATAGATTATTTTCTCATTCTTTTGATGTTGGCACAATGTTTGCATTATCCTAAGAAAAAAACAGTTGAGTCCGTAGCGAGCAAGCTAACTGTGCTGAATCTACTGCTTTTTCTAGGATTATTAATGCGAATTAAAAACAGGAGTGTTTATGGCCCTTAATTTAGATACTTATTTAGGGATTCATGCTAAGGCCTTAATGGCTAGGGATAAGCGATCATCGCAATTGGCTAATAACTTGGCGAATGTTAATACCCCGAACTATAAAGCAATGGATGTGGATTTTAATGAATACTTGACTGCGAGTATGCAGGGCAGCGCCCAACAAATTAATGCGACTACTCCAAACCATATTAATACTAATGCCGATTTTAGTGCCAATTTAAAATATAGGGTAACTTCCCATGCAACATTAGATGGTAATACCGTAGATAAAGATTTGGAAACTATGGAGTTTGCGCGAAATGCGCTAAATTATCAGGCCAGTCTGAGTTTCCTTGATAATAAAATTAAATCCATGATGACTGCGTTAAAAGGAGAGTAATCATGTCATTGAATACAGTTTTTGATATTGCTGGCTCGGCATTGAGTGCTGAAACTGTACGGTTCAGTGCTAGTGTTGAGAATATGAGTAATTCCAACGTTACTGCTGGTACACCCGAAGAAGTATATCAGCCCAAATATCCTATCTTTCAAACTATTCAAGAATCACAAAATCAATGGATAGGTGATCAGATAAAAGCCGGAGTTCAGGTTAAAGGAATGTATCAAAGTGAGATTGAACCTTCTAAACGTTATGAGCCCAATAATCCTATTGCTGATACCAATGGTTTTGTCTATGCAAGCAATATCAATTATGTTGAGGAAATGGCAAATGTGATTTCAGCCTCCAGATCGTACCAAATGAATATTGAACTATTGAACACAGCAAAGCAATTAATGCAACGAACGTTACAATTAGGTGAATAAGGGGAAAGGGATGACTACAAGTTCAGTTAATGGTTCCAATGCCGCAGCAAATTTAGGTTTGAACCAGCCGGAGCCTGCTTCCAAAAACTCTTTAGGACAAAGAGATTTCCTTCGTTTGATGGTGGCACAAATAAAAAATCAAGATCCTATGCAACCGCAAGCGAATGGTGAGTTTTTATCACAACTAGCACAGTTTAGTACTAATGATGGTGTTACGAAAATGCAAGAGTCTTTACAACAGATGGCTACGTCGTTACAGTCTAATCAAGCATTACAAGCTTCAGCTTTGGTGGGTCGTAAAGTCCTAGTGAATAGTAATCAACTTAGTTTAGGTACAGAAGGGGATGTAAAAGCAGCTATTGATATGCCTGCAGGCCTTAGTAATTTAACGGCTTCTATATACTCAGAGAAGGGTGAGTTGATCAAAACCATTCCATTGGGGCAGCCTCAGCCAGGATTCTTTCAATTTGGTTGGGATGGTATTGGCCAAAATAATGAGCGTGTTGCTGCTGGAAATTATAAAGTTTCAGTGCGTGGCATTTATGGTGGGAAGGAGGTCTCATTAAATACAATGACCTCTGCTAATGTAGACAGTGTGAGTTTGGGGCAAAATGGAGAAGGTTTAAAACTTAATGTGGCTGGGGTTGGCTCAGTACCATTAGATCAAGTAAGACAAATTACTGTATAGATAGATGTTGTCCATGCTCCTTTGGGGTTAAAAGGAGACACTAAAAATTATAAGCAGGAGGCTAATATGTCTTTTAATACAGCATTGAGTGGACTTCAAGCTGCAAGCAGTGCTCTCGACGTAACAGGTAATAATATTGCTAATGCTGCAACTGTGGGTTTTAAAAATTCACGAGCTGAATTTGCAGATATCTATAATTCTAATCTTTATGGTGGCTCTTCAACCGCCATAGGTGGCGGTGTTGCACTTTCTCGGGTAAGCCAGTCATTCGCTGATGGCGATCTGTATGCCACTAATAATGTTTTAGATCTTGCCATTAATGGTTCTGGATTTTTTATTCTAGATAATAATGGGGCTAGAGCATACACTCGTGCTGGTCAATTTAAATTAGATAATCAGAACCACATTGTGAATGCAGATAATCAACGATTAGTCGGTTTGCTTGCCGACAATACTGGAAAAATTACTGGTGTTTCTGGTGACTTACAAGTATCTACAGCGAATATACAACCTAAAACCACTTCTACAGTGACCACGGGTCTGAATTTATATGCAGGAAGTACTCCAACCTCTGTTGATTGGGCAGGAGGAGCCACTCCAGTTAGTGATACTTATAATAATACAACATCATCAACTATTTATGACAGTTTAGGAAACTCCCATATTTTGAGCATGTATTTTATAAAAGCAGATCCTAATGCTGCAGCAGGGGCTTCAAATGCGGCCTCGCCCCCAGGCACCGAAAATCAATGGTATGTCGCATTTCAGATTGATAATCAAAATGTCCCAGCAAATAGCGGGACTCAAAATACGAATAATTTGTTCAGAGTAAATTTTAATTCTGATGGTTCATTCGCTAATGTCCAAGATACTACAGGCACTACCATAACGAATCATTTAGTTAATTTAACAATGAACGTTAATAATGGAGCTAATCCATTAAACTTTAATGTTGATTTGTCTGGAAGCACTCAATTCGGAAGCCCATTTGCTGTTCAATCCGTATATAATGATGGTTATACAACGGGTAATTTAGTTGGTTTGGATATAGATAATACGGGTATTATCAATGGCCGATATTCTAATGGTCAATCTATGGCCATGGGACAAATACAATTAGCTAATTTTGCTGATATCGAAAGCTTACAAAATATAGGAAATACCTCTTGGGCTGAGACTACCGCTTCGGGACAAGCTTTGGTTAGCACGGCAGACTCTAGCGGTCTAGGTACGATTATTTCAGGGAGCCTTGAACAATCCAACGTTAACATTACTAATGAGCTCGTTGATTTAATTACAGAACAACGTAATTTCCAGGCGAATGCCCAAACAATACGTACAGGTGATGCAGTGACACAAACAATCATCAATATACGTTAGGAGATAAATTATGGATCCTATTTTGTATAATGCTGCTACTGGTGGAAAAGCCGATTTTAATAAACAGGCAATAATCGCCAATAATTTGGCGAATGTGAACACTCCTGGGTTTAAAGCAGATTTATATCAGGCTCAAACCATGTATTTAAATACGAATGGGGCTAATGAAGCAAATAATCAATCGTTCAATGTCCAGGCCCCTAATGGTATTGATTTAACTCCCGGCGATTTAATTACCACTGGTCGTGATTTAGATGTGGCTGTTAGTGGTGATGGCTGGATCTCCTTGAAAGACAGTCAAGGTCGACAAGTTTATGCACGCGGAGGGAGCCTCCAGGTAGGGACTAATGGCCAATTGATGACTTCCTCTGGTAAGCTGGTTTTAGGGGATGGAGGGCCTATTTCCATCCCGCCTGCTAAATCGGTTGAAATTGGAAGTGATGGCACTATTTCTATTATTCCTATGGAGGGCGATAGTAATTCTTTAGCCGTTTTGGATAGGATTAAACTAGTAACCCTTGATAAAAATAATCTAGTAAAAAATGAGGAAGGTATGTTACAGCTGAAACAAGGGGCCGCGACTCCTGTAGCAGATGCCTCGGTTAAATTAGTGAATGGTGCTATCGAGGGCAGTAACGTTAAGGCCATAGAACAAATGGTTGAAATGATAAGCGTGGGGCGAGAATATGAAGCCCAAATGAAAGTTTTATCAACCGTCGATGATAATTCGCAAAAATTGGCACAACTATTGCACCAGTAGTCGCATTAAAAATTATAGATATAAAAAGCTTATTATAGCAGGAGGCTTTAATGGAACCAGCATTATGGGTTAGTAAATCTGGCTTGGAAGCCCAAGATAAAACCATTGCAAATATTGCAAACAACTTGGCTAACGTTAACACCACTGGTTTTAAAAAAGGTAGGGCTATATTTGAAGATTTAATTTATCAAAATATACGCCAAGCTGGTGCGCAGTCCACACAAAATACTCAGATTCCAACTGGTATTAATATGGGTACCGGGGTGCATATGGTTGCCACAGAAAAGTTATTTGTCCAAGGGGACATGCAGAACACTCAGAATGCATTGGATGTTGCGATTCAAGGTGTCGGATTTATGACTGTGACAATGCCTGATGGGACTTTAGCTTATACACGAGATGGTAATCTAAAACTAAACAGCCAAGGACAGATAGTAACTAGTAATGGCTATTTACTTCAGCCAACGCTCACTATCCCAGCAGAAACTCAAAATATCACTATAGGTAATGATGGAACAGTCAGTGTCACTGTGGCAGGTAATACTGCTCCCACAACTCTTGGAAATATTCAGTTGACTAGTTTTATTAACCCAGCAGGCTTACAACCCATAGGACAGAATTTATATACAGAAACGCAAGCCAGTGGTAATCCTTTGACCGATAATCCCGGTAATTCAGGTTTAGGCACTTTGTTACAAGGAAACTTGGAAGCCTCTAATGTCAACGTCGTTGAAGAGCTTGTGAATATGATTCAAGCACAAAGAAGTTATGAAATCACCGCTAAAGGAATTCAAACTGTTGATAGTATGCTGCAATACCTAAATCAAGCACTGTAACGGATCATATGAATGAAATTATCTGATTGTGCTGTACTTATTTTAAGTGGGATTTTATTGAGTGGGTGTGAAACAATTAATCCGCCTGCTCCAGGTAAAGATCCAGATTATGCGCCTACTTATCCTGATTCACCTGATCCGAAACAATTGCGTCATGTTAGTGGAGCAATTTATAGTAGTGAGACTGCTTTGCCGCTTTTTGAAACACCTAGAGCACGCCACCCTGGTGATGTATTAACTGTAATTTTAATAGAAAATACTAATGCTCAGAAAAATGCTTCTACCATACAAAAGAAAAATGATCAGGAACAAGTCACGAACAAACTCTTCTTGGGACGTCCTATTCATTTAGGTGGCGGCTATACCATGGATTTTGATTTAAATAATCAGCGTCAATTTACAGGACAAGGCCAAGCGCTACAAAATAATCAGTTGACGGGTAGTATATCCGTTACGGTAGCTAAAGTGCTTCCTAATGGAAGTATGGTTGTTCAAGGAGAAAAATGGGTAAGGATCAACCAAGGAAAAGAATTCATTCAATTATCAGGTATTGTTAGACCTCAGGACATTAAAGCAGATAACACAATTACTTCAGATCGGGTAGCCAATGCGAGGATCTCTTATGGTGGTACTGGTCAATTTAATAATACTAATGCTCAAGGTTGGATAGCACGAATTTTATGGGGCCCGATATTCCCAACTTAATAAAAAGGGTCTGTTTAAGAATAATTTGAACAAGGAATTTAATGCAGCGACGAAGGCTAACTATCTTAGGATCTGTTTGCAGCTCTACTATCTTAGCCCCAATGCTGCTCTTTTATGTGCTCCGATACTCACATAATTTTGTGTATGCTGCGTTTCGGTGCTCTAAAAGAGCAGCATTGAGATTCAAACTAGCGAATTGCAAACAGATGCTATTATTATCACTTTATTTGATTACGAATCAGGCTTTTGCTGAACGGATCAAAGACGTCGCTACTTTAGCAGGGGTTCGTACGAACCAGTTGGTAGGTTATGGCTTAGTAGTGGGATTGAATGGAACAGGGGATAAATCAGGTACTCGATTTACTGAAGACAGCTTTGCCAATATGCTGACTCAATTGGGGATTAATATTCCACCTGGGATAAAATTAAATGCTAAAAACATTGCTGCAGTCATGGTTACTTCCAATTTATCTACTTTTATGAAGAAAGGGCAAACTCTGGACATTAATATTTCGTCAGTTGGTGATTCCAAGAGCTTACTAGGTGGTACCTTATTAATGACGCCACTCAAAGGAGCGGATGGACGAGTTTATGCCATGGCTCAAGGTAATGTTATTGTATCTGGAATTAGTGCTTCAGGGTCTGATGGATCCAGTGTTACTGTAAACGTGCCTAGCGGCGGCCGAATTCCTAATGGCGCTACTGTTGAAGCAGATATCCCTAATCCATTCTATTTTTCTAAGTCACTTACTTATAATCTCCATACTCCCGATTTTACTACAGCCAAACGTATGACTGATGCAATTAATGAACTAATGGGACCCGGAACCGCAAGGGCGATGGATGCAACCTCAGTAGTGGTTACTGCTCCTAAAAAATTGGATCAGCGTGTAGATTATGTATCAGTTCTTGAAAACATTGAGTTTAAGCCTGGTGAACCTATGGCAAAAATTATTATTAATGCCAGAACCGGGACTATTGTGATTTCAAGTAATGTGATTGTGAAGTCTGCGGCGGTATCGCATGGTAATTTGGTGGTGAGTATCACTGAAACTCCAGTAATTAGTCAGCCTAATGCTTTTGCAAGGGGAAGAACAGTTCAAACGCAGCAGTCTCAGGTAAATGTAGAACAAAAAAATAATCATGCATTTGTTCTACCAAAGGGAACTACCTTGAGAGATATAGTGAGGGGAATTAATGCTGTTGGAGCAACTCCAGCTGATGTGATAGCGATACTTGAAGCACTACAACAAGCTGGTGCATTAAATGCAACATTAATAGTTATATAAGGGTGATCAATATGGAGTTACAAGGGATTGCTACTAGTGATTTTAAAAATTTAAATGAATTAAAAGCCCAGGCAAAACTGAATCAGAAACAGGCATTACCTGAGGTTGCAAAGCAATTTGAGGGCATTTTTTTACAGTCAATGCTTAAAAGCATGAGAATGGGACAGCATTTTCTCGATGATTCCAGTCCGTTTAATAGTCAAAAGCAGGCAACTTTTCAGGAAATGTTGGATGGTCAATATGCAAGTAACATTGCCAATTCTCCTCGTGGGATAGGTTTAGCTGCAATGATGACTAAACAGTTGCAAAATAGCTCGGCTATTAACGCTTCTCAGCCAATTGAAACGACTGAAAGTAGTGTCAAAAATACGACAACCTTAAAACCGCCTAGCACGACTAATAGTTTATCAAGTAATACTCCATCTAAAGAGTCAGAAGGAATCGATAGTTTTGTTAAAGCGATTTGGCCCAAAGCAAAAGAAGCTGCTTCAGTAATGGGACTTGATCCCAAGATCTTAATAGCTCAAGCTGCCTTAGAAACGGGATGGGGGAAATTTGTAGCTAAAGATGCAAATGGGGCTAGCAGTAATAACCTGTTCAATATTAAAACGGGTAATAACAAGGATTTTGAATCAGTTGCAGTTAGAACTACTGAATATATAGCAGATACGCCAATTAACAAGACAGAGTCATTTAGAAAATATTCATCGGTAGAACAAAGTTTTACGGATTATGTTTCTTTAATTATGAATAATGAGCGATATCAAGGTGCCGTGGCCAATGCCGGGAATCCTGAGCTTTATGTCAATGAGCTACATAAAGCAGGCTATGCTACTGATCCTAATTACAGTGATAAGATTTTAGCTATTTATCATGGAAGTGACTTGAGTCAAGCAATGCAACGATGTGGGATATCAGAGCAAATCTGATTATTTAGACTAAATATTATTGGTTTAGGGAGTGAACAAATATGTCCATATTGACTATAGCCAATTCCGGATTAAATGCTTTTCAAAATGCTTTGGCTGTGACTGCAAACAATATAGCCAATGCAAAAACTACAGGGTACTCAAGACAAAGCATTAATTTTACTCCCAGCCCCTCTCAATTTTTCTCAGGTTCTTATTTAGGCACTGGAGTAACTACAGACTCAATTTATCGTAGTGCAGACCAGTTTGCTAATTATCAGGTTAGGAGTACTCAGAGTTTTAAATCACAGTATGAAGCTTTTTATTTGCAAGCATCGCAAATTGATAAATTAATTTCTCAGGATGGTTCTAGTATATCTACATCATTACAATCCTTCTTCGATGCGTTAAGTCAGCTCAATAATGCTCCAGACTCAGGAGCATCGCGTGATGTTACATTCAAACAGAGTCAATTGTTAGCACAGCAGTTTAACTTCATGCAAAATCAATTAGATCAATACCAAAATAATTCTACAGCTCAAATTTCACAAACAGCTAGTCAAATCAACCAAATTACGAAAGGTATTGCAACCGCGAATCAGAAATTGATGAGCGCACCGAACTCTCCTGAGTTACTTGATCAGAGAGATGAATTATTAAAACAGCTCTCTCAATTTGTTGATGTTACTACTTTTGATCAAGGTGATGGAACAATCAATGTGGCTATTGCTAGTGGTGAAATGCTAGTGGCTGGGACGCAACAACGTAATTTAAGTGTTTCCTCTGATCAATCGAATTTATTAGGGACCAGGATTCTCTTAGGCAATGGTGTAGGGCAGTTAGATATTACAGCCGAATTAACTTCTGGGCAGATTGGTGGTTTACTTTCTTATGAACAGAATATACTAGGCCAAGCAAGTCAAATGATAGGTCAAATGGCTATAGGGATGTCGCTGGCTTTTAATGCACAACATCAATTAGGCATGGATGGGAATAATCAACTCGGAAAGAATTTTTTTACGGATTATAATTCAGCAACGGAACAATTAAAACGAGCTACTCCGACAACAACTAATATAGGGAGTGGAGTCTTGTCGGTTGCTATTTCAGATATATCGCAGACTCAGTTGAGTGATTATCAATTGATTGTTAGTGACGAGGCCTCAAATCAGGTGCGTATTCTACGTGAATCCGATGGTACGTCAACAACGCTTACATGGACTAATAATCCTCCCGCTCCTCCAGGTGGTCAAATAGTGATTGATGGCATGACTATCACTGTTAATGATGTTACGACATTAGCCACGAATGATAGTTATACACTAACTCCAACCCGAGGAGCAGCTCGAGATTTTGCTTTACAGCTCACTGAATCTCAACAAATTGCTTTGGCCTCGCCAGTAGTAACCTCCGCACCTCTAAGTAACTCGGGTACAGGGCAGATAGCCTTAGGAAGCATTTTTAATACATCAGCTGTAACTAATCAATACAGTATTCAATTTATTTCAGATACTGAATTTAATGTCGTTGATTTGACTCATAATACAACAACGGGTCCATTGACTTTTACTCCTAATGCCGAAAATACAGTTCAGATACCTGATTCGACTAATCCATCTTATTCCGTCATTTTGTCAGGAATACCAAAGGCTGGTGATCAATTTACTGCAAATTATAATTCGGGTGCTATTGGTGATAATCGTAATGGTTTATTACTGGCAGGTATTCAGGATAATAAATATTTTGCGGGCGGAACTGAGAGTATGATGGATAGATATTCTGATTTGCTTGTTGATATAGGTGGCCAAACCCAACAAGCTAAAAGAAATTATGATGCGTCAGATGTATTATATAAACAAGCGGTAGGTTACCAAAGCAGTATTAGTGGAGTAAATTTAGATGAAGAGGCCGCTAATTTATTGAAATTTGAGCAAGCTTATGAAGCCGCAGGAAAATTAATGGCAATAGCCAGTCAAATGATGAATGTCCTATTCGAGATTATGAGGTGATAAATGCGTATTTCAACGAATCAAATTTATGAGCGTGGATTAAGCAGTTTATTAATTCAACAAGAAAAAGCATCTAATTTACAGGAGCGTCTTGGAAGTAATCTGAGAGTTGAGTCTCCCGAGGATGATCCTATTGCAACGGCCCAAATTGAGTTAATGAATCAACGGATTAGTGCTACTGAAATACTGCAAAAAAATAGACAAAACGCAGTAAGCGCCTTGAGCTTGGAAGAGAGTGTCTTATCCAATACAGTAAGTGCTTTGCAGCGACTACGAGAATTACAGGTTCAAGCTGGAGACTCATCTCTATCTGAAGATGATCGTAAATCTTTAGGCGTTGAAGCGAGCAATTTATTAAATCAAATAAGAGGTTACGCTAATTTTAAGGATATTAACGGTGGTTATATGTTTAGTGGTGGTCAGGCTGCAACACAACCGTTTACTTTAAACTCAAATGGACAGTATGTATATAATGGCGACAGTACTCAACGTTATCAGGCAGTTGCAGGGAATTTACAGATCGCTATTAATGATACTGGCGATAATATTTTTATGCGAGTAGCCAGTGGTAATGGTACTTTTGCTGTTTCCTCACCCACTACACCTAACACTGGGACAGCCTCAGTAAGTGTTGGCTCAATAGTTAATCCTGCAGTTTACGTACCTGATAATTATACTATGAGTTTTGCTTTAAACACTCAAGGAAATCTTGTAGTGATGGTGAGTGGTGCTACCACGGGTAATGTTATCCCTGCTTCTGGTTTACCTGATGATGCTCCAGTGTACCAAGACGGTATGGCTGTTACCTTCAATGGTATGGAGATGACCATTAGTGGTACACCTTTAGCCGGAGATACATTTTCCATTACCCCGTCACAAAACCAATCAATTTTTGCGACGATACAAAATATGATCGTTAATTTGAACCAACCCTTTGATACGGCTGTGGCAAAGGCTGCAACTTATACCGATAATAATCTGCTAATCGCTGAATTGGATAGTGCAATTAATAATGTTTTAGATTACCAATCCGATCTAGGCGCACGACTAAATCAGCTGACTTTTGCCGATGATCTCAATAGT
>DAIAOV010000061.1 GCA_027437055.1 Legionella sp. | reverse complement strand
TTAATACTTTTTTTCGAAAATCAATAGAATACGTCATAAATAATTGATTATAATCAATTTATTTTAATTTTGCTATATCTTTGGTTATGTGAAAAGCACAGCTGGGATTTAATGAATCATCCAGAAGATCCTGCCTTAAATTTTATTCCGGTAATGCATGAAGAAATGCGTACTATTGATAATATGTGGCATGAATTCATTTTAATCACTAGAGATTATCATGACTTTTGTCATCACTATTTTGGACGTTTTCTTCATCATGAACCTAATATGAAAGACACGCTCGCTTACTCTGAAATACAGTTTGTTGAATCACTGGGCCTGTTTTTGAACTACGTCTATGATGTATTAGGTGAAGAGGTAATTAAAAACTGGTTTAAGGAGCATGTTGAAGAAGCTGCTTAATTGTTTGGGTGATCGCTTTAATTAATACTTTTAAGACCATAATATCACGTTGCTCTGGTCTATAAGCCAGATAGATCTCATCGTGATAACAAGGCATGTTGGATACTGGTATTAGGACTTCCTGTGTCATCTTAACCACACTATGAGGCAAGATACCAATACCTGTACCGCTAGACACTAAGCTGGCAATGACGTCTAAATTACTGCTGGTTAATAAGCGATAATTACTCCGTCCTTGTTCACGGAGGGTGGTCAATATTTGCTGTGTCTGCATCAAGGCAGGATCACAAATAATGATACCTCCTTGTTCCCAAGAACATTGATAGCCATTAACTTGCCAAAAACCAACCTCATCGTCATATAATTTCTTTAATATGATTCCTGGATGACGTACTGGATTCACTACTATGCCTACATCTATGGATAAATTAATCACCCCTTCCACTATTTTTCGCGATAAATCGTGAACTAGAGCAATTTCCACGTGAGGGTATGCTGCAAAAAAATCAGGTAATAATTGGGGTAAGATATGGCGTGCAACGGTTGGATGACAACCTAGAGTAATGCTCCCCTGTACCTCTTGGCAGGAAGCCAAACTCTCCGCTTTCACGCGTTCCCATAAGGTCAAAAGAGCATGGGAATGGGTATGTAATTGACGGCCTGCTTTGGTCAGTTTAACTCCTGTTTTTATTCGAAGAAATAGTGGTGTCCCTATAAAAGTTTCTAAGCGCTTTATCGCCAGGCTTAGAGAAGGTTGACTGATCCCCAATCGTTCAGAAGCACGTGAAAAATTTAAAGTATGGCAAACCTCATTGAAATAATAAAGTTCAGTTGGCGATGCAAGCATATTATCTCTCATTTGCATGTACTATTGAGGAGGTTAACAGAAATAAGCGAAGCCACTTTTTCATTATCTAATGCCTATTATGTAAACACCAAACAACTTATCAATAACTCAATAGACTTCTTGCAAAGCTCTACTGCATCGGTGAATTGCTATGTCGATACAGTAGAGTTTCGAATATGGATTCCACGCATTTACCCTACATGGAAAAAAATTTATGGCTCAGTATAGACTTACTCAACCCGTGCTTTATATTGATCCACATATTTTTGACCAAGTTCTTTACCCTTGGTAATGTCATCAGGAGTCATCGTTTTTTCAAGCTCACTTAAATTATTACTTGCTTTTTCAAAACCATGAGTCTTCGCTGCAAAAAACCAAGCATAAGACTCAATTGGGTTAACACTTACTCCAATTCCATCCCTGTAATAAACGCCTAATTGATTCTGAGCCTTAGCATAACCCTGCTCGGCGGATTTACGTATCCACATTACGGATTGCTCTAGGTTTTTGCCAACCCCATCACCATAAAAATACATATCCCCTATATTGTATTGAGCGGTAGGGTTACCTAAGTCAGCACTTTTTTGATACCAGTAGGCTGCTTTTTGTAAATCTGTTTTTCCTAACTTCCCTGAATCATATAAATAACCAAGTTCCACTTGGGCTTTTGCATGCCCCTGCTCTGCAGCTTTTTCAAAATATTGGGATGCTTTGTTCAGATCTGCTGGCACTCCTTCACCCTGGGCATACATGAGACCAAGATTATATTGAGCGCTGGGATTACCTAAATCAGCCCCTTTGGTATACCATTCTATAGCAGCTGCTGGATCTTTTTTTACACCAATTCCATTATCATAATCATAACCAATAGCTAATGCTGCATTGGAATTGCCTTGCGCCGCTGCTTTTTTATACCAAATTAGAGCCGTTTCACTATTTTGCGGCACTCCGGTGCCTGTATCATACATATAACCTAGACCATATTCCCCATCAGGATTATTTTGATTGGCTGCTTTTTGATACCAAGAAAAGGCTTTGTTATAACCTTCTGGAGTTTTAAGATACCAATAAAATGCCGCTAACAGAACTTGAGCATCAACATTTCCTTTATTCGCGGCAGCGAGTAATAATTGTTCGGTTTTCTCTGCATTATAGGCCACGCCTTGTGCGTTATAATACATTTTACCCAATAAATATTGCGCTTTGACATCACCTTTATCTGCTTCAGGAGAAAGAAGAATAAATGCTTTTTCATAATGTTTTTGATTATAGGCGTCTTCTCCCTCCTGAGTGGTAGCAAAAGATGAAGTACTTACTAAGGTAACTAAAGAAAGCGATACAATGTATTGTTTCATGTTCATAATAAGCACCTTTAAATGAAATTATTTGAATTAAAGTATATTACAAGTTTATAAATTTTTTTTAAAACTTCTGTTTTTACATCACAATTTATTTCTTAAAATAGCATAAATAAATGAACCAATGAAATAGGGCTAAGAGCGAATGAAGTGTTCACGGTCGGTAAAACTTGTTGGGTTAAAATGATCCGACTTTCGCGCGTTCAATCCATCAAAACATATTTAGAGTAAAGGTTGACACAATAAACCTCTTCTAAAAAGGAATATCGTTTAGGTGTGATATCAAATGGGTGATTTTCCTAATTGTTTTTCAGATGTTTGTTGATTGTTCGTTAGAGAGGTTTTTTCAAAACAAGAATTAAAAAAGACAAATTTTTTGGAACCAAAATTATATGCCGACTGACCTAAAGTATAGATCCCCCCGCCTATCAATGTAGAGGCTAATACCACGCCAGTATTCGTAAAAGTGTCTCTAACAGGTTTAGGGAAAAAACGAAAAAAACGACGCATCACGAGATCCTTAAATAAACTAACATACATCAACCGCTGCACGGCATCCAAATAACAGCGGTGATTGTACATTAATTGACATAAAAAAGCATCTTTTTATAATGCTTCTCCAAGGCCTACGCATGAAAACACTCTTGGCATCTGCTATGCCCCACGTGCCGCGGCTTGTTACATGTCAAGTAAAGCTTAAAGTTAATTGGAAGCTTTATGCGCGGTATCCAGAGGATATGTATTGGGGCGATTAAGATGGAGCATCGTAAAGAGATGAGCCGTCTATTTCGGACCAGTTTGGCGTTGCTCTACAGATTTGTCCTTAGTCGCCTCGACTTCTTCAATGACTACAGGGGAAGATTTGCCAAAAAATCCGTGTTGATTACTAGCTGATGAGGATCGAAAACGCTCAGGCAAAAGTTCATTTAAAGGTTCTGGGCCTAGGATTTCTTCTACAAGCGCTATAGTACCAAAAGTTCCAGCGACTAATAACGAACGTAAAGACCATTGAATCGCAGTATTTTTTGCAACAACTTTAGCTACGTCCCCAGGATTATCCCGAAACTGTTTTACCATATCAACTATGAGGCTAGAAGCACTTGGATTAACTAATCTTCCGTTATTAACAGTTGCCTGAACCAAGGCATAGTCTTTAAAGACAGCAAAGGGATACGAACAAGTAGCCGCTATTACTCCGCTTAATGCTCCTGCTGTAAAATGCTTCACTTTCTTATTTTTAATAGATAATGTTTGCGCTATTCGATCTTCAACAATACACAAAGAAGCAAAATTCACCAGGCCAGCACAGTATCTTGGCACAAAACCTGTGGACATCAGCTGATACAGGTTATAGGGTGCATACCATTTAAAATTAGCTGGAAGAAGCCCTGATATTTTCTTCAATGAAGATAAGGATTCAGGAATCTGGGTTACAATAATCTCACCTAATGCCGCAGACATAACATACCCCATTTTGGTTCTGAAAGCCCCTGTTTTCATCCCTTCTTCTTTAACCAAGCTTTCCTCTTTAATTGCACTTTCAGTCATGCTCTCACTAGGTCTATTATTTTTTGCTCCGATAACATAAGCACTTCGCATTGTAGAGCCTGTATATGCAGCCCAAAATCCTCGTACAAAGCCGTACATTCCTACTTTAGATGCAGAGATGTATGAGCCATCTTTAGAAAAGTTGAGCATCAATGTCTTAAGAGGACTTTGCCATGCGACGACAGCGGCGCTGGTGATAAGCGTTTTCAGACCAACATTTCCTGCTTCTTTAGATGCAGCATTTAATTGTTCCGGAGTGTATCCTAAAGTAGTTTTTGATTGTGTAGTAGTTGCTGTGATAATAGCTCCATTAACGTCAGTATATTCTCCTTTTTCTCTAGCCATAATTGATGCCCTCTTCTTCAATATTTTATCATTCGTGTACTCAATCCCTGCTGTATTTGGCACATCAGTACGGGGAACTGAGCTATTAATTTGTCACGACAAATTGTAAAGAATCATTCTTAACAAAATATTAACAATAAACCTTTTTCAATGGCATTTTGAATAAAAAAATCGCATATTTTTTTAAAATGTCTTTTTGAGTTAACCAACAAAAAAATTAATCCTCTTTTTATTGGGAAAAGGCTTATAAGTTTCGCTAAACTAACAAATCTGTGATTAAATATTCTGGTTGTTCACTGGGGGTACCGCAAGGTTGAGAGAGTCCCTTTGAACCTGAACAGGTTAAAGCCTGCGTAGGGAATGTGAAATCACTGTCTTATTTTATTGTGCATGAATGCAATATGAATTTTATTCTATGCGACTCAAGCCGTTTTTTGATTTTATATTTCTTGCTTGGCTCCCTGTAATTTTTCATCTTAGGAGTCCTATATGCATACAAAAAATCAATTACAATACTCATATCCTGGTTCAAAAAAAACCTACATTTCAGGAACTATTCATTCTCATCTTAAAGTTCCCATGCGAGAAATATTATTAAGTGACTCCAGCACTTTATGTCTTTACGATACTTCAGGTCCTTATACTGATCCTCAATATTCAGGAACAATTACCAAAGGATTACCCGACATACGCTCTCAATGGATTAATGCAAGACAAGATACAGAGCATTATATTGCCAAGCCGATAGCTTTACATGCAAAAGAACAAGAGAAAATAACTCAAGCACAAGCTTTGCAGCTACAACGTCAGCCTAAGAAAGCAAAGAGAGGTTTTAATATCACTCAACTGCATTATGCAAAAAAGGGCATTATTACTCCTGAAATGGAATTTGCCGCAATAAGGGAAAATCAGAACAGACAAGGAGACTCTTTAATCACTGCAGAATTTGTCCGTAATGAAATTGCTCAAAGGCGTGCTATTATTCCAGCTAATATCAATCATCCTGAACTAGAACCCATGGTCATAGGACGCAATTTTCTAGTTAAAGTAAATGCTAATATTGGTAATTCCCCTGTGTGTTCTTCAATAGAAGACGAGGTGGAAAAACTAATTTACGCGATCCGCTATGGAGCCGACACCGTAATGGATTTGTCTACCGGTAAAAACATCCATACCACACGCGACTTTATAATACGTAACTCCCCAGTTCCGATAGGCACAGTTCCTCTCTACCAAGCATTAGAAAAAGTGAATGGCATAGCAGAAGAGTTAAGCTGGGAATTATTCCGTGATACGTTAATTGAGCAAGCAGAACAGGGAGTCGATTATTTTACCATTCATGCAGGGGTGTTATTATCCTACATCAAATTAACGACACAAAGAGTTACAGGAATTGTTTCTCGTGGCGGCGCTATTATGGCCAAGTGGTGTCTAGCTCATCATCAAGAAAATTTTCTCTATACCCACTTTCAAGAACTATGTGACATTATGAGTGCTTATGATGTCAGTTTTTCTCTAGGTGATGGCTTAAGACCTGGTTGTATTGCCGATGCTAATGATGCAGCTCAATTTGCGGAGTTGCGTACTTTAGGAGAGTTGACGCAACAAGCATGGCAACAAGACGTGCAAGTCATGATAGAGGGACCAGGTCATGTGCCTATGCATTTATTGCAAGAAAATATGGAAAAGCAATTGCATTATTGCCATGAAGCACCTTTTTATACCTTAGGCCCACTAGTCACTGATATTGCACCAGGTTACGATCACATTACCAGTGCCATTGGTGCCGCCATGATGGGATGGCACGGAGTTGCCCTACTTTGCTATGTTACTCCTAAAGAACATTTAGGCCTACCCAATAAAGAGGACGTAAAACAAGGATTAATCGCTTATAAAATTGCTGCTCATGCCGCTGATCTGGCCAAAGGACACCCGGCTGCTCGAGCTCACGATGATACGCTATCCAAAGCACGTTTTGAATTTCGCTGGGAAGATCAATTTAATCTTTGTTTAGATCCTGAAACCGCGCGTGCTTATCATGATGAATCGCTACCTCAAGAAAATGCAAAGGTAGCTCATTTCTGCTCTATGTGCGGACCTAAATTTTGCTCCATGCAAACAACCCAAGAATTGCGTGAATTAGCAAAATCTGAATAATCGTTTAGGCAGATTCCGTACTATTGACTCGTCTTGTACTGTGGAGCAACAAATTGCTGTCTATTGATCACATCTCTGCCTGCGCCTCGCGGCTTGTCCGCGAGGTCCAGTGTTTTAACGTAGATCTCCTGGATCCCGCGGACAAGCCTTCCAATTAGATTATCTACTACTTTTTTTCTTCCTTGCATTTTTGATGTTAGTAATTACCCTGTTTCCTCCCTTCTTTTTCGCCATATAAAGTACATCATCAACATGGACAATAAGACTATCTAAATCCTTTCCATCAAAGGGATAGACAGCAATCCCAATAGAAACTGTAATTTCTATTGTACTCTCGTCATTCATCTCTATAGTTAAATTTTCTATAGACTGGCGCATTAATTCTGCTTTTGCTATGGCATCATCGAGAGATGATTCACGCAAGAATAGTAAAAACTCTTTCCCTTGCCACCTGCAAATCACATCACTTTTTCGACATTGATTCCTTAATTCAAAAGCGACTGATTGCAGCACTTTATCTCCAAGTAAATGGCCATATTTGTCATTAATTTTTTTAAAGTGATCTATATCAACCAATACTATAGAAAAAGAGGTAGAAGCTCGTTCTGCACTAAGTAATTCTTTTACCAAATATTCTTCAAAAAAACGTCTGTTATATAAACCTGTTAAGCCATCATGAGTTATTTGTAACCTTAATTCCTCTCTTAAATTGATATTATAAAGGGTGACACTAATTTGCTCTGCTAAAATTTGGAATAAATAAATTAACCGCTTACTCAAAGCGTCCTCTTCTATATCTATTTCCATATAAATCAAACCAAACATTATTCCCTGAGCATACAAAGGATGACAAATACACACTTCTATACGTTCAAGATCAGTCCCTACATGATCGCAAACCACTAATTTTTCGTTTCGTGCCACTTGATGCATTTTGCCGCGTAATAATGCCCAGCAATCAGATTTCATGATTTCAGTTTGGTGAGAAATGGGTTTGCCCCAATGGAATGTTTCTTTAAGTACATTGCCATTTTCTTTATCAATAAAATACATTACCCCGGAAGTGGGTGATAAAATCATTTTAATGAATGTAGATATAGGTTGAATTAGTTCTTCACGAGAATTGCTGGATTGTAATACATTCATTAATTCTTCCAGAAAACCCAATTCTTTATTTTGCTTTTCTAAATTAAGAACCATTAGCTCTAGCTCTTTTTTCGAAGCTCTTAATCTCCTTTCATTTTGCAATCTATAGAAAATATTGGTGGTAGTGTGGCTTGCTCCTACCAGCTCGCCACGTGCATTACAAATTGGATTAAAATGAATTTCAAAATCAAGATCACTAAATCGTTTATCTTCAAACGATTCAATAACCGTAAAAGGCTGCCCCTGAAGAGCTCGCCTCCACAAACTAAATGATTTTTCCCGGTTTTCAGAAGTCATTTTCTCCATTAACACACTAAAGTTCATTCCTTTTTGCAGATCTATTTTTAGTAACTTATATATTTCTTCTTTATACGCTGTATTAAAAGCAATAAAATTATAATTTAAATCCATAGCAGCAATTAAATCAGTAGATCCTTCTAAAATCCCATTTAATAGTTCATTAGTGTCCGCTAGCTCTATACGAATATTATTGAGGCGCTTAGAGTTATCTTTTGCGAGCTGCAGCAGCCGTATGAGAAACCCTGCAAGTAATGCAATAAAAAGTCCTACGCTCAAAGTCCCTAAAGGTAACCAAGGACTCATAATTTGTTGAAATAATTCATTCGAAGGCCATAGTTCAATTTGCCAATTTTGTCCCAAAAAAGACAACTGAGTTCTTTTCATCCAATGTCTATATAAATTCAGTTTCTTAATTTCTGAATCATAGAGTAACTGATCGTCTGCGTAAATTTTTAAACCATAACCATTAATCAATGACGTATTGAACAACTGTGACATCATAATTTGGGTATTAATTACCCCAATCATCAATCCGTCAAATTGCATTTTCCTGAAGAGGGGACTGAAGAATGTAATTCCTGTGCCTCCCCACGATACCGTAGCTATATGGCTCATCTGTAACTGCCTTTGGGTTACCGCTTTTTCAATTACCGGTTGACTCCTAAGATCCTGCATTAAATTAAAGCCTTTCATTTGTTCAGTACCTAATTCGGGAACTACCCAACGAACAAAATATTTTTTATCTGCCCATGCGATAGCAACATATCCTGGTTGATCCTTAACAAAATTAGTTGTATCAGTACGCCATGTGTGCTCAGAGGTATTCTCCTGCTCAACCCAACGCTCACTCATCCGTAAAAATGAAGTGACACGCTCTTGCATAGAAATATTGAGGAGATCAGTAATATTTTGTGCTTTTAACTCTAATAGTTTATTAAGATAGTCATATTGACTTTTTATTAACGATTGCCAACCCCAAAGGGTTAGCATAAAAAATACAAAGATAATTAATAACGGAAGGATGAGGACTTTTTCTTTCTCTGCTTTATTTTGATGATTAAATAAAATTAAACCCAGACTTAAAATAATAAACCCTAATAGAGCATTGAAAGACATTTTCATGCTGTTGGAGATTCCATAATAATTGGTAAAAGCAGCAATCAATGTGACCAATACAAGAATAACAAGACTGATAATTATAAGGCTAACACTCAACTTCGCTTTATTTTTACTCACTGCATAAGAGTTGGTAAACCACAAAAGAATCAACCCGATAAATAAAAATGAAAAAGCCGTATTTAAAGACATACGACCTGGATGATGTATTAGTGTTGTAACAAAAAGCCGAATAAATAATCTATCAAGACCAAAATCATGGTTGAGAAAATACTGTAATACAGTAAGTCCAGATAAAATCAATAACGAAAAAGAGAGCATTCGACTAATTTTTATTGCCGACTTATTGAGTGCGATTAGTGATAAACCACAGAGTATAAAACAAATCGCTGTATTGTATTGCATTGGTATCCAATCAGGGCTTATTTGGATAAGAAAGAATACATGCCAGTGCCAACTGATTAATACCATAATACCAAGTAATACAGTAATACAGCCAACACCATATGTCATGAATCTAAATAACCAATCACTCTTATTAGGCATTAATAGAACAATCCAATCCTAATTATTAAAAACCCCTCTTAACCATTAATCACGATCCTGTTAATACAGCTCCCTTTATCTTCCTATCTTAAATGGAATTACCTTTCATCCTTGTACCTACGTCTTGAGGGTTGTCCAAGAAGCGTATATGAACGATTTAATATCTTAGTCTGACAACTATAGGTGACACGTTTGAGCTATATTTAAATCTAAACTTAATAAAATTAAATTTAAAAAACCCCACCATTTTACTAAATTATAGACAATAAAATCAATATATTTCCAATTTGTTATTATTTTGATGTTTATAGCAATCAAAAACCTGTGCTGTGATTAACTTCTACCTGACCATATCTTCTGCTATGATAAATAAATAAGAACCGTATTTAACGTAAGTTCGACAGAAAAGACATGGAATTATCTTTTCTGTCGAACTTAAGCTATTTGAAACATTTAAAGTGCATTGCAACTATAGGGATTAGTACCATGACACCAGATGATTTAAAGAAAAGATCCAAAGGACACATTGTGTTGTCCTCTCATCCAGCCAGTCACACCGCGGCACCATTAAAAATCAAATGGTATGCAGAAAATCCTAAAGAGCGAGGACCGGTTATAGCCTCTCTTACTAATATTAAAAACCGAAATGCAGTGGGCACTCACTCCGGCTCTTACTCAGTTTATCGTGCTCTTGCTGTAGCAGCAGGAGTGCTTGATCCTGAGCACGTCCCTGATTTAACTAATACAACACCCCCAGTCGCTATAGGCCCTCATCGACAATGGAGTGAACCTGGAAAAATTGTATCTCTAGATCCATGGGGACACCTGGTTGCTGAAGTATTCGCCGACGAAATCAAAGCAGGCTATGACATACGCCCTACTATAGCCGTGACCAGGGCACATATAAACATTCCTGAATTGCATACCGCTATGCAAAAAGGTCGATTAAAGCCTGATGGGAAAATCTTAAGCGAATCAGGTGATGTAGTCGTTACTAAAGCGGCTATAGAGCCGGTCTGGTATTTACCTGGTATTGCCGAACGCTTTCAAGTGTCAGAATCGCTATTGAGGCGTACTTTATTTGAACAAACAGCTGGAATGTTCCCTGAGTTAGTGACTCGCACCGATCTGGATGTGTTTTTACCCCCTATAGGAGGTTTAACGGCTTATTTCTTTGGTGATGTGACTACCATTCATGATCCTAAAGTTGAACTCACTTGTAGAATTCATGATGAATGTAATGGTTCAGATGTGTTTGGTTCAGATATTTGTACTTGCAGGCCTTATCTGGTTCATGGAATTGAATTATGCATAGAGTCCGCACAAAAAGGCGGAGCCGGCCTTATTGTCTATAACCGCAAAGAAGGTAGAGCGTTAGGCGAAGTAACCAAGTTCCTCGTCTATAACGCACGCAAAAGGCAACAAGGGGGAGACACTGCGGCAAAATATTTCGAAAGAACAGAATGCGTGGCGGGGGTTCAAGACATGCGTTTTCAAGAACTAATGTCAGATATCTTGCATTGGTTAGGTATCACCAAAATTCACCGTTTTGTTTCCATGTCCAATATGAAATTCGAGTCACTGCAAAGATCTGGAATCGACGTCGTAGAACGGGTCAAAATCCCTAATGAACTTATTCCCACGGATGCTCAAGTTGAGATTGATGCCAAAATGGCTGCAGGTTACTACTGTGCCGATGCCATAGTGGACATCAATGAATTAGCAAAAGCCAAAGGACGAGGCCTTAATGAATAAAGAAGAACAACTGGAACAAGTATTAACTCGAATACTTGATCCTAAAACAATACGCTTACAGGCGCATCGGATTTTAAATCTGGCAAAGCAAGATCAACTGGAGCATTTTACCCTAGATCTGGAAAAAATGACCTCTACTGCCTCGTTTGTTGTTGATGTAATTAAAGAACAATATCCAGATTTCAATATCCCCTATCACAGTCGATGGCGTCATTTTGAAGCAGGAAACGTTGATAGAATTAATGTCATGCAAAAAAAACTATCTCCGATTTATTCTGCTGAACAGGGGAAAATCCTTTATGAATTAGTCATCATTAGCGTGCTTTTAGATGCTGGCGCAGGTTCATCTTGGCGCTTTTTAGATAAAGAAACTAACAAAGAATACAGTCGCTCTGAAGGACTTGCTCTTGCTAGTTTAGCGCTCTACCAAAATGGTATATTTAGTGATAATCCCAAAGATCCACTACGTGTCGATGCACAAAGCTTGCTTAATTTCTCCGAGCAGGATTTATTACAAGGATTTCAAGTGAGTGCAAATAACCCTATTGAAGGAGTTCAAGGACGCGTTGCCTTGCTCAATCGACTAGGTAAAACATTGCAACAAAAGACCCAATATTTTGGTACTGAAGGTCGATTAGGAAATTTTTATTCTTACATTAGTTCGCTAAATACTCACAACACACTGTCAGCAACAACACTCTTTCAAGCCGTTTTAGATGCCTTTAGTGATATATGGCCAATACGTTTAACATTTCAGGGGGTTCCATTAGGTGACGTATGGATTCATAATGCCTTGAAAACAAGTACCCCAGGATCTGAATACGTTCCCTTTCATAAATTATCGCAATGGCTATCCTACTCTCTCATTGAACCACTGGAACAAGCGGGTATCAAAGTAATCGATCTAGAGCAACTTACTGGTTTACCCGAATATAGGAACGGCGGCCTACTTATTGATACTGAATTATTACAAGTTAAAAATAAAAATCTTTTACTACAAGCACAAGAACCGGGTTCTGAAGCTATAGTAGAATGGCGAGCATTAACCGTATCATTACTCGACGAAATTGCTGTATTAATCAGAAAACAACTCCATATGGATGCCCACACTCTCCCCCTAGCAAAAATTCTACAAGGAGGTACCTGGGAGGCTGGGCGTCGCATCGCCAAAATAAAACGAATACAAGGCTCTCCCCCCATCGAAATCATTAGTGATGGAACGATTTTTTAGAATTCAAGGTTTAACAAGGAGTAATAATGGATAACCAAGGTGTTGTTGTAATCAGTCATCCTCTAATTCAGCATAAGCTCACTATTATGCGCAAAAAGGAAACGAGTACTGTTAAATTTCGTACATTAATGCATGAAGTCAGTATGTTACTCGCTTATGAAGTCACTCGCGATCTGGAGATGGAGTTTGAAGAAATTGAAACGCCATTAGCCACCATGATGTCTCCTGTTTTAAAGGGAAAGAAATTAGTCTTTGTTTCTATATTACGTGCCGGAAATGGTCTAGTCGATGGCATGCTACAATTAGTACCTACTGCTCGCATAGGGCATATAGGTTTGTACCGAGATCCAAAAACCTTAGAAGCGGTTGAATATTATTTTAAACTACCTGAACACACTCAAGATAGAGACGTGATTGTGGTTGATCCTATGCTCGCCACTGGGAACTCCGCCATTGCGGCCGTCAAAGAAATCAAAGCGATGAATCCCAAATCAATTAAATTCCTCTGTTTACTCGCATCTCCAGAAGGCATTGCTTCTTTTCACGAAGAGCATCCAGATGTCACTATATATACAGCAGCGATAGACACAGAGTTAAATGAGTGTGGATATATAGTTCCAGGCTTAGGGGATGCCGGCGATAGACTTTATGGGACTAAGCTCGAACACTAAGGTTGGGACGAGGCTCAACAACAGCTATTGTAAAAGGTCAGTTTGTAGCCTGGTTGCTTGCAACCAGGCTACACGGGCTAAGCTCGGGAATGCACTCAGGCACACACATGTTTACATACCCCTGCCCGCGTACGTGCTGGTGGCCGATCGATGTGGCTTAGGCGTTATAAGAGTAGCCTATTACCAGCTATTAAGTTAACGTCAGTAAATAATGTACCGTTACTACCTATTCAACCTAGGACTTAAATCGTCTACTTCCTGATCATCAAGAAGATGCTCACCAACATCCCTAAAAAATCCTGAGCGTGATGGCCGTTTGGCAACAAACTCTTCCAAGTTTACAACCACATCAGAATGACAATCGCGCTCTTTAACCTGTTCAGCGTTTAACGGCTCTAACTCATTAATCACTGCTGCATAGTCAAAAGCAGTATCGTTATAGTCTTCACTATCAGAATGTTTACTAGAAATAGTAAAATAATTAGTTCCACTTATAAAATTAAGCATGGATTTTATTCCATTGAGAACAGCGAAATATCCTGCAACAATACCCTGAACCATATAACGGCCAATTTTGATTAATGAATGGCTAAAGTTTGACACATTAGTGCCCCACCACAATGGACGCAAAATATGTGAATTGACTCGTTGCAATGATTTAACAATATGCTGATTCGAGTCTGCACTGATTTGTCCTGCAGCGGCTATTCCATTATTAATCCCTTGAATATAAAATACTTTTCTTGAAAATGCGCTGAGAAAACCATAATCACCAGCCACTCTAATATCACGTAACTCTTCTGATACTTTATCGATGATTTTAGGATTAGCACCTCTTCTCACTAGCCCTTTTCTATCTTGTTGATGATAATAACAGTGGCAATCTAAAACCTCCTCAAAAAGCTCCTGCAGAAGCTCCATCATTCTTTTTACAGGTAACTGTTCTATTTCAAATGTGTTCGCCTCTTCAGGAAGTGCTAAATACTGATCAATTAACGTGCTCTTATCCTGTCTTCTAATCATATCGATAAAAGCGGTCAACTGCTTTGCGTCTTCATCAGGCTTAGTTTTATTCATAGCCTCGAGCAACACTGCCAGATCCTGCTCATCAAGAAAGCCAATCACCTCATCAATAACAGCGATGAATTGCTTGTGAAATAGTACTGGAGCAATCGCATCCCCTGCGTGCTCAATTACTTTAGCTTGATCAAGAGTATTTTCAGCCCGAGCTATCTGAGAGCGAAAGAAGTCATTCAAAGAAGTAACCCTTTCATCCATCGTAGCAATAGTACTCAAACTGTCATCGCTCGTTCTAATAATGTCTAAAATGGATTCTTTATCTAAAGAAGAAACTCCTTTGGCCAGCATTTTATCAACCAATAAGGTTACATGTTCTGGAAAATTGATATAAGCCTTCAACAAAGCAAAATCCTGCATATTCAAAAAATCACTCATTAGGTCACTAAAGGTAGAACTACTAATAAAAGCAGTTAAAGTGATTTTTTGTACTTCTTTGGCTAATATCTTTGCGGAACCTGTTGCTTTCACGTTGGCATGAACAATATCGTCTAAAACAAGTTGTGACTCCTCAGGAACTAATTGGTTAATTAAAGCAAGGACTGTTTGTTTTATCTGCTCTTCATCTTGTTGAATAAATGTATTCAACACATCGGAGTTTCGGACAACAAATTCATTTAATACCTTATTATCTCGTTGTACAGAGAGGAACTGTTCTTTGTTCGCATCATCATTGATAAAGCTAGCCAAAATAGGCAACAAGCGACGTGATACTAATTGTGCGTATTTACTTTGAATTGCAGGAGCTAATGTCGTCAAAAAATTATCAGCGATGTCCTTGGCGAATTGATCAAAAGATTTAACTGCTCGTTCTATAGCCTGCTCAGCCCCCAAATATTCAGTCTTAAATTGTTCATTAAATATGCTCAGTAAGTTTTCAGAAGAAAGCTCCGATAATTCTCCTGCTTTGACCTTATCGATTAATTTTCGAGCAATAGACAACACTCCCCCATGATCTTGCTGAATTCTAGTTCTTAATTGTAACCATTGGTCATAAGGGAGCATGAGTGAAATCGCGTTAAGAAAAGCGTCACTACGCAATAAATCAGCAACAGCTGTATCATATAGATATTCTGATTTTAAACTCCATGATGAGAAAGAAAACAATTTTCCCCATAAAAGGCTGGGAATGCTTTTTTGCATAATTGCGTTCAGTTCCTGCATTAAAAACTGTTTACTCTCCGCAACTTGCTGGGCTACATTAATAGGCGCTGGTAATGCAGAAGAACAAAGTTTTGAAAAAATAAAATCCGGCAATGCTCCCCTATTATTTTGCATCACTGTAAAGAGCTCGCTTCCATGCTCTTTAATTAATTTTTTAATGTTTACCAGATCAGAGGCTTCGTGGAATAATTCCCCTCTTCTTTCTATAGGATAAATGTTCACTAACACCGGAATGAGCTGCTGCTGAATAATAGAGGCTAATTCAGTCTGGTGTACCTCATCAAGGGATTGCACTATATTTCTACTAGTTTCAAAACGTAGTACATTGAATTCATTAAATAACTCATCAACCTCTTTATCAAGAGTAGTACACTCTTCCATGTTAAAGTAACTGCTTAGTTCAGCTAAAATTGCTTCCGGAGAAAATAGCAATTCTTTATTGTTTATTTTGACCAGACAATGTTGTACGAATTGCTGAGCATTTTGTCCTTCATTAAGAAGCGGTGCTACACGCTTTACATTAGGGTAGGAAATAAAAGCTGAAAGATGCTTAAGAAAATCTCCCTTTAAGTAATGTCCCAATTGAATAGATAACTCCTCTTCTAGCTTAGGATCAGCGAGTATAATTTTTTCTGGCTCACTCGTTAATAGAGCCTGAATATGCAACATATTCTTGGGATAATTTATAATATCTTGAATAACCAAACCTTCAAGGCCAGGAACCTGCTGTAGTAAAGCAAGTACGATTGCCTCAAAGCGCTCTTCATTATTTGATAAAACGGTAGACAAAGTGCTTGCATTAACCTTCAATAAGGATACTAAATGGGGAAAGGCAGCTAAGGCCGCTGCAACCTGTTCTTTTTTAGAATCAGTAACCATTTTAACTAGAAGCGGCTCAATGCATCGCTTTTGGTGCGCTTCAAAGGAATCCAACACGTCCTTTTTAAAGTAAGATTCGAAGTTTTTAGTAATATGAGGCATTATTCCTTTAACCTTACGACTGAGCCAATTTTTAAACTCAATAGCAGAAGATAGACTGCTTATAATGTTTTTAAAACTTGTTTTTGACAGAATTTTAATATAAACATCATCCACGTGTTTTGACGCTACGGTACTTGGCTCTCCTGTTCTTGTGCCAAACCAAGAATATTGAAACATCTTCCAAGCAGCCGGTATTCTCTTCACAGCGTAGTAGCATTCTGATAAAAAATTAAGCAAATATCCTAGTAAAGTAATAACCGTTGAAACGGTGTACGGTTTATTAATATGATCAATTTCTTTATTAATCCCGTCCATAACGTAGCTTACAACAGCAGTCAATTGAGCACGACTGAGTTCAATTTGGTGACTGTTTTTATTATTCAGTTCACGTAGCGCTTGAGCAATATACTTCAGTACTTGTCGTTTTAAACGATCGGGATTGATGGTGTCGTCTTCATCCTGATTCGCATGAATCCAGGCAATTATCTTTTTACTAACATTCTGCCCTAAAATTTGAATGTATTCTTGATTATATTGCTCTTGGGATTTAAATAACTCAGGGTAATAATCATCACTTTGCAAGTGCTCCAGATTAAATAGTGCTTGTTCATTTCGCCCCAAGCTATGAATATAAGCAGGCTCAATAGTATCATCCAAACCACGATTTCGGCCTATTCCTTGAATTTGCGTCTCAGGACTATTATTAGAGCTTAATTTATGTTCCGCAATATTAATTACTGTGTGCAGGTTTCTATCACTAAATCCTTCAGTCTTTTTGTTACTGACATAAACACCAACAAATCCCAATCTAACATAATTATCTGCGATTTCTTCTGTAATATTTAAGTAATTGGGAGTAAATACCGTTTCAGAAGAGGTGTCATTCAAAATTTCTAAGGAGGTACGTTTCCGTTTTTTGGCATAGCTGACTGGAGTGCCATTATGATCGTATAAATTATAAGTAAGCCCAGTTAGTCCGGAAAATGGACGTGATTCTTCTATCGGCGTTTCGGCATCTCCCATTCCCGACATTACTCCCATTATTAAATGAGAATCGGTATAACTGTCAAACTTTGCCGATAGATTGTAGTCTCTCTGCATGATTTTATTCATCAAGTCATCATATAAAGGCCAATTATCAATAAAATCTGCTAAGTCCTGCTGATTTTCTTCTTGAGAATAGGCAAAAGTGCCATCGATCATCTGCTGCATCACATTAGAGAACCCAGCAAGCAACTCCCCCAAAGCCTGAGCCCCGTTAGCATCAATGTTCTTTGCTAGCTTTTCTTGATAATACTCTGCTGTTTTTGATGAAAACTTGCTAACGACCAACTGCATAAAAGCATTCATGTCCTTCTTACGTAAACGATTATGCTCTATCTCATCAAGTCCCGTAATATCAGTAAGGACATATTCAATCAGATTATGAAATATATTATCTCGTAGTTGTTGCGCCAAGCTTTTATTAGCCAATCTATTACCAATCTCTTGCTCATCCTGTTGTAAAGAGCTCAAATAATTTGTTTTTTTATCCCACCTATCATTGCTGATCACATCTGCTTCAGCATCGAGTATTCCAAAAAAGCGAGCCACATCAGCCCTATCTACTATATTGCCATTACGATAGACATTACTTCTAAAGTTATGATGCTTTAAGGAATAACAAAAATTAACTAAATCCTCATTATCATCAATAATACACAGCATCTTCCGTGCTGCAGGAACTTGTAAGCGCCAACGAATGTTATCTTCACCTTCTTTACGATAATAATAAAAGGGTAAATCTTCAACTAAAGACTGAGCAGCTGAACTTTGCTCTTCTTGGATGGAGTTAGTTAGGCTCAGAAAAAGACCATTAAATACGGTTTTCCAAAAATCAGCTGTCCAAAAACGAAAATCTTTGAATTTATTTCTATCAGAAACAGTGCGTGCTTGGTGAGTTAGTAATCGCGGAAATTGGCCTTGTCCTGCTTGTTGTTTTTGGCCACTGGACATAATAGCCACCGGTTTATTACCAGAGAGTTCATAAGTTTCTTTATTAGGAGTGGCAGTTAAAAACATAGATAATTTCTGCTGAGCCAGCTCAATTAAACGAACGCGACGACGTTCCGCTTTCATAATCAAATGTTGCTCATCAAATATCAAAAATGTCTGGTTTGAATCGGCATCCATCAATTCTTGATAATGATGATCTATAAGATGCTCTGCGGAACCTATGATTATATTCTTGGAACCCGTGGGTTGTACCATAGATTGCATAGCGCTCATCACTTGAGGGCTTTGTTCTTTTTCACGCAAAACCAATGCCTTATTAACAAAATTATCAGGTAACAAACGCTTTAAATCTTTAGTGAATTGACTGAGCAAATTAGCTGGAATTGCAAATATTCCATTATTCTCTGATAGAGATAAAATCAACATCCACAGTGCTTGCACAAAGGTTTTCCCAGTACCTGTAGCTAAAGCAACCAGTAAACTACTAATATCGTCTTCTGACTGAATTTTTTCAATAATATTGTACAGGGTTACAAGATGAGTACGGTATAAATCCACCTTTTTTTGGCCACCAATCACATACTGCTCATTGATTCTATTGGCCACAGCAGGCTGGCCACCTGACTCAGGAACTTCTAAAATAAATTCTTGATTCGCTAGTAAATTGAGCACTTCCTCGTCTTTATAATCGGCAATTTTTTTAACGACTGCGTCTGTTGATGAATTTATAGGACGTGATAACTGGACTTTAAAAGTATTATTGCCTGCAGGAGTCAAAAGCAATCGATAGTTAACATTATTAATTAAAACAACTTGCTCATATTTTTTTCTATATAATGCCTGATTGCACAGCTCGTAAAGACTCATTGTGCCTGATGCAGTATTAAATACTCTTGTTTTAAAAAAATCGAGGGAGGTATAAGCAAGATATACAGTTTGGGCAGAAGCTAATAATTTCTTTTTGTTGATATCAGTTAATTTCATAGCACACTTATAAATTACGCCAATAGTGCGCCAAAGAATAACAGACATACCTTAATATAATCTTAAGGAATTAATAATATCCATCTAACATTTCTTAGGCGAGATATTTTTTGTCTTTATGGACAAACTTGAATCAAATAATGTATAATTAAACCAAAATCCCCTTCTTTAGTATCTCATATGAGTAAAAAATCAAAATGTACCGTTGGCTTGCTGGTTTCAGTAGCTCAGATGTCTTATAAAATAAGACAAACCCCAGTTCGACGTTTTTTTATAGTAGATGAGTCAACTCTCTTGGTTTTGCCACAAGCTGCTTGATTGCGTTGATTTTTAGGGGCTCAATAACATATGCAGCCAATGCAGCGACCAAATGTGATATTGCATTCAAAATTGAACGATGTCGTGTATGCCAAATATGATATTTATGTTTCAAACAGTTCAATATTGTTTCAATAATTCCGCGTTGATTGAGTAATTGTTGTTCATACTCTGTTAATGGCGCTATATTTTTCATGTTTTTTCGTTTTCGAGTAATGAGCTTGAGACCCTCTTTGTACAAGGCGTCAAAGATTTTTTTTCCAAGATAGCCCTTATCACCAAAAGCTAAACCCTGTAATCCTTTGAGCAATTTTTTGGCAGATATATTATCATGCTGACTGCCTTGTGTGATCTTAAATGCAATCAATTCGCATCTATCATTAACAACAAGGTGTATTTTTAGTCCAAAAAACCAGCCAACAGAAGT
>DAIAOV010000060.1 GCA_027437055.1 Legionella sp. | reverse complement strand
TGCTTAAAATAGTTGAAGGAGGTCATGCTGCAGGAGTTGATGTCAGTATTTGTGGTGAAATTGCTAGTGATCCTCTTGCTGTTATTTTGTTAATTGCTATGGGGTTTGATACTTTGAGCATGAACTCTTCTAGCTTGCCCAGAGTAAAATGGGTAATTCGCAATTTCGCTATAGCCAATGCACGCAAAATTCTTGCCGAGGTACTTGAATATGAGCATCCCGCGGAAATACGATTCCATTTACAAAAAGCCTTAGAAGAAGAAGGGTTAGGCAGCTTAATTCGAGCAGGAAAACCATCGTGATTATCGATTTGTTTTTTCACGGAGCGGTGTACGCAATTATTGGTATCTTTGCTGGTTTAATGGCGGGTATTTTAGGTATAGGTGGCGGCATTGTAGTGGTGCCGGGTTTAGCATTTCTTTTTCAAATAAATCACGCAGTTCCTACATCTAGCATCATGCATGTTGCTGCTGGAACCTCACTGGCGGTGATCATTTGCACTGCACAAGCCTCTTTGCGAGCCCATCATTCCATGGGAGAAATCTTATGGCCTGTTTTTTACCGATTATTGCCTGGAATTATTTTAGGATCCATTGCAGGTGGTGTTCTGGCCGCTTACGTTTCGACTTACTGGCTAAAAGTTATATTTACAATGTTTTTGTTGTGCGTTGCTTATAAAATGTTACTTGATAGACACTTAGAACTAGAACGCGCAGAACAATTACCGAAACCTTGGCTTGATCGTTTGGTTAGTTTTTTTATTGGTTTAAAGTCTGGACTCTTGGGTATAGGAGGGGGCCTTTTAACTATACCTTATCTTACTTATTGTGGCGTATCCTTAAGAAAAATTCCTGCTATATCCAATTTATGTAGTATCACTGTAGCATCAGTGGGCACTATCGTTTTTATCATTAGTGGGTGGCACGCAATGGCTTCGGTACCTTATTCCACTGGATATATTTACTGGCCGGCTGTTTTCTGGATAGCAATCCCCAGTAGTCTAACAGCTCCTATGGGAGCGAGATTAAATTATTTATTGCCTGTGAAACAATTAAGGTATTTTTTTATTGTGATATTACTTTTAACTGCAATTAAGATGCTATTTTAAAAGGACTTTACTCTCTATGCTTACATTTCCTTATATAGATCCCGTAGCCTTTTCTTTAGGCCCAGTTAAAGTTCATTGGTATGGCCTCATGTATCTTATCGGTTTTGTTGCTGCTTGGTTATTAGCTTATTGGCGAACAAAACATTATAAATTGGATTGGACCACTGAGCAGATTAGTGACTTGATTTTTTATGCTGCTCTTGGTGTGATTTTAGGTGGTCGTATTGGATATATGTTGTTTTATAATACTCAAGAATTGCTTCATCAACCTTGGATTTTATTTAAAATTTGGGAAGGTGGCATGTCCTTTCATGGCGGCCTGATTGGCGTTATTATTGCCGTTTGGTTGTTCGCCCGTCGATTTAATAAACAATTTTGGGAAGTTGGTGATTTTGTCGCGCCTTTAGTTCCTTTAGGGCTAGGGGCGGGACGTGCTGGGAATTTTATTAATGGGGAGTTGTGGGGGCGAGTGACCGATGTGCCTTGGGCTATGGTTTACAGTCATGTTGATAATCAACCACGTCATCCATCAGAGATTTATGAGTTTGGTTTGGAAGGTATTGCTTTATTTATCTTGGTTTGGTGTTATGCTTCCAAGCCCAGAGCTACTGGACGTGTTTCAGCTGTTTTTCTAATGGGCTATGCAGGGTGTCGTCTGATAGCAGAGTGTTTCCGCGAACCCGATCCTCAATTAGGTTATATTGCTTTTAACTGGTTGACTATGGGACAGCTTCTATCTATACCGATGTTGTTATTCGGATTTTGGTTATGGTGGGTTAAACGATGAAAGCTTATTTACAGTTATTAGAACATATATTACAGCAAGGAGCAGAAAAGACAGACAGAACAGGGACGGGTACTTTGTCTGTGTTTGGTTATCAAATGCGTTTTGATTTAAACAACGGTTTTCCATTGATAACCACCAAGAAATTGCATATGCGTAGTATCATTCATGAATTATTATGGTTCTTACGCGGCGATACGAATATTACCTATTTACAAGAGAATGGCGTCACGATTTGGGATGAGTGGGCAGATAGCAACGGGGACTTAGGCCCAGTTTATGGGCGCCAATGGCGTAGCTGGCCTACTGCTGATGGGCGTACCATAGATCAATTATCTGATGTGCTCCAACAAATTAAAAGTAACCCCGATTCGCGTCGCCTTATTGTTAGCGCTTGGAATGTGGGTGAGTTAGATAAAATGGCATTAATGCCATGCCATGCATTATTTCAATTTTATGTAGCGAATAATAAGTTGTCCTGCCAGCTTTATCAGCGTTCAGCTGATGTGTTTCTAGGAGTACCGTTTAATATTGCTTCTTATGCCTTATTAACTCATATGGTTGCGCAGCAATGTAACCTTGGCGTTGGTGAGTTTATCTGGACAGGAGGAGATTGTCATTTATATCTCAATCATTTGGAACAAGCACGTACTCAATTAACCAGAGAGCCATTCCCTCTGCCAATGTTACATATTAAATCGACACCGTCATCATTATTTGAATACAGTTATGATGATTTTGAGTTTGTGAATTATCAATTCCACCCCGCAATTAAAGCACCCATAGCTGTTTAGATTTTGGGTAATCCTTTGTTGGGCCAAGGGCCCAACCTACATCATAATGTAAAGGGATAGATTTTTATTCGCTCATGTGGTTTAATATTGCATTATATGTCTTTTTGGTGGGCGTCATGGCTAAAAAAACAATAGCAGTTTTACTGATATCCTTATGCGTTAGTGTGGGATATAGTAGCAAGCTCAGTAAATTCCTAAATAAATTAGACGAAGAGCAAAAGCAACGAGACGCGAGGGAGTGGCAGCAAGATATGAATTTTGGTGATTTTGTGTTTCGTTTACAAAAACGCTATAACGACGAGCGTGGCCAACATTGTCGTGATTATGAATTTCGCTCTCGTTCAAACCCATTCAGACATGGCTATTATACCGTTTGTGATTAGTAACCGTTTGCGGAAACAGTCACATGAGGAACCTGAGCTGTTACTTTACAATTATTATTACATCATTTAAAAAAATTACGGACTTGTTCCGGTATCGGTATGGATTTATTCTGTTTATAATCTACCCATACAATTTTACTAATCCCCTGGGCCATCAGTACTTCATTTTGGTAGAGCTCATGATCCATGACCATGCTTGAATTGCCTAGGCTATGGATGCTGCTGCGCAGAGTTACAGTAGCCGGATAAATAACGGGTTTTAAATAAGTACATGCGACATGAATAACTACGGGGCCAGTATTCTCGGTTAGAGTGATATTAAGTTCTCTTAGCCATTCGATACGAGCTTCCTGAAAATAATCAAAATAACGTCCATTATTTACATGTCCTAATGCGTCCATGTCTCCCCACGCAATATCAAACGTTTTTTGATGCACAGTAATCTTTTTATCGGTCATGATAGGTCCATTGGATCAACATCCACATTCCAGCGGATGCCATTGCTTAATTTTGTTATTGTTAACCACTCTCTTAATTGCGTCAACGAACTATTTAGTATTTTTCTTGAGTGTGATTTTATCAGTAGTTGCATGCGATGTTGATTGGCTTTACGCGGTAAGGGGGCTGGAGCTGGCCCCATAACTATTAGCGGATGGGTTTTCATTTGCTCCTTAGCCGCATGCATGAATTTTAATACCTTAGCTATAGTATTACCTTGCGCTCTAATAACCGCTAAAAAATGAAAAGGGGGTAACTCAGCTTGTTGGCGAGTGGTAAGTAAGGCATCAGCAAACTCGTTATAGCCTTGCTGAATCAACAAATTAAGCAAAGGGTGATCAGGTAAATGAGTTTGGATTAATGCTTGGCCTGCTTGTTCGGCTCGTCCTGCTCTCCCGGAAACTTGAGTGAGCAATTGCCCTAAATGTTCTATTGCTCTGAAATCCTGATTATATAAACCAGCATCTGCTTCAAGCACTACCACTAGGGATAGTCGTGGGAAATGATGACCTTTAGCCAACATCTGTGTGCCAATAATAAGTTGTGCTTCGCCGCTATTGATTTTATCTAGATGAATCGTCAAAGCATTCTTTTTGCGCACTTCGTCCCTATCAATGCGGACAATATTGGTATTAGGAAAGCGCGTACTTAAAAACTCGTGAATCCGTTGGGTTCCGGCTCCTATAGGAATTAATTCAGTACTGTGGCAATGGTGGCAGGATAATGGTTTTCTTTGCGTTAAACCGCAATGATGGCAAATCATTTGTCCCAATTGTTTGTGTAATGTTAGGTGACTGTCACATGCTCGGCAATCAGCCATCCAGCCACATTGATGACAAAGTAATACGGGAGCAAAGCCGCGACGATTAATAAAAACCAACACTTGATTCTTTTTCTGAAGATGCTCTTCTATGACTTTTAGCGTGGGTATCGCCAATCCGTGTTGGATTGCTTGGGAGCGTAAATCGACGAGCTGATAATGAAGAGGGGTGGTTGTTAAGGCTTTGTGATTTAATCTTAGTAAAGTGTACTTATTTTGTTTGCAGTTTTGTACGCTTTCCAGACTAGGGGTAGCGGAACCCAAAATAATAGGGATATTCGCAAGATGAGCGCGCATTAAAGCGGTGTCGCGCGCGGAATAACGCACCCCGTCCATTTGTTTCAGTGAGCTGTCATGTTCCTCATCGATGATAATTAGTCCTAAATCGGGCATAGGAGTAAATACTGAAGAACGAGTGCCTATTACTATGCTTACCCGATGTTCTTTAGCTAATTGCCAGGCAATTTGTCTTTCTGATTCATTGAGGTTGGAATGGATCACGGCGATAGGTTGGGTAAATCGTGCTGTGAAACGAGATAACAATTGGGGAGTTAGACCGATTTCAGGAACTAAGATTAATACTTGTTTTCCTTGCTCTAAAACCTTGGCTATGGCTTGCAAATAAACCTCTGTTTTGCCACTACCGGTAACTCCTTGTAATAAAAAACTTCGGTAATGATGTAAATGCTCTGTTATAGCAGTGACAGCCACTGCTTGTTCAGGATTAAGAATCAGAGGTGGGGTGATTGTTTGCTTCGTTTTTTCTGGAATATTAATCTGCTGTGATAATTGAATTATTTGTGCTGAAAGTAAGGCCATTATTTGGCTTGTATTAAAACCATTATGTATTAGTTTTTGCTTGGAAACCAGTTCCTGTTGTGAATCTAAAAAATCAATAAGCTCTAATTGCTTACGGGCACGAGAGGAAATGAGTTTTTTCGCTTCTTCAGCCGGTATTTTTAATTGATAAAAATCACTCATAGGCAATTGGCACGATTCACCTGAGCGATATTTTTTAGGTAAAGCCAGGGGGAGTACCTCAGAAAGAGGTGATTGGTAATAATTGCTAATCCATAAGCATAAGGTGAGTAACTCGTTTGTAATTAAAGGCTCATCGTCTATAACCACACTAATACTTTTTAACGACGTTTCGGTCAGCTGAGTTTGTTCTTCACCAATCACTATACCTAAACGGGTCTGGTTACGGAACGGCACCCAGACTCGTCCGCCGATACAAGGCATTAATTCTTGCGCCTCATAATCGAAATAGTCACGATTAGTGTGAGGTATACAGACCCGATAAACCTGACTCATTTAACTTCTATGCCACTCATGACTTGCTGATTGTCCGGGAGCAGAAAAAACTTTAACCACTACTTTTTCTATGCGATGTCTATCCAGCTCTTCATGTTCTTTAATGAGCTCATTGACAAACCAACGCGATAATTCTTCAACGGTGATATTGGTCAGTGGCATGAGGGTGACATCCTCTTTGAGGAAAGGGATCTTCTTATGGTTAAAAGTAAAATAATAGTATTCTTTATCTTCCCCATATTCTAAAAAAGGTGAATATTGGGGCATGAGAAACGTTTGATTTAACTGACGACATAATTTATGAATTCGTTCCTTGTAATAACGATAGTCAAAGGTCATTCCATTTTCTTCAACCCAAGTGGTTAGGGCCAAATAAACGTTGTACATATGGCCATGTAAGGGTTCTCTTTCAGTAGCAGAGAAAATGGTAGTATGACCTGCGGAAAACTTCATAGATTCTTTTTGTAATTCCACAGTAGTTAGATATCTTTTAATCATTTATAAACTCACTCGTTTATCGTGTAATAGAAAGCCATGTAAATCAATTTCCATGTTTTTAATCAGAGCTATAACCTTAAATAACTCACCCATCTCACTGGGTTGAGTTAATTGCTTAATGGCGTGTTTGGCTCGAAATTGATCCTGCTCATCATGTATATTATGAAGTAAGCTTAACAAACCGTTGGCCAGCAAGAAAGAGGCCTGGTTAGTATACCCTGCAATATGAAATCCAGCTTGTTGTCCTGCTTCAGCAACGTGAGTAAAATCAACATGAGCAGTAATATCTTGTTCTCCAAGATGTAATAAAGGATCGGGGTGACTATGATGTCTATAATGACACATTAACGTTCCTTGATTTCTATCGGGATGATAGTATTCGTGTCTTGGGAAACCATAATCTATTAGGAACACCACTCCTTGTTGTAACATATGGCGGACATTGACAAGCCAATCATCTAAGAAAAGGTTGACCTCCGAAAGATAAGGCGTTGGACACTCTGGTAAATGATCGTTGATGTAGTTTAGTAGTCGTTGATTGTGACAGGGTTTAAATATTTCTGTTAATTGCTGGTGTTCGTTTAGGGTGATGTAGCTTTCTTGAACTCCATGTTCCGTAATCATGAATCGATTAACTGGCATAGCATCTAATACTTCATTAGCAATGATCACTCCATTGAATGAGTTTTCGGGCCAGCGATCAATCCATTGTACCTTAGATGCGAGATGAGGGATTGTGCGTTGAATTAATTTCTGTTGCCTATGGCGTAAATTAGCGCTTACTTCCAAAATGAAATAAGATTCAGGTAAACAATGGAGTGTTTCTAGATGACTTAAGATATCCACGCAAAGCTTGCCTGTACCAGCACCAAATTCAAATAAAACAGGAGCATTTAAGCCTGAAATTATTTGTTGGCATTGATTGGCAAGGGCTTGACCGAATAAAGGGGTTAACTCCGGTGCGGTAATAAAATCACCTTGTTGGCCTAATTTGGGTAAGCCAGAACTGTAATAGCCCTCGCCTGGAGCATATAATGCCAGCTGCATGAATTCTACGAAGGGCATTTCTTTTCGTTCGGCTAAGTGCGCGTTTAGTGTTTTTATTAAACTCATAATCGATTAAATGACTTAAAAAGGGGAACATACCTTGAATCAGGCAAACAAACAAGAAGCGAAGGTGGCCTTGGTCACTGGCGGAGCGCGGCGGATAGGTGCTGCTATCGTGACTTTGTTACATCAAGCTGGTTATAAAGTCGTGATTCATTGCCGCAATACGTTGCAAGAAGCCCATGATCTTGCTGCAGAATTGAATAATAAGCGAAAGGATAGTGCCTTCGTTTTACAAAGAGAACTTACTGAGAATTACGCTGCACAGGAAATAATGACAACAGTATCTGACTGGAGCGGGCGTTTGGACTTACTAGTGAATAACGCGTCAATTTTTGTGCGTACAGAACATGAATCATTTAACGAATCTAATTGGCGAGCACTATTTGATATTCATGTTAAAGCACCGTTTTTACTGAGTCAGGCAGCCTATCCTTTATTAAAACAACGGTGTGGAACTATTATCAATATAACCGACATTCATGCTGAAAATCCACTTAAAGGCTACAGTGTGTATTGTCAAAGCAAAGCAGCCTTAAAAATGCAAACTGAATCTTTAGCGCGTGAGTTTGCTCCTGACGTTAGGGTCAATGCAGTTGCTCCAGGTGCAATTATGTGGCCAGAGAATGTGAATAGTTTAACTATAGAAGAACAGCAAAAGATCATTGCTAAAACGCCTTTAAAACAACATGGTAAGCCAGAGTTTATTGCACAGGCTGTTTTAAGCTTGGCACAAAATCCTTTTATCACTGGGCAAACTTTAAGAGTTGATGGCGGTAGAAGTCTCGGAGGGTAGATAGATGAAGAATCTATCCAATGTATGTCAGGCCCTTGGTCTGACATTAAATAGCCTATTTGGGATAGAATTTGTATACAAGTATATTTGTCGGGCCAGGGGCCCGACCTACAATTAGCGGAGGGCGGCTACCCATGTTTACGCAAAGATTTTTGACTCTCTATGTCTTGTTTTACCCAATTAATTAATCCACCCAAGCTCAACACCTCTTTTTGACGTTCAGATAAAGTATGTTGCACTACTACATCCTTGCCATTAATTTTTATGGTAAATTCTTGTTTATCTAAGATAGTGGGTAAGTTACTAATTTCAATGACATCATTGAGTTTGATGCCATCATAATCTTTAGGATTTTTGAAAGTTAGGGGCAAGATACCAAAATTGATTAAATTTTGCCAATGAATGCGAGCAAAACTTTTTGCTATAACTGTTCTTAGACCTAAATAACGAGGGGCTAAGGCGGCATGTTCTCTACTGGATCCTTGGCCGTAATTATCTCCCCCAATAATGGCATGACCCTCCTTGTGTTTTTTAGTGCGTGGTACATAATCCTCATCAACATGCGTGTAGGTAAATTCGCTAATTTGAGGAATATTACTACGGTAAGGAAGTACTCTTGTCCCCGCCGGGGAGATTTCATCCGTTGAAATATTATTTTCAACTATAAGTAATACTGGTAACTTTAATGCTTTAGGTAAAGGATCTAATTCGGGTAATGAAACAATGTTGGGTCCCTTAACTAACGCAATTTTTTTTGCCTCCTGCGATGTTAAAGGAGATTCGATGCAGGCGCGATTTAATATTCTGCGTTTGGGCATTGTGATTTGAGGATAGGGCATTTTTAATGTTCTAGGATCGGTAATGACGCCCATTAATGCCGATGCTGCCGCAGTTTCCGGGCTGCACAAAAAGATGTGATCTTCGGCCGTACCAGAGCGCCCAGGGAAATTACGGGGCACCGTTCGGAGACTATTCTTTTCCGTTGCTGGTGCTTGCCCCATACCAATACAGCCATTACAACCCGCTTGGTGTATGCGTGCGCCGGCATGAATGAGGCTACCTAAATGCCCATCACGAGCTAACTCCTCTAAGATAGTGCGAGAACTAGGATTAATGTCAAAAGATACATAGGGCTTTATCGTTTGCTTTTTAACTATTTCAGCAGCAATGGCAAAATCTCTATAACCTGGATTAGCAGAAGAGCCAATATAAGCTTGATAAAGTTCTTCTCCGGCAATTTCTGCTACGGGGACGACATTGCCAGGACTTGTTGGTTTGGCAATTAGTGGTTCAAGAGTAGATAAATTGATTTCATCCTGTTTATCGTATGTGGCCTCTTTATCTGCTTTCAGTTCTTTCCAGTCTTTTTCACGTCCCTGACTTTTTAAAAAATCACGAGTGATTTCGTCAGAAGGAAAAACAGAAGTGGTTGCTCCTAATTCAGCACCCATATTGGCTATGACATGCCTGTCCATGGCCGACAAATGGTTTAATCCCTCTCCGTAATATTCAATAATATAGCCTACACCGCCTTTGACATCATAACGGCGTAACATTTCCAAAATAACGTCTTTAGCACTGACCCAGTCCGGTAATGAGCCAGTTAATTTAACTCCAAATATTTTGGGCATTTTGATGTATAAAGGGTAACCTGCTATAGCCATGGCGACTTCCAATCCCCCGGAGCCAATAGCAATCATACCAAGAGAACCTGCTGCGCAAGTATGGCTATCAGAGCCCGTAAGCGTTTTTCCTGGGATACCAAAATTTTGCATATGAACTGCATGACTTATGCCATTGCCAGGTCTGCTGTAATAGATACCAAAGCGTTTTGCAGCACTTTCCAGAAAGAGATGATCATCCGCATTTTTATTATCTTCTTGAATTAAATTATGATCGACATATTGTACAGATACTTCAGCTTTAGTACGTTCCAGCCCCATGGATTCTAGTTCGAGCATCACTAATGTTCCCGTAGCATCTTGGCAGAGTGTTTGATCTATTTTCAATGCTATTTCTCTTCCTGGCTTCAGCGCTCCTTGTAGGAGGTGGGAGTGGATTATTTTTTGCGCGACATTCATGGCCATGTTATTTCCTTATAACAAGGGGTATTGATAAATAATAGCACATTTACTTTGCCCAAGGGCGGGATGGTATACACTCGACTTGTTCACCAATTCGCGATACGGCCTAATGTGGATTTAGATTAATTCACGGGCAATTAGAGTATGTTGTAAAAAAAGCTCTATGGCGTCCATAGAATGTAATTTATAAAATTGTTCCAATTGCTGTTGATGAAGATATTGTCGGAAATAATAACGTACTAGCGATTTACTCTGCAGCACGGCTTTAAACTCATCCTCAAGGCAAGCTAGCCCGTCAAGATGACGGATAAATAATTTTATTCTCTCATCTTGTTCTATCTTTATGGTACGTTGTTCAAGAAACTCTTGATAGAGCCAGGGGCGTCCACTACCAGCTCTTGCTATCATAAAAGCATCACAGTGACTTGTTGTTATAGCTTTTTGTAATGTTATGTGATCATGGATGTCGCCATTAGCAATCACTGGGATGTTAATGTTTTGCTTGATTTGTGCTATTTGCTCTAGATCACAAGCCACATCATAATCATCTGTCCAACGTCGCCCATGTACAATGAGCGCATCAGCCCCTGCTTCTTCAATTTGTTTTGCTAGTGTTATGTCATTGTTATTTTTATGAATACGAATTTTAACAGTTAAGGGGATGGATATAGCCTGTCGAATATTTTTTATGATGGCCACCAATTTTTGTGGTTCATCTAAGAGGGCACTTCCTGCTCCTTTCTTGCGAATTTTAGTTTTTGGGCAACCACAATTGATATCAATCAAATCCGCTCCTTGGGATTCTAATCGTTGTGCCGCTTGTGCCATGACGTGCATGTCATTACCTGATATTTGGTAGGAGAGAATTCTTTCCTGAGGGGAGCGGTAAAGATAGCGGGATTGATGAGTATGCTTGTTAATAATGTCAACAGCAGAACTCATTTCAGTCACGCAGAAAGCAGGGGGCGTGAATTGATAAAAGAGTTCACGAAATGGAGCACAACTATAGCCTGCCAAAGGTCCTTGAATTAGCCTATTAGGAAGCGTTAAAGAACCTATTTGCCATGAGCTATTAATAATTGTGTGCATCAAATCAATTCAAGGATATAATTCTCTGCTATTTTACCACACATAGAGTTAATAAAGACTCGAAATCGCTCATGTCAGCTATATTTAGCGATATAAAGAGTATTTTAGAAACAGGAAACATTGAAATATGGACAAGCGTTACTTATCTCCTTTGGAGTTGCTTAGTGTTGCCACACAACATGCTTATTCTGCCGATCATTTAATGCAACAGATAACTAGTGGCAGAGTTTCTGGTGGGGACTCTATTGATGCTTTGTCACCTGTAACTTCTTTGATGTATGTTGCTTTTCAACTTACTTTCAAAGCTTATTGTCTCCACGAACATAGACCCATAAAGGAATATAAAAAGCTCATGGAGTTGGTTGAGTTAAACAGCCACCTTGGTTTTTCTAGCCAGGAACTTCTATTGCTAAAAACATTGTCGCGTCAGCAGGTGTTTAATAAAGGAATTAGTTACGATTTATGGGAGAATCAACAGCAACTTCATGTATTTTGTGAAGAAATCATGTCTTTATATGAGCGCTTGCAGCAGATGATGCCTCTGGAGTTGCAAGCTGATTATCAGTCAATCTGATTCTTAACTCAATGTTAGTGATGATAGGCCGTGCTTGTTCTATAATAAACTATTGAGATCTACTGGGCTGGTTTTATATAATAGCTGACCAACTACCCGCTAAGTAGTGTAAGCGTTTACGCAATGGCGTCAACTTAAGCCCATGTTAGCTCCCAGTTGCTTGCAGCCGGGAGCTAACATTGAGCCTCGACCTCCCAGGTTGCAAATAAGTGACACAAGGTTAATTCCTTAAGTTGACACCATTGTCTGAACAGCTACTAATTAGTTGCTTTACTTGGCATCTGACTTAATTCACGTTAGGATTAAATTTTTTAAAAAGGTGAATGTAATGGAGCAGTTAGACGATAAAGTCGCGGTTTCTGTACAAGAGCAAATGTTGCAACTCAGTAACCATCTTAATTCACGAATTCTAGGCCAAAAGGGGTTGATTTCTCGCTTGTTAATTGCCTTGCTTGCTGATGGCCATTTATTAGTTGAAGGTGCGCCAGGGTTAGCAAAAACCCGGGCGATTAAAGAGTTATCTGATGTAGTTGAAGGAGACTCTCATAGAATCCAATTTACCCCTGATTTATTGCCAGGTGATTTAACAGGAACAGATATCTATCATCCTCAGGATAATTCATTTGTATTTCAGCCAGGCCCCCTGTTTCATCATTTGATTTTAGCAGATGAAATTAATCGAGCCCCTGCTAAAGTACAATCCGCTTTACTAGAAGCGATGGCAGAAAGACAAGTGACTATAGGCAGTAAGACTTATCCTTTGCCTGAATTGTTCTTAGTCATGGCAACACAAAACCCCATTGAACAAGAAGGTACCTACCCGCTACCAGAAGCGCAATTAGATCGATTTTTAATGTATGTAAAAATTGGTTATCCCGAAGCTAAAGTGGAGCATGAAATTTTAGCTTTGGCTCGAAAAGAAGCTCAAGGAACCTTAGTTGATATAAAAACAAAACCCCAGAAATTAGAACAAAAAACACTATTCGAAGCGCGTCAACAAGTGCTTAAAGTGCATACTAGTGAGGCCTTAGAACATTATTTGGTGCAATTAGTTATTGCAACGCGCAATCCCGGCATTTACAGTGCTGAATTAGGTCGATGGTTGCGTTTTGGTGCTAGCCCCCGGGCTACTATTGCTTTGGATCGGTGTTCTAAGGCACATGCTTGGCTTGCAGGCAGAGATTATGTCACTCCTGATGACATCCATGCGATTGCTCATGATGTACTGCGTCATAGAATCTTATTAAGTTATGAAGCAGAAGCGGAAGGAATAAGCAGTGATGACTTCATCGATGGCTTATTGCGTCTAGTTGCTATTCCTTAAGAGGTTTTTATGGCTGATGGTGTTGTCGCAGAATTAAATGAATTGATAAGTCTTAGACGTTATGCTCAGTCAGTGCAATATCCACCTGAAATAAAAGCTCTGCGTTCGGGAAATCATTTGTCTAAATTACGTGGCCGAGGAATGGATTTCGCGGAGGTAAGGAATTATCAGGCTGGGGATGAAATTCGCCATATGGAATGGCGAATTACAGCCCGTACAGGGAAACCTCACGTTAAACTCTATCAGGAGGAGCGTGAGCGCCCTGTGGTGATTCTTGGCGATTTTAATCCTTCTATGATTTTTGGAACGAAGATAGCATTTAAGTCCGTAGTAGCTGCTCGTCTAGCCTCCATCATCGCATGGACGGTTATTAAGCAAGGGGATAGAATAGGCGGTTTTCTCTTTTCAGCGACACAGCATAGTGAATTTATTCCTCGTGGGCGCGATGCGGGAGTACTGCCCTTACTAGCCGCGCTGAGCCAGTATACCGACCAAACTGAAGCGCAACGCGAGGAAAAAGCGAGAATGCTCAGCGATGCTTTAGTACGATTGCGGCGAGTAATCAGACCAGGGAGCATTTTAGTATTAATTAGCGATTTTTATTCTATGGACAGTGAATGTGAACAACATTTAAACCGGTTACGGGGGCATAATGATGTTCTGGCTTATCATATCTGTGACCCTTTAGAATTAGCGCCGCCTAAACCTCAGCAATATGCCATTACCAATGGCCAGCAAGAAATTTTATTTGATACCAAGTTAGAGACAGTAACTACTGCTTATGAACATTATTGTCAGCAGAGAGTACAGCAGTTAAAGGAACAATTTAAAAGCCTACAAATTCAGTATGTACAAGTTACGGCGGATATGGATTTGGCGCAAGTTGTTCGCCTGACTTTTCCCAGGAGGATTCGTGGCTAAAGCAGATGAGTTAGCACAATTAAAAGACATTCATCTTCCAGATGCAATAGGATGGTGGCCATTAGCCCCTGGCTGGTATGTGCTCCTGTTAATGATTTTAATAATAGCGGCTGTATTAGCTTATATTCTGCGCAAAAGGCATAGGGATGCTTTGGCGAAAAATCAGGCCTTAGAGCTATTAAAGAGTTACACTATTCAATATGAGAAAGATAGAAATGCACAATTAGCCAGCGCCCGCATTTCGGAGTTATTAAGACGAGTGGCCTTAGTGTATTATCCTCGATCTGCGGTAGCTAGTCTTCATAGTGAGGCATGGATTGAGTTTTTAAATAAAACAAGTAAGGGTGTAGATTTTAATTCTGTGAAATCCATGCTACTTGATTCTCCTTTTAAAACGAAAGAAACTGTGGATTTACAACCACTTATCACCAGAGCTCAACTTTGGATTAAGCAAAGGAGGGCACCATGTTCGAATTAGCAACTCCTTGGGCTTTAATTCTCCTGCCTTTACCTTTATTGATTTGGTATTTGGTGCCACGAGCAAAAATAAAACTACCTACAGCCCTAAAGGTACCTTTTTTTGATGCGATGTTAAACATAGTGGAGCATGAAAAGCGCTCCATGTCTGCACAAGCACTATTATTGATTCCTGCACTAATCTGGACGTTGTTGGTTTTTGCTTTGTCTGGACCTCGTTGGATTGGTTCTCCGGTGCCTGTAACTCGCGAGGGTTATAACATCATGATGGTTTTGGATTTATCCAACAGTATGGATATTAATGATATGATCCTGCATGGGCGTCCAATGAGTCGATTATCAGTCGTAAAACGTGCTGCATCACAATTTGTCCAAGATAGAACAGGGGATAGAATTGGTTTAATTCTCTTCGGTAGTCGAGCCTATTTGCAGACTCCTCTAACTTATGACAGGCATAGCATCTTAATGCGTATTGAAGATGCGACACCAGGTCTTGCCGGTCCAATGACATCTATTGGTGATGCAGTAGGATTGGCGGTAAAACGTTTGGAAGAAGTGCCAAAAACCGGACGCATTATCATATTACTTACCGATGGGGCGAATAATGCTGGCGTATTAATACCGTTGAAGGCTGCTGAATTGGCGAAAGAAGATGGAATTAAAATTTATACTATAGGCCTTGGAGCCGAATCTGATCCAAGGGCACTGGCTAATGATCCGTTTATTGCTAATGCTTCTGCTGATCTTGATGAAGAGACTCTGAAGAAAATGGCACAAATAACTGGTGGTCGTTATTTCCGTGCTACAGATACTGAAAGTTTGCATTCTATTTATAAAACGATTAATGATTTAGAAACTACCAGCCAGGAACAGGCCACCATTCGACCACAAAAAGATTATTATCCTTGGTTTGTTGGTTTGGCTTTGCTGTTATGCTTTTTGTGGATGGCTGGAAAAACTGATCTTGTTCCACAATTAAATTCTTTTTCTCGCCAGAGGAAAACTCAATCATGATGGCTGAATTTCATTTTTTAAGACCTTGGTGGTTATTAGTTATTATTCCTCTGATAGGATTTGCGGTTTTATCATGGCGACAATCCCCGCAATTACATGCATGGAATGAAGTGTGTGATAGTCATCTGTTAGCTCATTTAGTGCAGAAAAAAGGACAAGGTAAACGCATGGCTTCTCTGTCGTTTTTATTTCTTAGTATCTTATTTATGATTTTTAGTGTTGCGGGGCCTGCCTGGTATAAGCTTCCAGTTCCCACTTATAAACCAATAGAACCTAGGGTATTAGTTTTAGACATGTCCCCCAATATGATGGCGACTGATTTGACTCCTAATCGCCTGAGCCGTGCTAAATTTAAACTGCATGATTTATTGACGCGTAAGAATGAAGGGCAATTTGGATTAATTGTTTATACTGGCGAGCCTTTTGTTGTTTCTCCTTTAACAGATGATGGGCAAACGATAACTTCGTTGTTATCGACATTAACTCCAGACATCATGCCGGTACGAGGTCAAAAATTAGAGTCTGCATTAACCGAAGCAAGTAAATTGATTCAGCAGGCTGGTTATAAACAAGGACAGATTTTGGTTTTAACTGCCGATTCTCCCTCATCAAGCGCTATAGAAACAGCTAAAACTCTGGCTCAGTCTGGGTTTTTCTCTTCTATTATACCAGTAAAAGCAGATAAAAATTTGAATCCATTGTTCCAGCAATTTGCGAATGCTGGTCATGGTCAGCTATTAGTCTATTCTTCTGATTCAACAGATTTGGAACAGTGGTTAAATGCTGCTAGTAAAAATGCAGATTTTACTCTTAACGATAAAGATAATATTCCTCTTTGGCGTGACGAAGGTCGATGGTTTCTAATTATAGCTTTAGCCTTTTTATTGCCGGTATTTCGGCGAGGTTGGTTGCAGAGGGTAGCAGTATGATTCGGCGTTCCATCTTTTTAATAATTATTTTGTGCTCGACTAATGTTTTAGCCTTTAGTTGGCAAGATCTTTGGTTTACACCCGATCAACAAGGTCAATCATTAATGAGTAAAGCACAATATAAGAAAGCAAAAGAGACTTTTGAGCGTAGCGATTGGACGGCAACAGCTGCTTATAAGGCCGGGGATTATCAAAACGCAGCGGAGTTATATAAAGAGCTAAAAACAGAACAAGGGTACTATAACCAAGGTAATGCTCTAGCGCATATGGGGCAATACGAGCAAGCTATAGAAGCTTACAACAAAGCTTTATCGCTAAATCCTAACAACCAAGATGCGCTTTATAATCGTAAATTACTGCAAGATTTATTGAAAAAAGATAAAGAGAAAAAACAGAACAAAGATCAACAAAACAAAGATCAACAGAACAAAGATCAACAGAACAAAGATCAACAGAACAAAGATCAACAGAACAAAGATCAACAGAACAAAGATCAGCAGAACAAAGATCAGCAGAACAAAGATCAGCAGAACAAGGATCAGCAGAACAAAGATCAGCAGAACAAGGATCAGCAGAACAAGGATCAGCAGAACAAGGATCAGCAGAACAAAGAGCAAAATCAGAAAAATCAGCAAGAACAGAAGCTCAATAAAAGTGAAAACAATGAGCAAAATCAGAGTGATGGAAGCCAGTCAGAAGCAGATAGAGAAAAACAACAAGCAAAAGAGCAATGGTTGCGATTAATTCCTGATGATCCTGGGGGATTGTTAAGAGAAAAATTTTTACGTGATCATTTAAGACGAGAACGTGGGTGGTATCAATGAAAAAGTTAATCATAGGTGCTTTTTTAAGCTTATTAAGTGTATTAGCGTATGCTGAAATACAAGTTCAGGTTGATTCGACACAAATAACACAAGGAGAACCCTTTAAGTTATCCTTAATTCAAGATGATCCTCAGAATCATGGTGTTCCAGATCTTACCGTACTGCAGAAAGATTTTGTAATTCTCGGTACAGAACGAAATGTAAGTTATTCTATAATCAATGGACAGGCTCAATCTTCTAGCCAATGGATAGTGGCATTAAAAGCGAAAAAAACTGGGGTTTTAACTATTCCCGCTATAAAAATTGGTTTGGAGCAAAGTACTCCTATTACAATCAATGTAGCAGAAGGGACTGCTTCCCAAAATACGCAACCGCAAGCAAACTCGAATCAAGATCAGGACGTATTTTTAACTACAGAAGTTAAAGAAAAGAAAGCTTATGTTAACCAACAGATTACTTATACTATAAGGTTATATACTGCTAATGGTAAACAATTATTGAATGCAAATTATCAGGAGCCACGGGTTGATGATGCTTTATTAATCTCCTTAGGAGATACAAAACGTTATCAAACGATACAAAATGGTACAAATTATTTTGTTGAGGAACAGAGTTATGCCATTTTTCCGCAAAAAAGTGGCACCTTAAAGATCAAATCCCCTATATTTACTGCCCTTGTATATGATCTAGTTCCTCAACGCATTCAGGTACAAGATAAGGCAACTAATGTAACTGTTCAGCCAATCCCGGCTCAATTCACAGGGAAAATATGGTTGCCAGCGAAGAATATTAAATTAACAGAGCGTTATGAAAATCCCAGTCAGACGATAAGCCAGGGAAGTACGTTGACACGTATAGTGACTATTGAAGGTACGGGCATTCCTGCAGAGTTATTGCCATCTCTAAAGTTTGAGGAGTCAGATGCATTCAGCGTGTATCCGGAAAAAGGAACTGATCGTAATCAAGTAAATCAAGGAGAAATAATTGGCAGCACCGAAATTAAAGTGACTTATTTATTTAACAAAGCCAGTAAAGTAACCATCCCTGAATTACGTCTTCCTTGGTTTAATACAGAAACAGGTAAGGAAGAAGTAGCCATTTTAGCACCAAGAAGTTTAGAAGTGCTACCTTCAGCTGCTGGAGTAGTCAATAATCAAAAGCCTAAAGCAGTAAATAATGAAGTTACTGCAAAGCAATCTTCTCCTGAAGCGGTATCCACCACAACACAGAGCAATAGTTGGGGGTGGATCGTTGCTGTAGTTTTTGCCCTAGCATGGATTATTACTCTTGGCTTATGGGCATGGCAGCGACGTTCCAGAGCATTAGGTAAAGGGCGATACAAACATGCCTTAGATACACTGGAAAAAGCGTGTACCAAAGGTGATCCTGCCAGTGCTCGTGATGCTCTACTAAAATGGGCTTCATTACATTGGCCTGATGCTCTTATATTGAATTTGACTGACCTTACTCAATTGGTAAGAGATGCGCATTTAAAGAAACAAGTGCATACGCTATCTCAAGCTTTATATAAAAGCGAAGGCAGTAGTTTGTGGCGAGGTGATGAGTTATTAAGGGCAGTGCAGTCAGTGAAGCGAACTCAATCAAGCCTAAAACAAAAATCACAGGTGTTGCCGCCAATTAACCCATTTTAATTTTTAAGTTGTAGCGATTTTTTGGACCTTATGTAAATTTCGTCTCTTAAATATTGAGAGTCTTGAGTTAAAGCAATATCTGCGAATTAGATAATAGCCCTATTATTTTGTAAGGAGCAAAGAATGCAGGTACAAGAATATATCCGTTTGGATGTACATGAATTAGCATCGCTAATAAAAGATCGCCAGGTTAGCGCACAAGAATCACTTAATTGCGCTCTTGCACGTATTGATGAAGTGAACCCGGCTATTAATGCTATTGTGACGGATTGTTCTGCTTTCGCTGAGCAATGTTTAAAAGAAATGCGTGGTGATGAGCCTTATTATGGCGTTCCTTTATTAGTAAAAGATCTAGGGCATGCTCTTAAGGGAGTGAGAAGTACTGAGGGTTCTTATTTTTTTTCGAGTAATCAGGCGCCACAAACTAGCGATTTGTTGCAGAAATTAATTGCTTTAGGGTTCGTTCCTTTTGCCAAAACGAATACTCCGGAATTAGGTCTTTCATACGTTACAGAACCTGTATTGTTTGGCCCTTGTCGCAATCCTTATGAGCTGAGTAAGACGCCTGGAGGTTCTTCAGGAGGTTCTGCTGCTGCTATTTCTTCTGGAATTGCCCCGATAGCTACAGCAAGTGATGGCGGTGGTTCTATTCGTATTCCTGCTGCTTGTTGTGGTTTATTTGGTTTTAAACCAACAACAGGGTTAACACCAACAGGACCATGGGTTGGTGAACTATGGTCTGGTATGGCTACTAATTTCATTCTTGCCCGATCCGTACGAGATACTACTACTTTATTTGGAAAGTTAGCTAATCTAAATCAAGTATATTCTCTTCCTGAGAAGAGAAAACCGTTAAAGATTACTTACTTAGAGGGCGTCTTTGCTCCCGTTCCTGTAGCATCCCCTTATTATGAGGCGGTAAAGAAAATAGAAAAATTATTAGAAGAAGCTGGACACCATGTAGAAAAAAAACATTTAGAATTAAATCTAGATGCCATAGGTGAATGTGCTTTGATCCTTATTGCGGCTAATACCTGTGCAGAAATCAATTTACAACAGCGCATATTAGGTCGAAATGCAGAAAGAAATGAATTAGAGCCCATCACTTGGGAGTTTTATCAACGGGGCAAAGCGATTCAAGCGCATGAGTTAATTAATGCAAAAAATAATTTATACCAATTAGTGAGGCCTCTGCACGAGTTTTTAGAGCGAACTGATCTCGTGCTTACCCCTGCTTTAGCTCAATTGCCTTTGGACATAGGGCAATTAAGAATGGATGATGAATTTTATAGCTATTTAAGCAAGAATACGGAATTTTCGCCTTTTACCTCTATATTTAATCAAGCTGGATTGCCGGCTATGACTTTGCCTGTGTCGTTCCATGAGCAACTTCCCATATCGATACAAATGGGAGCAGCTCAAGGAAATGATTTGCTTTTATTATCTTTAGCCATGGAACTTCAACCCATGCTGTCCGATCTAAATTTAATTCCGAATATATAATTCGCAATGTATGATTAGACCTCTTTAGGGCGTCAACTTAAGCCCATGTAGCTCGGTTGCTTGCTGCC
>DAIAOV010000005.1:57239-63518 GCA_027437055.1 Legionella sp. | reverse complement strand
AGATAGTTGGTGCTTTAGTGGCGTTTATGGGGATAGGTGTGGTCGCTATGCATTTTGATGCTGATGTTTCTTTGCTCGGCTTTATCATGATTTTAGGTGCTGCGGCAACTTGGGGGGTTGGTAATCTGATTACTAAAAAAATTAAAACTAATAGTTTTGTTGCCGTAATTGTTTGGGGAAGTTTTGTTGCTTGTTTTCCCATGTTTCTTTTATCGTTACTCTTTGAAGGACCACAACAACTAGTCACTAGTTACCATCAGTTAACTTGGAAAGGAATAGGTTCTCTGCTTTATATCGTTTATGCCTCAACGTGGGTAGGCTATGGCATATGGAACTGGCTGCTTGGTCGTTATCCGGTTGGCATGATAGTTCCCTTTACTTTATTAGTGCCTGTAGTGGGCATGCTGGGTTCAATTTTATTGTTAGGAGAACCATTCCAATTATGGAAGTTGGTTTCTGGTTTATTGGTTATTAGCGGACTGTGTATTAATATCTTAAGTCCACGCTTATTCATGGCTAAAGTTCAACCTACTGAAGCCTGATAGCTTGTTAATTAACAAGCTCTATTAGTAATAGGTAAAAAATATCGCCAAAATAATGCAATTGCCTTTATGATTGTAAACGTTCACAGGGTATGTCATCCTGAAAAGCCAGATAAATATTCTGTCGTCGTTGCGAACAAAGTGAAGCAATCCAGCGCCAATTATCAACGAAGCTCGCAAAGACGAAATGATTACTTATGATTGGCCTATTTTGACGACAAGAAACTTGAATGAATGATTATAAGACCATAGTATTATGCGCTGATGATTTTGGGATAAACCCTGGAGTGTCAGCAGGTATTTTAAAATTAGCGCGTATGCAACGTTTATCGGCGGTCAGTTGCATGACTAATATTTCCAATTTTAACCTTCATGCAAGCGATTTATGTGCTGTAAAAGATAAAGTGCAAACCGGGTTACATTTTAACCTGACAGAGGGGTATTTCTTGTCAGAGCCACAGCAACGCTGTTTTAGTCTAAACGAGTTATTAATGAAAACTCACTTGCGTTGGCTAAACCCTTCATTTATAGCCCAGGAATTTAATGCTCAATTAGATCAGTATATCAATAGGATGGGTGGTTTGCCTGACTTTATTGATGGGCATCAGCATGTGCATCAGTTTCCTATAGTAAGGCAAGTGGTACTGGGAATTTATGAACAGCGCTTACGCAAAAATAGAACTTTTATCCGAGCTACTGCGCCTTCCATAAGTCTTTCACAATATAGGTTTAAGACGCAAATATTGGCTGGAACCGGAGGGAGAGCATTATCTTTTGCATTAAAGAAATTCGATGTCCCCCATAATGCTTATTTTTCTGGGATTTATGATTTTAACCCTGCCTCTAATTATAGGGATTTATTTAGACAATGGATGAGTCTTGCTTCCACCAATACTTTAATCATGTGTCATCCCGGAGAGGACGAGGATAGTATGGATGAGATTGCCCCTAGTCGTCGCATTGAGATGAATTATTTTTTAAGTGATGCGTTTTTAGACGATTGCCAGGAATTTCGTGTGAAATTGACTTAAAATGATTAGTGGAGTCGTTTTGTCTGCCTTCCGCTCCTTTCAATTCGCCCTCTCTACGAACTATTTAAACCACTGAGGTCAGTGTATTTCTAAAGAATTTATCATAATATGATAAATAAGAGCGAAATACAGAATTGTCTTTTGGTCCGGTGAAAAGAGCCCTATTTTCTTTATAACAATAAATGTAATATAACTAATTGATAGTTTTTATTTATTCTTATTTTTATATCTCTTATACCCGATAAAAATTATTTTATTGAGACAGGGCTGCAAAATTAAAGATTAGAGCTAAACTTATTATTGAAACGAACGAAAAAAGAAGAATAAAGCAAATTTTACGTTTAAGCACAATTCTTGCATGTAATTACAGAAAAATAAGCATGAAAGGGGGGCAGCACCATGAAAAAAATAATACTAACAGCATTCATGATCTCTATGGCCGCTGTAGCTAATGCTGCAAGTTTCTATGGAACGGCATTATGTGGTTATCCTCAATACGAGTGTATTAAGGTTAACGGGGGAGATACCTGGGAAAAATTGTTTCCTGATCCTGTACAAAGGGATCTAGTACAAAGGATTAATCGTACTTATAACCCTCTATGGACTGGGAAAGAAATCGCTGTGCCTAAGAATTTAGCCCATATTAATATTTTTGATATTGCCCCTTTTCCCACTAAATTGGAAGGAGAGACTGAAAAACAAATTATTGTTGATCAGGAGAAATTAGCGTGGGGTGCTTATGATGCCCAAGGTAATTTAGTATGGTGGGGACCCATATCATCAGGAAGAGATAAATGCTCTGACTCTAATCGTTCTTGCAGAACATTAACAGGCATTTTCAGAGTATTTAGTAAAGAAAATGCTAAATGTGTTTCCGATGTATTCCCTATAGGAAAAGGGGGGGCCAAGATGCCTTTCTGTATGTATTTCCATAAAGGATTTGCATTACATGGTTCAGATGATATTCCAGGGGTAAGGGCAAGCCATGGATGCGTGCGTATGTTTGTCCAAGATGCCAAATGGCTCAATCTAAATTTTGTTGAGTTATCTAGTGAGCGTAATCATTTTATGGGTACTAAGGTAATTGTTCGTCCGTTAAATGACAGTGAGAAAAGAATATGAACATAATAACTAAAACAAGAATACTCTCAATATCATTGTTAGTTCTATCTGGGTTATTAAGTGCGCCACTGCAAGCGGCTCATAAGAAACAAAGTAGAGATGATGTAGAGCAGGCAGAAGCTAAAAAAGAAAAAGATAATGAGCGTTACCCAATAGGATGTCGTCCAGTGGGATATAAAGAAAGCTTAAAGGTTATTTCTTTATTTCCAGGTAAGGAAGGTGCTTTGCAATCAATGTATTTTTTCTTCAATACACAGCCTCAAACTATTAGCTTGTATCAAATGCGTGATAAGGACAGTGAATATTCGACTCGTTATAATCACTCAATTAAAGCAAGATCTTGGGCTGTATTAGCAACGGGGGAACCCTTAGTTAAATTTATTTGTACTTTGGGAGATGGTAAAGCAGCTTACGGCCAAATCGTTGATTGTGCTGAAACAATCAAAATTTGTGAATATGTAAATGTGAAATTTGGATTGAATAATAAAGGTAATTTCTGGATAGTAGATAGTAATACAAGAAATGGGGCCGTCAATGAAGTGGTACATTATGGCATAATACCTGGAGTGTAAGGTGCCATTGTAAGAGGGGAATCTTCATGAAATCACTAGTACCTTGGGTTTGTTTAATCGCTGCATCAGCAAGTCAACAGGCATTAGCTGACAACGATTTTAATGCGTATAGATTGGGCAAATATAACAACGCCGCTGAACCTTTACTAAATAAGTCAGGAAAAGATCCAGTAGCTGATTATTATTTGGGACGATTATATCTTTATGGTTATGGTCAGTTGAAAAATAATGATATAGCCATGCGCTATTTTCTCCAATCGGCAGAAAAGGGTTATTTGCCATCCATTCAATTAATAGCCAAGTATTCTTTGTTACGAGATAAAAATCCCGAGCAAGCGATTCGTTGGTTTAAACAAGCAGCATCTATGGGCGATGTAGAGGCTCAAATGTTTTTAGCTTCTGCTTATTTATATGGTGTAGGAGTAAAGAAGAATGTCGATACGGCAACTCATTACTTCATCGATGCGGCAAAAAGTGGAAATCCTATTGCGCAATTTGCTTTAGCAGAAAGTTTCATTGACAGTCGCAATTCAGCGAATAATAAACTAGGATTAATCTGGTTAAACAAAGCTGCAAATAATGGTAATCCCAAAGCTATTGAACGACTTGGTCGTCTTTATATAGAAGGTAAATTGGTAGAAAAAGATAAAGAAAATGGCATAGAGTTATTAAATAAAGCGGCATCACTCAATTATGCTCCTGCAATGGTTGCTCTTGGAGATCTTGCTTTGGCAGATAATCAGTCAGAGCAAGCGGTGAAATGGTATAATCAAGCAATTAATCAACATGATTTGCCTGCGTATTTGCATTTAGCTCATGCTTATTTACAAGATAAAAGTCCAATTTATGATGCGAAATCTGGATTTTTATGGACTTTAAAAGCAGCACAAGAAGGCTTACCTGAAGCTAAAAGTGAATTAGCAAACCTATATCAAAAAGGGATTGGTGTTGCTGCGGATGCTGCTTTAGCCAAACAATGGGCAGATCAAGCTGCATTAGATGCGAAGAAAAAAGTACAGGTCTCTCCTATAGCTCAAGCTGCGTTGTGGTTGAGTAATGGAGCAACAGATAATTTAGAAAAAACAGCCTATCAACTGAGTGGGATATTCAGTGCGTGGCAAAATCCTGCAGGATTAAGAAACTATACTTATAATCAGGCACCTCAATTGGATGTAGTTTCTCGCCAAGATATTTTCAAGCCACAATTTGAATTGACCCAACCAAATGAGATACCTCTTAATGATTACTATGATGCATTGATAAGTAAAAAAGCAGATTTTCCTGCAAATCAGTGGACTTATCCTATGTATCATTTAAATCCTTTTATAGAAGCGTTAGATAAAGCAAATAGTTTGGTTACCTCGCACATTAATTTACCTGCGCCTTATATTGATGCTAATTATTATCAAGATGATTATGATGATACTAATGTGAGCCTAATGGACTTGTGGACTCCAGGTTGGCAGCAAAAAGTGAATTATATGTCGGTCTTTAGTCAAATGTATTTCAAAGCAATATTAGGTGATCCTCAATCCCAATTTGAAATAGGGCAAATGTTTCAATACGGTCTAGGGGTGACGCAGAATGATGAGTCAGCCATTGTTTTCTATCAAAATGCCGCTGAACAACAACATTTAGGCGCCGAGTATAATTTGGGTATTTTATATCTAGAACATGCTAAGGATGCAAAAGATTACCAAATGGCGTTGAATTGGCTTACTGATGGTGCTTTTAAAGGGAATAAGCAGTGCCAATACGTACTTGCCAGAGTTCTTGAACAAGGGAAAGTAGGTCCTGATGGAACAGAGTATATTAAGCCTAATCATCAGCAAGCACTATCCATGTTGTATTTATCAGCCGCCAATAATTATGGACCCGCAGAGTATGAACTAGCCGATCATTTGGCACGGGACTTTAATAATGGATTAAGTGTTGATGTTAAAAAGCATAAGCTTGCATTGATACGCCAGCTATATCAAGGAGCCGCAGACAATGGAGTCGCGCTGGCTTTATTACCGTTAGCCTATTACAACGCAATGGATAATGATAAGCAGAGACAGGCTAGTGCATTTACCGTAGCTGATGAACAGGCGCAAGTGGGAGATGAAAAGGCCGCATTGTTATTAGGATTTCTTTATGATCGGGGTATAGGGGTAACACGCGATCCTGCCAAAGCCATATATTGGTATCAGAAGTCAGGACAAAATCCTGTGAGTGAATTTATTTTAGGAACTTATACTACTGAGGGGCAAGGAGTTGCCAAAGACCGGACAAAAGGTAGTGATATGCTTCAACTTTCTGCGGAAGCTAATTTTCCTTATGCCGATTTTAATTTGGCTGTATTGAAGCGTCAGACAGAGCAAGATTTCCTACCTGATTTAATCAAAGCTTACAGTCTAGGTAATAATCATGCAGGGATTGTTTTAGCTGACTATTATTTGTCAGACAACAGTAATAAAGAGCAAAGTGATGAAGATAAATTAGGTCAAGCAAAGGAAATTTATACTAAGCTTGCTGAAAAAGGAGATCAGTTTGCTCAGCTGAAGTTGGGCTTTATGCTAGAAAAAGGATTAGGGGTTGCTGCCGATTCTGCAGCTGCTCAACGTTGGTATACTGCTGCTGCAGAACAAGGTAATACTGTGGCGCAATATTTATTAGGACAATTCTATCAAGTTGGAGTCGGAGGCCAGCCCGATTACAGTCTTGCAAAAGAGTGGTACAAAAAAGCTGCGACTCAACTGCCAAAAGCATCCGTTGCGTTGGGATTCATTTATGAAACTGTAGATGATAATTATACCGATGCTTTAAAAGCTTATGAGCAAGCGGCAAGTCATGGCGATGTATTGGGCCAGTACAATTTAGCACTCATGTATGAGTACGGTAAAGGCGTACCCGTTGACTATACCAAGGCTAAATCTTTGTTTATGGAAGCTGCCAATAAAGGTGTTGATGAAGCAATGAACCAATTGGGTGGTATGTATTTCTATGGACTAGGACAGGAGCGCAATGTAT
>DAIAOV010000005.1:0-57229 GCA_027437055.1 Legionella sp. | reverse complement strand
ACTAGTGTGGTATAAAAAAGCTGCTGCTTTAGGTAATGGCAATGCATTGTATGCCTTAGGATTATTCTCAGAAACTGGCGTCGGTACTAAACTCGATTTTCCTGATGCAGTGAAATATTATCAGGAAGCTTCTGAGAAAGGTAATGAAAAGGCTATGCTCGCCTTGGCTAGAATGTACCATTATGGCTTGGGAGTAGAAAAAGATAACAAAATGTCTGCAAGTATCTATCAGAAATTAGCGGACAGACAAAATGCCTACGCCCAATATCAATTAGGTACTTATTATCTAGAAGGTACTTCAGGTGAGCGTTCACCTGAAAAAGGCAAGCAACTATTAAAACAAGCCAGTGACAATGGTAATCCGCAAGCTCGTAAAATCTTACAACGATTAGAGGCTGCTCAAGGTCGTGTAAGTTTTATAGAACCTGTACAAATGAATAGAGCACGGTCATCATCAGGCCAGCCTGCTGACTTGATGTATCTTGATGCTTTAAATGAATGGAATAGAGGGGATGAAGTGTTATCTCGAATGATTTTACAACGATTAGTGACACAATACCCTAATTTTATTCCAGCAAAACAAGTGTATGAAAAATTGAACGAAGCCAAACGGAAGACTACCTTCGGATAAATAATAAAGGGTGCCAATGGCACCCTTTTTTTTACCCACCTTATTTTACCTATGGATGACAGGGTAACCATTCATGCAATGGCGTCAACTTATAATCTGCGTGATCCGAGCCGCGCACGTAAGTAAGTGGGGCTTTTGTAACACGTTTATCTTGGTTGAAGTATACCTGCTGCCCGGGTACACTATTCACACATTTGTAAATAAGTGAGCATACAATAATGTTTTTAACCATTAAGGAATTAAGGGATCATATTCAAAGGGCAAAAGAACAATTGATAGCCGCCGCTGCTGTATGGATGGATAGTCAAAGAGCTTTGCTTACTAGAGAGGAAAAAGAAAGTTGGCTTAATGCAGTTAATATGGCCGAACGAGGGTTAATGCAAGATAGTCTTAAAGCAAGTAATTTTCCTTTTGGACGTTATGATACTGCGGATGAACAAGTTAATGTAGATGTTCTAGGCGAGACGCAGAAAGAGGCGCCTGCACTATCATTGCAAGGGCCTAATAGTTCAGTAATGATTATAAAAAGCACTTATAGTCCTTATAGTAGCTGTAATGCTGCATTTTTAGGTTTGTGCCATCTGACCACATTGTTGGATCAATTGTATCAATTAGATGAGCTGCTCAGCCCAATAGAGTTGTTTATCGACTTAAAACAGTTAAATTGGGCTCATACTATGACTAAAGGCATTTGTAAAGAGTTGAGTGTTGCTCCCATAGGGGTCGAAACATTAGAGCATTACCGACAACGTTTGCAAATCGCTCAGGGTCTTTATACGGCGGGACAACAAAATAATTCGCAAGCATTTGAATTGTTTGATGAGCAGCTACATGCTCGAAAAGAGCAATTTGCTACTACCCTACACTGTTTTGTTGATTCATTAAATGAGGCTTATGCTCTTGTTGAAGATAAACGATTTTGGTTTATAAGGTCGTTGAGTGCTTATTTACCTTGGCATGGAATGTTGCATCAATTAGCTATCAATTTATTTGAAAAAGATGGAGTAGTTCATCCAGATCATAAGTTACTGCGGATTCAATCATCTAAACTGAATACGCTCAATAGTTTATTTGCTCGGGAGCAGAAAAAATCTAAGAGTGAATTGCTATTATTACACATGAATGTATGCAATCAAATAGAGCTTAGAGTTGAAGAGATTGTTGGTAAATTAGATAGCATGACTAGTAATGTAAATGCACTACAATTATTAACATCAAAACGTAACACTTTTTTACTCAGACCAACGTTCATGATGGGGCCATGGAATTTTTTCCGAACATTGGATGCTATTTATGTAGCTGCGAGACAGCCATTAATTCGCAAGGAAGAAGATGATCATGCAGCAACAACTGACATAAAGAGTGTGGCATCAAGTAGTAATGGTTGGTAATGTGATTAACAAGGAACCGAACCGGCTATGCCGGTTCGGGTGTTTTCGAACTTAGAGCGACGGAAACACTGTATCAAGCGGCCATCGCTTTAAGACGAGCGACTAGACGGCTTTTAATACGGGCTGCTTTATTTTTATGAATTAAACCTTTACTTGTAGCTTTGTCGATAATAGGTTGTGCTTTAGCATAAGCAGTTTGAGCAGCTTCTTTATCACCAGCTATAACTGCTTTCAGCATGTTTTTAACATAAGTACGGAACATAGAACGTGCACTTGCATTATGTTGACGGCGTTTTACGTTTTGGCGAGCACGTTTGATCGCTGATTTAATATTTGCCACTTAAAAGTCTCCACTCATTCAGGTAATACAAAAGACGTTGATCATGCACAATGAGTCAGAATTTGTCAATATCAACATTGATGTAACTTTGATAATTTCAGTATATCATAGTGCATATTTATTTTTTAGCAAAGAAAGTTATGTCAGCGACGGATATTATGGTACCTAAACGACAAAGTTTACTGCGTTCAACCACCCTTGTTTCAGTAATGACATTTATTTCCCGTATGGCGGGATTTGTTCGCGATATGGTACTTGCCAATTTTTTTGGTGCTCAGGCGGGGATGGACGCGTTTTTTGTTGCATTTAGAATACCTAATTTTATGCGTAGGCTTTTTGCTGAAGGTGCTTTTTCTCAGGCATTTGTTCCCGTATTGGCTGAATATCAAAAAACACGCTCTCCGGAAGATGTGCGAACGTTTATCTCGCGTATTTCGGGCTATTTAAGTTCCATTCTTACTCTCGTGACTCTGTTAGGGATAGTCGCCTCTCCACTGATCATTTATTTATTCGCTCCAGGTTTTGCTCATGATGGCATTCGCTCTGAATTAGCTACATTAATGTTGCGCATTACCTTTCCTTTTTTGATGCTGGTTTCTTTAACTGCTATGGCAGGAGCTATTCTCAACACTTATGGTTATTTTGGCGTGCCTGCTTTTACCCCAGTATTACTCAATATCAGCATGATTTTAGCCGCCATTTATTTATGCCCCACCTTGCCCCAACCTGTTGTAGGATTGGCGTGGGGGGTATTAATCGCGGGAATTGCTCAATTACTTTTCCAACTTCCATTTTTATATAGCAAAAATCTATTGATAAGACCACGATTAGTTCGCAATGATCAGGGCGTTAATAAAGTGCTGAAGTTGATGGTACCGGCTTTATTTGGTGTATCCATTGCCCAATTGAATTTAATGGTTGATAGTATTTTTGCTTCGTTTTTGAAAGTGGGTAGTGTATCTTGGCTGTATTACACCGATAGGTTAACTGATTTTCCTTTAGGTGTTTTTGGTGTCGCAATTGCTACAGTAATTCTTCCACATCTTTCCAGAAAACACGCTGAGCAAAGTGATGCACAATACTCACGGGCTTTAGATTGGGGGTTACGTTCTATTTTACTCATAGGGATTCCTGCGGGATTAGGTTTGTCCTTATTTTCTATGCCTTTAATTGCCAGTTGTTTTGCTTATGGGAAATTTCATGTTTACGATTTACTGCAGACCCAAAAAAGCTTGGTTACTCTTGCTTCAGGAGTTCCAGCATTTATGATGGTCAAAGTTTTGGCTTCAGGTTTTTATGCGCGGCAAGACATTAGCACTCCAGTTAAAGTGGGTGCCATTTCCATGGTAGTGAATACATTATTATGCTCTATATTGGTTTGGCATTTAGCTCATGCAGGGCTAACTTTAGCATCAGCACTAGCAGGTTATGTGAATTGTGGTCTATTATTATTTTTATTAGTCAAAAGAGGTGTATTTCAGCCTTCTCCAGGATGGTTCAAGTACAGCATGCAATTGTTGATTGCTAATGGAACGATTGCTGTCTATTTGTATCTGATGAATGGTTCGGTACATTACTGGTTGAGTTTTCCCCCTCTGATGCGTTTGAGTCTTTTATTAGCTCATGTTTTAGCGGTAGTAGTAATTTATTTACTCGTTTTAGGTCTTACTGGATTACGGTTGAGTCATTTCCGTGGTCAAATGAAGGAATGAGAATGATGCAGGCTGATTTATTTTATGAAATCCATAACGAGAGGGCCATCCCTCTTTTTTTAATGTCACTAAATCAATGTGAAGAAGAGGCGGCTCGTTTGTCAGCAGCCGAAAGAAATTGTTTCGCTGTGCGTCAATTTAAAGGAAAATTAGGTGACTATTGCTTAATTCATAATGCGGATGGGGTTGTCGATAAAGTCTATATTGGTTCTGGTTCTGGTCAACAGGAAATGGCTTTGGCTTATGCTGCTCAGTTATTACCGGCAGGAAGTTATCAGTTGCAGGAGCAATTAACTCAAGGGGCTGCTGCGGCTTGGGGATTAGCACAATATCGTTTTGTTGCCTACAAACACTATGAGACAAAACCAAGAGTTTTAATCGTTGATGAAGAACAGTTAAAAGATATCCTTGCTATGACTCAATCTATTTATTTAGTCCGTGATTTAGTGAATATGCCGCCTAACGATATGGGACCTAAGGATCTGGCTGATACAGTAGAGCAATTAGCGCAAACTTATGGGGCTCAATTTAAGCAATGGGTTGGTGATGAGTTATTAACCAATAACTTTCCAGCGATCCATGCGGTGGGCCGTGCTTCTGATTCTGCGCCACGATTATTGTCTTTAACATGGGGGAGCGAAGTGCATCCACGTGTTACTTTAGTAGGTAAAGGAGTTTGTTTTGATAGTGGTGGATTAGACATCAAACCTTCTTCCGGTATGCGTCTAATGAAAAAGGACATGGGAGGGGCTGCACATGTGATTGGTTTAGCGCAGTGGATAATGATCAAGCAGTTACCTATTCGTTTGCATGTACTTATTCCTGCAGTGGAGAACGCTATAGGCCCTAATGCATTTCGACCCGGTGATGTGTTAACCATGCGTAATGGTTTAACTGTAGAAATTGATAATACGGATGCTGAAGGACGTCTAATATTGGCTGATGCTTTAGTGATGGCTTGTGAAGAAAAGCCTGAGTTGATTATTGATTTTGCTACCTTAACTGGTGCTGCTCGTGTTGCTGTAGGCTCCGATATAGCTGCTATGTTTTCTAATAATGATCAATTAGCAGATGATTTAAGCGAGATTGCTTCTAAAGTTGCCGATCCAATATGGCGTTTGCCCTTATTTGCAGCCTATGAAGACTTATTAAGTTCAACTATTGCCGATATAGCCAATTCAAGTGCTTCTCCTTATGCTGGAGCTATTATCGCCGGTTTATTTCTTCAACGTTTTATTGCTCAATCTGTTTCCTGGGTTCATTTTGATGTTATGGCATGGAATGTTAGTAGTAAGCCAGGAAAACCTGAAGGTGGAGAGGCTATGGGATTGCGCACTGTTGCGGAGTATTTATTGCGTACCTATGGTAAGTAATGTAAGGTTTCAGTAGGTTATTCAACCTACTTGATAATAGACAAAAGGATAAAAAGTAGAAGAGGGAGAATTGTAATTGATTACTTTTAGCTGTGATGCTTATGAAAATATTAGTTATTTTAATGACGTTGCCAAAAGTTTATTGTCTATGATGGGACATAGTGGAACTGTCCCTGGAGCGTTAAAGGCTGGGGAGGTTTCTCAAGCTTTGTCCAATTTACAGCAAGGTCTCCGACGAGAAAAGGAAAATACTTCGCAACCAGAGAGGGATGATGAGGAATCACAAATTAGTTTGAGAAAACGTGCAGTTCCTTTGATTGGTTTGTTAGAGGCCGCACTGAAGAAGGATTGTGATGTGATGTGGTCGTGAATGGTAATGATCGTATAGGTTAGGCTCTTGATCTTTTTAGCAAGGCTCTATTATTCCTAAGTGTGTATACTAAATGTGTTCAAAAAAATGGGTTATCGGTTGATAACCCATAGTATTTAACTTCTTCTGTTAAAAATTACGAGAACACCGAACTCCCATCAGGTAGTACTTAACGCCGTTGCCTTGACCGCTTCCGGTAGAGTCGAACCCTTCAACCCATGCGTTGTCTGCGCTAAAGGTTGAGAACTCGGTAGAGCTCCAGAACGATCCTGCGAGACAGTTACTACCATAAACGCAAGAGGTGTCAGGATCCATACTAGCAGGATGACCAATCAAGTCAGGGAGATTATCAACAATATTTTGTGTGCCAGCCGTACAAATAGCACCAGGTCCCATTTGACAAATTGCCGGTAAATACCAGCCTGCATAACCATTAATTGACTGCGCACAAAATCCCGCAGCGTAATACGTTAATGGTGTTGGCTCAAGGGTGGCTGTAAATGGCGGTGTGGCCGGCGGTATAGCGTTAAAGTGGGTTATCAAGGTATCGTAGAATGTTAAAATGTTGGCAGAGTTACACTGACCATCAGAACTTCCTTCGCAGGCTCTAAATGACGAACTGGTAAATGGGTTCGGGTTGTTATAGGTTGCTGCAAAGAAGGTTTGAAAGTCAGAAAAAGTGGGTGATGAAGCCAATGGAGTGGAAAGCTCATTAACTCCTGGAATCAAATCGTTACTTACATCTTCAGCATCAAATCCACCGACGCCATGCCCTACAGCACCATTTGAACTCCAGTTGATACCATTTGGAAAGCGGGGAACCTGGTCAGTAAGGGCGGTCACTGTACCGCCAATACTTTGTGATCTATTTGCTGTTTCCGTCATGGCATAAATATATCCCCCTTGGTAAATACAGCCATAACTCAGGACCTCGACGTTTATAGTAGTTTGGAGTGCGTTATTGGCAGTGACTGTAATCACTCCAGGTATTGGTGCAATTCCCGCAGTACATGCTGCATTCATTTCTCCTGATGTAGCCCTGGCACCAGGAACTATTGTAATCGTGCATGAACCACCTGCTGGCAAAACTGTGCCGTTAGTGCACGCAGAGGGAGACGAAGTATCTACCGTAGTTCCGGTTGGCCATGTGGGATAATTAATGATTAATCCGGTTGTAGGAGTTGTCCCATTGTTGGTGATGGTTATAAACCTGGATTGCCCTGAAGGTAGTCCGTTTAAGGTAAGCCCCGTGACGCTGAGTGCTAAATTTGCTGTACTGGCACTTAATTCTTGCACCACGTTAACAGCTAAAATGTCACCAGCCGTTGGACCATAGCATTCGGTGGGGTTCGGTGATCCATCAGGATTGGCTTGACATAGAATAGGGCCTCCAGAGAGCCCGCTGGTTGGTAGTGTTGCGCCGTTAATGGTTAATGACAAAAGGCAAGTGGAACTTGCAGAGCCTCTGGGGCCAAGCAAGCAGGGACTGTTTTGGCTGACTCCTGTTTGCGGTCTGAGAACTAGTGTATGTGGATTTAGCGAATTATTACTCACGGTGTATTGTACCAAAACAGTACCTGTTGAGGCCACAGATGTTCTGGGTGGATGGTTGACATCTGGCGTAAAACTCCATACAGGAATCCCGGCCTGAACTGCGCTGATAAAACAACAAGTACTAAAGCCCATGCCCAATTGCGGCATTAAACGTGCTAATTTCATGATGTATCCTTATGCGATGTAGGTGAGGTTGAATAAAACACCATTAGTGTAGAGATGGTTTAGAGACAGCCCACTGTTTAGCGTCTGCCCCAGAGCGCGGCCAAGGCTGCTTCTACCCCAATCGGCAAATTCATAACCCACCCCTACCTGTCAGTCAGGAGTTAATGCTTTTTGCACCCCTGCACCTACGGTGTAGGTGAATGTGGTTTCTGTGTGTGATGTAAAATTGGGGGTAGGCTCTGCTGCAAAAATCAAAGGCATATTGTTAAATGCACGAGCGTGGTTGAAGCCAACACCGACACTGCCGCTTACCCATGGAGTAAGCCAATAGCCCATGTCTGCCAAAAGCTTCGCTTTTGCGGCTACATGAGTGTGCTGAATTTTGTAATCATAGGTAAAATTATCAAACAGAGGGTCTGCTTCATCCCATATATGTCCAGACAGTGTTATTTCGCTGGTTGCAGCAACTGCCAAGCCTAGTTGGCCTTGCAGGGATCGCCACAGCCCCTTTTGCACCCCTAAAAAAAACTCGCCATCGAATAAAGCATCCGTTGCTTCATCCGCCGTATAGGTTCTTTTTGTACCAGGATTCAGAAAAAAGGTTTGCGTAGAGCCGCCATCTGTCCAAACTGGTCCTGCACTAATTGCAGCTACCCAAGCCCAATCAGGCTGTTGCATTACAGAACCCATAGCGCCGGCGAGCGCGCTACCCGTTAAAAGATTTGCTGATAACAGCAGTACAACAGAATTCTTGTTCATTAACACTCCTTGCATACTAAAAATGGTTCATAAAAAAGTGGAGGGGGGGTAAAACATGCAGTGTGAAAAACAAACTGGTTGATGAGTTAAAGCGAACTACTTTTTTGAGATAAATTGAATTGAATAGAGATTCCATGTTCCTTCACCAACCCCTTGGAAGTTGCTAACAGTAGGCTGAAAAAATTTTAAACGGCAAATAAGCGCTTTCATGCTATATCAATTGTTACAAAAAATCAAAAATTTCATTTAATTTCAATTGATAAACTCAATTTTTTCAACAACTGATACGTCTAGCAAATAATCTGGGACCAGGTCATTTACCTTTGGGTGTTCTTTGATACGGAACCCCAGGTTGTTATCGATATGAAAGAATATGCCGACAATATCTTGTGTGATAATTAATGGAAGGGATAACAGAAGACTTGATATATGTGTCGATAAATTTTGGGATACAATAGCTTCCATTTGCTTTTTTATTTCTTAAAAAGGTCATCATGAATATGTCTTGATATGACTCGCACATCTCTACCTTTTATAATGGGAGCTTGGCAAGTATCACTTAGAGTGCAATTTCTACAATCTTTAATTCTTGTACAATAAGTAACAATTTCATCTGAATTAACCTTGCTCACATGAAATGATACGCTATTTCTACAAACATAGGTTTGCTTAGTAGGATCAAAAGCTATTCCTTCAAAGTCAGAGCAATTATTATTACCGCTCCGTGTTGTAAAAAGAGGAATAAAAGCCTTAATTCCATAATCTTTTAAAAATGCAAGTATGGCACCAGAGCCATACGCTTGATAAACAATATTACAGCGAATTTTCTCAATCAGCTTGTTGTAGGCCTCAATATTTCTTTCTTTATTTAGTTCTTTGACCACTTGTCTTGAAAAGTCATCGACTTGTATTTCTTTTGGATCTGATGGTTGTGTGAATGTTCCGTGAGCTGCGTCACCAGCTTTATAGCGACCCGGTTTGTCTTAGGTTAATTCGATGTTCCTAAGTTTGCTTCAGGGTATAGAATTTCCTTAAGAAATGTTAACTGATAAGGTTTTATACTTAATTTATATATTCGGCAGTCATTGCAAAATTGGCGCTGTATTGCAAATAAAAATGTTATTGAATTTACCCGAAATGAAGTCATGTGTAGGAAACGAGAAGAATTTTCTAAAGAGGAATTTGATAGTTTAAGTAATTAAATAAAAAATGTTAGTAAAACAGAGTAGGGTGTTAGGGGTAGTGATCCCCATTACCTGAACGGATACACGTATAGATTTAACTGAAGGTTATGATGAATTAAGGAGCAACCTACGTTTACTCTAAATGATGAGTGTGTAGCTCATACCCTTTAGCTCTATATTCTTTATAATGAACCCTGCTTTGTTCTTTCTCTTTTTCTTGATTAGAGACTAATTCCATTATTCGTTTAAATTTACTGTGAAAAACAGGAATTTCAGGAGCTAGATTGAGCAAAATATCATTAAATCCCCTAGGTTCTCTCCCAAAGCCAATTTGTATTGGCGGGGGCGGTTCCGGTCCTTCGCCTATGAGGTTATGCGGAATAAAACTATCATCTCTAAATGACCATAATAAATCATCTAGAAATTCAGCATCGTTCTGGTTGGCACAATGCACATAAACCCTATGGTTTCTGCTATAAGCTTTTTCTAAGAGACGGCAGGCGACCAACCAGAGAGCATCTCTTTGGTCGCTGGCTAATAAATAAAAATCAACGCGAATTAGCGACATGGCGTATTATCTGAGTAAGTAAAGGAACAGGTCTGCCCGTTGCATTGCGTTTTTTTCCAGAAATCCAAGCCGTACCAGCAATATCTAAATGCGCCCAGCGGTATTTTTCAGTAAAACGTGACAAGAAACAGGCCGCTGTAATACTTGAAGCAGTGCGATCAAAACCAGCATTAATCATGTCTGCTATAGAGCTATCTATGGCGTCTTGATATGCTTCATCTAAAGGCATGCGCCAGACTCTGTCCTCACTTTCAGTAGCTGCTGTTTCAATTAGTTTGGCTAACGGTTCATCTGTAGTCATATATCCAGTGGCAATGTTGCCTAAGGCAACAATAATGCCACCAGTGAGGGTTGCTATATCAATGACGAACTCAGGGTTATAGCGTTCTGCGTAAGTCAGTGCATCCGCTAAGACCAAACGGCCTTCTGCGTCCGTATTGAGTATTTCTACAGTTTGTCCTGACATGCTGGTTATAACATCTCCAGGCTTTACTGCGGAACCACTGATCATATTTTCCGTACTGGCTATTAATCCTATTACATTAACCGGTAACTTCAGCAATGCGCAGGCTTTTATGGCGCCTAAAACACTGGCTGCACCGGACATATCATATTTCATTTCATCCATGGCATTGGCGGGTTTAATCGATAAGCCGCCTGAGTCAAAAGTAATTCCTTTGCCAACTAAGACAATTGGAGCGTTAGCCCCCGCACCTTTATAATGAACATCTATAAGTCTTGGTGGTTGGTCACTGCCTTGAGATACAGCTAATAAAGCTCCCATGCCCATTTCTTCTATTTCTTTAGGCCCCATTATGGTGCAACTGATAGAAGCAAATTGCTGTGCTAATTGTTGAGCTTGCTCCCCAAGATAGGTTGGCGTGCAGACATTGGCTGGCATGTTCGCTAAATGACGAGTTAATTCAACTCCAGAACTGATCGCTTGTGCCGTTTCCACTACCGCATCATCAGCTCCAGGTAAATAAAAGGTAATGGTTTCAAGCTTATAAGGCTTGAAATTTTTCTTTTTGAAATCAAGGAGTTGGTAACTCTGATTGTTGATTTGTAGAATCATTTGTTCCAACTGCCATTGCGCTGTGCGATGTGATAGTTGAGGCAGGCAAAGGGTAGCGGAGGTAAAGCGTTGTTTGATTAAGGAGTCAACGATTTCACTCACTCTTTTTTGTAATTTATTCGCAGTAAATTCGGCTTTCTTTCCGCATTGTATGAGCAACAAACTATGTCCTTGTACGTCAGTTTGCCACACAGTGTCTCCAGGCTCAGTAGCTCTTTGACTTAATTTTTTAATGAGCTCATGATGTTCGTTATCAAGAGTCACGGCAAATTCTGGTAGGTCTGTATCTGAGAAAATGCCCAGAACCAAACATTCACTATGACTCAGCGAGGGCTTTTGTGTTAATGTATAGTTCATTTTATAACTCCGCGCTAGTTAAACCTAGAAAAAGCAATTGAGTCCTACTGCTTTTCTCGGTTAAAAGATTCTAGTGTACCTAAGCATTTTCATGGGTGCAAATTAATGTGTCATGAATTATCATGGGCAAATGTCTTTTACAACATGTGACTCGTTCAAACTTGCTTTACGTCTAATCTCATCTCAGGGGCATTGAGTGATAATTTTTCGTTATTTGGCCAAAGAAGTGTTCATCACTTTAACTGCTTTAACAGCGGTATTAATGTTGATTTTTTTGAGCAATCAATTTGTCCAATATTTAAACCGAGCTGCATCTGGCAGTATTCCCGGCATGATCATCATGAAATTGATGATGCTGGAGTTACCTAACTTATTAGGGTTGCTTCTGCCTTTAGGCTTTTACATGGCTTTATTACTCGCTTATGGTCGCTTGTATGCAGAAAATGAAATGACGATTTTGCGTGCTTGTGGCTATGGACCGAAGCAGTTACTAAAACATAGTTTTATTATGGCCAGCTTTGTTGCTGTTTTTGTTGGTGTCATGATGATTTGGGTCAGTCCTTATATTGCCCTGGAACGTGCTAAATTATTGCGCTCTACCGGAATCCAGACTTTGATTCAAACCATTATGCCAGGAAGATTCCATGCCATAAATGCAGGAAAGCAAGTGTTTTATGTGCAATCGATGAGTCGTGATCATAGTAAAGCGGAACAAGTTTTTTTAGCAAAGAAAAATGAGCAAAATGATACAGTACAATGGGATGTATTATGGGCTGATAAGGCATATGCTGAAACGGATCCTAAGACCCAAGAAGAATATATTGTGTTACACGATGGGAAGGAATACCAAGGAGTACCGGGACAGGCTGATTATCAGGTTGCTCAATTTGTCGATTATAAGGCACGCTTACCCCATCCAACGATAAAGGGGCTTAATGAGGATCTGCGTACTGCCAGCATGGCCAGCTTATGGCCTTTAAACAATCCTGATCGTGAAAAAGGGGCTGAATTACAATGGCGTTTATCTATTCCTCTTATGGTGTTTATTTTGACTTTAATCGCTGTACCTCTTAGTCGCGTCAGTTCCCGAACAGGAAAATTTGCTAAATTATTGCCCGCCATCATTATTTATATTTTATATGCCAATTTTATGTTTGTAGCGCGTAATGCAACAGCCTCAGGAAAAATCCCTTTGTGGGTCGGTATGTGGTGGTTACATCTTCTTATGTTATTCGTAGGTTTGTTTTTAATTTGGCGTAATCAGGTGAAGCTGGCATGAATATAAGAATACTGGACCGCTATATAGCAAAAACAGTTCTTCAGGCTATAGGATTAGTTATCTTGATGCTGGCCGGATTACAGATTTTTATTTTATTTGTCAGTCAGTTAGACGATTTGGGTAAAGGTGATTATGGAATACTACAAACTACTTATTTCGTTTTACTTCAATTACCATATCAAGTGTATTTATTTTTTCCTATGGCCAGTTTATTGGGTTGTTTGATTGGTTTAGGGGTAATGGCCAATAATAGTGAGTTGATTGTCATGCGTTCTGCCGGAATGTCTATTGGGCAAATCACTTGGGCCGTGTTAAAAGCATCTATTATCGTAATTGTCCTTATTACGTCTATGGGCGAAACCTTGGTCCCTTTAATGTCACACTATGCGAATGATTATAAAACAGCGGCATTAAGCGGAGGACAAACTTTACGAACGGCTCAGGGCGTTTGGTTTCGTTATGGCAATGACTTTATTTCTATAGGCTCTATTCTGCCTAATAATGTGTTGCAAAATATATATCAATTTCGGTTTGATGATCATCACCATTTGAAAATTGCACGTGATATTGGTGAGGTAAAATATATTGATAATGCATGGCTTGCTTATGATGTAAAGCAAACAGAGTTTTATCCTGATCGTACAAAGGCTACAAAATTTAATTCTATGCTTTGGGATGTTCAGGTAAAACCCCACATTTTGCAAATTAGCGGCATTAATCCTGATGAAATGACCTTACATGAGTTAAATCGTTATATACGAGAACAAAAACGCAATCATCAAAATGCTCATAATTATAAATTTGATTTTTTACAGCGTATTATCCAGCCGTTAACGACTATGGTGATGATGATCTTAGCCATTCCTTTTATATTTGGGCCATTACGCTCCTCAACAATGGGTTCTAAATTGCTAGTAGGGGCAACGGTGGGCTTTGGTTTTCATATAGTGAATTGTTTTTTTGGGCCGGTTAGTGCGGTATTTCAGTGGCCTCCCGAACTGGCTGCTTTAGGCCCAACTCTGATTTTTGCTTTACTGGGCTTGTACTTAATGAGGCGAGTTAGATGATGGCAGTATTCAGGCATTGGACTGAGTTCTTAGTGAACCCTTATTTTCTATGTGTGTTCTTTTTAGGTCTAAGCCTTTATTTCTTGTGGCGCCGCACTTATTCAGGGTTTGCGCGCATAGCATTAACCGTAGTTTTTATCGTCTTGCTGGTCATTAGTACAGGTTGGTTGCCAAGATACTTAACTTATAAATTGGAGGGGCAATATCCAGTAGTGCAACATAATGATCCGCAAGTAAGATGGATTGTGGTGTTGAGTGGTGGCAAAGGTCAGTTTGATGGGATGCCTGCAAATGATTTACTTTCATCTGCAAGTCTCAAAAGATTAATTGAAGGGGTTCGTTTGTTTAGAGAATCACCTCAGGCGCAATTAGTTTTATCAGGTGGAGGAGAAACCGGTGAACAACTGGAGGCTGATCTTTTAGCTCAATTAGCTAGGTGGTTTTCTATTCCAGAACAGAGAATAGTGCTTGAGTCGAAATCAATTAATACGGCGGATCAAGCTAGAGAGCTAGTGAATATAGTTCATGAGCAACCTTTTTATTTGGTTACCTCTGCTATCCACATGCCTCGTTCTATGCTTTTATGCCAGCAGCAAGGGTTACATCCCATAGCCGCCCCCACCGATTTTACTTTTTATTGGAGTACGGATAGTTGGGGAAAAATGATTATTCCTAATGCGTATAATTTGTCTTATTTTTCTATCTCCATGCATGAAATCTTAGGAAAAATATGGGCTAATGTGACTCAGGGGAATTAGTTTGTAAATCGATGAGTGGCTTAAACGTCAATAAAAACTTAAGGCCAATTGGAAACTCCGAGCCGCGCGGCTCGGATTGTTCTCGAGGTTATTGAGACGTTACGTTATAAAAGATTAAGTTGGCGCCATTACCTAAACGATGACTCCCAATATTATGGTGCTGCATCATAGGTCTCACTTGCTCCACCTGGAGTTGACAATTCCAATGCAGAAAGAGCAAATATGCCAGTGTTACTAGAGGTCCCTTTTTTCTCTAAAGTAAGCTCTAATCCTAGAGGTTTAATTGTCGTGTGAGTAATGGTTTTTTTAAGTATTTTGAAAGTGGCTTGTGGCAAATTGTCTAGATTATTCGCTTGTAAGTTTAATTCAGTCAGTTGAGGCAGAGTAATTAACTGAAGAATAGCACCGAATTTTGTGGGATCCATACAGCATTTATTTAATTGGGTATTAGCCAGACTTATGGAATGGAGCGCCTTATTTGCTTTCACTGCTTGAACAAAGCGTAGAACTTGTTCCGCTGTCCAGCTATTCATATTAATGTCATCAAGAACCAAGCGTTCTGTTTTATCAATACAGAATAAAAGCGCTTCTATTTCTTTAGAATCCATCTCGTCCTGATCACGTCCACTAAAAGTGAGACAGGTGGGTACTGAGGGAGCATTAACGAGAGCATTTAATAGAGACAATTCTTTCTTAGAACAGAAACTATTAACGATGATGATTTCTGGAACAAAAATTTTGATGCAAAATAATAAAACAGCAAGCTCTTTTCTAGGCATTTGAGCTAGTTGTTTTAGATGTGCTTTAAAAATAATGGGGTGATCTGAAAGACTTAATAGTTCGTGATGAAAGGCTGCAACTATTTCAGTTGGGCAATAACTCTCTTCTGTTATATGACTTAATTTCCTATGGCCAACAGATTGATAGCAGACAGTGGTCAGTGCGGTGAGAAAATTGCTGCGAGTAGTGAAATCTTTTGAAGCAAGTATTTCTTTAATATCATTAACTTCCTTAAGAGAACTATTGAATAACAACATGCTGTTAGTGCGGAGATGTATGAAATAGAGGATCAATTCATCAAGAGCTTGCTGTAGTTTCACTTGTTGCGCTTGGGCAATTCGAAGGTATTCCTCGATTGTGTGGATATTTAAATTAACGCTTAAATTTTTGATGCTTTCTGCCATTATTCTCTCCTTGAATGCTAATTTAAAATTAGGTAACTGTCCACCCAATAGCGTATGTAGCCCTGTTGCTTGCAACTGGGATTAAACATTGAGCCCCGACCTCTACAAATAAGTGACACAAGGTTAATTCCTTAAGTTGACGCCATTGCCTGAACAGTTACAAAATTAGGCCGCTTGCATCACTGCTTTTTTCCTGATTAGATCTCTTTCCAACTTTTTTGCACTCACCGCGAATTTGGGAAGAGGTCTATTGCAGTGTTACAAGTATTTTTTCAATGCTCATTTACGCGTATGTAAATTCTAGTTTTATGCTATCATTTCTACGAGTTGGCAGCAAAATAAGCGATTTGACTTAGAAAAAAATTGTACATAGACTAAACATAATACCAAGATACAGATTGTAATTATGAGTAGAGATTAAAGTGCATGACGCAGTTATGTAATTAGAAGTCACAACAAGGGACTGCAAAATGTATGCGTCAAATGAAAATCGGAAAAAATTATTTATAATTTGTTTAGTTATTTTTCTTGCCACAGTTTCTCTTATCACTGGAAAAACTCTCGCAAACACGATTATTTTAACTGCTTATCCTACTAAGATTTTGCCTTATTTTTATTTTTCGTTGGCAATATTAATGATATTAGCCACGATGATTTCCAGTAAATATTTACAAAAGTCTGAAAGGAAATTTGCAATTGGCTTCAAATTTCTTACTCTTTTTACACTATTAATTTTTATTCCAGCACTAAAAACAGGATGGTTCATAGTACCATTTTTTATTGCCATTATTCTCATGACTTATACGTCTATTATTACCCTTATTGCCTGGAATTATGCTTCTGATATTTTTGATATTCAGGAGTTTAAGCGATTTAGCAAAATATTACAGGTATCTTCTACTGTAGGAGCTATTACAGCTGGGGCGCTGGTTGGCATTATTTCTAAAGAATTTTCTCCAATAAAACTATTGATATTAATATTTCTCGTTGAGCTAATCAGTCTGTTTTTTATTAATCCACTGGCGCGATTTGTTGCCACACCTGCTGCCGTAGTCAAAAATCATCTCGATCTGTCTTCAACAATTAAGAAAAGCTCAATATTCAAATACTTAGCATTAATGACTGTAGCCTCGACTATTGTTGGCACTCTTATTGACTATAATTTAAAGCTAGGAGTCGTTGCAAGTATAGAAAAAGATAAAATAGCTCATTTTATCAGTATGATTTTTGTCATTAGCACCTCAGGTATCTTAATAATCCAATTCTTTCTCATAGATTATCTCTTCAAAGTTTTGGGAAGTAAAAAAATTATTATTATTTATCCTATTGCAATCTTAATCACGTCAGTCCTGACCTTGCTTCATTTTAATCTGTATACTATGGCTGCTTTGTTCATTATTAATGATATGTTTAGCTATACCACGAACTCATTATCGAGAAATCTCTATCTTAATGTTCTACCACGCGCTATAAGACTTTTAGATCGATTAAAATTAAATGGCACTATTACTCCTCTGGCTATAATATGTTCGTCAGTAATTGTTTTAGGTATTACTTATGCGAGTCATAAAACAATACTGAGTTTAATTGCCGTAATTAGTATTTGTATCTTTTCTCTTTATTTAGCACAAGTTTTGATAAGTCTATACCGCTCTCAATTAGTTCAATCGGTTTATTTGCGTCGTTTTAATCGTGATTTGATTAATATGTCTCAAAGAGACAATAAAGATATTGAGTATTTATTAAAACAAGCTTTGGATTATCCTGAGCCAGGGGCGAAGCTTTTTGGTTTACAACTTTTGGCACATTACAAATCATTACAATTACCTGATTCCATTACTGATTTGGTAACCGGAGAAAATATACTAGTCACTAGAGAAGCTGCTAAAGTTTTGTCAAAACGTCGATTGCAACAACAATTTAATCAAGCAGCAAAAATTACGTTTTTAAAATCAGAAGATGAAGAGACCAAATGGTATCTTGCACTTTATTTGCTTGAATCAGATGCGGAGCATTTTCTTCTTGAAAGTATGCAGTCATTAAAAAATAAAACAGCATCTTCTTTCGCTATTTTAAGTTTGATTTACCTTAAACAAGGCGATTTAGAACAACAAATTAAAGCCATACAATCTCTTTTGAATATGTTTCATTCTGATGATATAGAGCAGAATAAATGGTTTTTATTTGTCCTTAATGAACTGCCTAAGGTAGATAAAGAGAAATACCTTATTCAGTTCATTAATCAAAAGAACTCAGCATTACAAAATCTGGCTTTAAAACAAATTGGTTCTGCACCAAGTAGTCACTTTCTTGATTTTTTGGTAAGCCATCTTGGTGAATCCAATATTTCTTATGGGTTGCATGGCTGTCTTATTAATATTGGTGATAGAGTAATAGAGCTTATAGAAAATAAGTTCAATAGTACGTCTGTTTATATCATTAAAATGTCATGTTTTTATGTTCTTAGTGATCTGATGAGTGATAAAGCGGAGTTAAGTTTGATGAGTCTGGTATCAAGTAGTCAGGATGTCGTTATGAGAACAATAATGGCTAAATATATAGCTTACAGAGGAGTAAAAGTTAAAATTAGTGAACGATTGCAAGAGTTTTTGATTAATACAATGAAAATTGAAATTGATCTTTATCTGCAATTATCAGCACAATTGATACGTTATCAAGAGCCATTAATTCATGAAGAAATCAAATCACGTCTTCAGTTTATAAAAAAAAGGGTTTTATATTATACAACAGCTATTGTTGGTTCACCTGATATACTTAATAGTATCCCTTTATTAACAGCATTCAACCCGGATAGAACTCAACAAGCAGCAGCTCTTGAGCTCATTGATTCAACTATAGAAGATAGAAAAATCTCTCTATTTTTGATGACCTTATTTATAGGAAAGAAAATAAAAGAAGTACCGATGAGTCGGCCCTTAGATGATCCTTGGCTAAGCCAATATATTCAAGATATAGAGAGTAATAATATGGATTCAATTTATATGTTAACCAGATTAAGAAGAATAGATCTATTTAAAAATCTGGCAGCTGAAACACTGCAAGTACTCGTTGATTGTTGCTTTACAAGAGATATGGCAAGTGGCGAGGTCATTTGTAGTGAAGGGGATGAAGGGGATGGCATTTATATTATTGATTCTGGAGAGGTTAGTGTAACGAAGAAAGGGGTGATCATTGGTCGATTATTTGAGGGAGCTTATTTTGGTGAGCTTGCTTTGCTGGCAGATATCCCTCGGTTTGCTACTGTAACAGCACTTACGGACGGAGTATTATTTTATATTAATAAACAGGACTTTGATAAAATTACAGATGAAATCCCTGAAATCATGAAAAGTATTAACAAACAAGTGATTCAATATTTAATTACTAATGTGAATGTAATGTCTGAAAATTAATGATGAGTCTCAATTCGGGAATCTACTACTCAATGAGAGAAGGATTTTTAAATGCATCATTTGGTGCTTATCCTGCATCTCGCAAGCTTACGGAAAATGAGACCAGATAATGAAAAACGATATCGCTATTGCTATCACAGTACTCAACAAAACTTATAGTAATGGGCTTAAGGCGCTAAATGACATCAACTTGGAAATAAAACGCGGTGAAATTTTTGCATTGTTAGGGCCAAATGGCGCGGGTAAGACAACATTGATCAATACAATATGCGATATTGCTCGCCCTAGCAGTGGTAGCATAAAGGTATTTGAGTACGACAACATCAAGCAATACCGAGCCGCACGCGCGGCTGTTGGCCTAGTACCACAGGAGTTAACTACCGATGCGTTTGAGACCGTGTGGAACACAGTGACATTTAGCAGGGGATTATTTAATAAAGCATCTAACCCTAAGTATATCGAAGAAGTACTTAAGCGCCTTTCGCTTTGGGATAAAAAAGATGAGCAAATTCGGCATTTATCCGGGGGGATGAAACGACGGGTGATGATAGCAAAAGCTTTATCGCATGAACCAGAGATTTTGTTTCTTGACGAACCAACGGCAGGTGTGGACGTAGAGTTGCGTAAATCGATGTGGGCGCAGGTAAGGAGCTTGCGTGAGACTGGTGTAACCATTATTCTCACAACTCATTACATCGAAGAAGCACAAGAAATGTCCGATCGTATAGGTATCATCAACCATGGTAATCTTATCCTGACGGAAGAGAAAAAAATTCTCATGCAAAGATTGGGCAAGCGCCAGATGATTTTCGTGTTGCAGGAACCATTGGTTGCCATTCCTGAAGGATTGAGAGCCTATCCTTTTACTCTGGTCAAAGATGAGTACGGATGCAAACTAATTTTGACTCATGTTACTGAAACGGAACTCGATATATCCGAACTTTTTGACGATCTAAAATTAAATGGTATTCGCCCTAAAGATATCTATACGCGTCAAAGAAGTTTAGAAGAAATTTTCATGGAGTTGGTGGAGGTAAAATGAACATTCGTGGTATGTACGCCATTTATACCTTTGAAATGGCAAGAACTTTACGCACACTTGGGCAAAGCATCGCAGCTCCCGTTATCTCAACGGTACTCTATTTTATCGTATTCGGTTCTGCCATCGGTTCGCGCATGCAATCCATCGAGGGTGTTCCCTATGGTGCTTTTATTGTTCCTGGACTCATTATGCTTACAGTACTTGGTGAAAGTGTTTCCAATGCCTCCTTTGGCATTTATTTTCCACGTTTTACCGGAACGATTTATGAAATTCTTTCGGCACCATTGTCTTTTATTGAAGTGATGTTGGGTTATGTCGGAGCAGCGGCTACCAAATCGGTAGTTATTGGCTCCATTGTGCTTTTAACCTCTTGGTTTTTTGTGCCGCTACAAATCATCCATCCATTCTGGGTGATATTTTTTCTGGTAATGACCAGCATAACCTTTAGTTTATTGGGCTTTATCATTGGCATTTGGGCCGATGGTTTTGAAAAACTACAGTTAATTCCTCTTCTTATCATCACTCCACTGACTTTTTTAGGAGGTAGTTTTTATTCTATCAATATGTTGCCAGCATTTTGGTATCAGTTTTCACTACTTAACCCAGTAGTCTATCTTGTGAGTGGCTTTCGTTGGAGTTTTTATGAACATGCTGATGTCAGTCTTGCCATCAGCGTCACCATGATTATAACATTCACGATCATTTGTCTTGGAATCATAGGTTGGATATTTAGAACCGGCTATGGTTTAAAAAAATAGCTAAAAATGGTTTATACAATAGACCTAGATTATATAACTTCTTATCCGAGCTGCGCACGTCAGTAAGCTGGGCTTTTTTAACACACTTCATCTTAGTTGGACTGCGCTACGCTTAGCGCCAACTTACCTTTTAGCTCAAAATCCTTAGGTTGACGTCATTACGTGAACGGTTACTCCTGATGCTCACGAAGAGTAACATTAATCATTCAATACTTTTATAGGAAAGGGTTGTATATTGGGTTGTGTTTTTAAAAAATCGGTAATTTGAGTGACTTCCTCTATTGTCGCTGATGAGTAAATTCCTTTAGTACATGGTTCTTCCTCACGGCCATTGGGGACAATGATGTATTTACCTTGATTCTTGACTAAAGAACAAATACAAGATGCCTTGCTTGTATCGTTGGGATCAATGATACAAGGACTATCCAAACAAAATGCCCATGGTCTGTCGTTAGCGCAGATTTTATAGGATTTGATAGGATAGTAACGTGAACTAACAGCTTGTCCATGTTGGGTTTTTATTATACCAATACAGGGTTTTGTTCCAGCTGAATAACCTGTTTCTACTTTACAAGAACATGTTGCGAAGCCGGCTTTTCCTGGCAATGGTTCGCATAGTGCCTCAGTACATAGAGCATAGGTACTTTTACAGGCAACAAAATTAGAAGATTTGGCATAAGCAATTACGCTAACAAATGACAATAACGCTATAATCAAAATTTTATTCAATTGAAACCTCCGGTGTTGTAATAACTGTATTGGTACTCGCTTTGTCATCCAGAAGAACGGATACGCTCTTCTATAAACGTACTCAAATTCTCTTTTAAATGTATAGGCTAACATACTCACATAGTCTACTATACCACTTGACCTGCAGCCCAACCTGAAGACCAAGCCCATTGAAAATTATATCCGCCTAACCAGCCTGTTACATCTAAAGCCTCACCCACAAAATATAATCCAGGGATGTCATTTGCTTGCATCGTTTTCGAAGAAATAGCATTACAATCTACCCCACCTATAGTCACTTCTGCGGTCCTATAACCTTCGGTACCGTTGGGTTTTATCACCCAAACATGCATTTGGTGGGCGATAGACTCTAATTCTCGATTAGACATTTCTGAAAGTTTCTTTTCAGCTAGGCTTTTTGGAATAAATACCTCTACGACGCGCTTGGGTAGGTACATGGATAGAATAGAATTTAATTGTTTTTGAGGCATTTCAATACGTGCTTCTTTGAGATGCTCAAAAAGGTTGTGCTCCGGTAAAAAATTGATACTAATGGGTTCTCCGGGATGCCAATAAGAGGACAGTTGTAAAATAGCGGGACCGCTTAATCCTCTATGAGTAAATAAAATATTCTCTCTAAATTCTTTTCGTTCATTTTTAACATGACTATCGATACTAATACCAGAAAGCATGGATATTTTTTCTTTATCAATAACATCTAGGGTCAAAGGAACAAGACCTGCTCTGGTAGGCCAAACTTTTATTCCAAATTGTTCAGCAACTTTATAGGCAAAGGGACTTGCACCCATAGTCGGTATAGATAGGCCGCCACTGGCAATGACTAGTGATTCGCAAAGAAATTTGCCTCTATTTGAGTGAACTTTAAAGTGATGAGTATCCATTTGTTGGATCTTTTCTATGCTCGTATTCAAATGGATGGAAACCCCAGCCTTATCACACTCAATAAGCAGCATATCGACTATATCTTTTGATTTGTTATCACAAAATAATTGACCTAAAGTTTTTTCATGAAAAGGAATAGCATGTTTTTTTACTAGCTCGATGAAATCCCATTGAGTATAACGACTCAGTGCGGACTTAAAAAAATGAGGGTTATGAGAAAAATATTTACTAGCATCTACATAATAGTTAGTAAAATTACAGCGTCCTCCTCCTGACATAAGAATTTTTTTTCCAGCTTTATTGGCATGATCCAGAACTAGAACTCTACGGTGGCGTTTACCTGCTTCAATGGCACACATCAAGCCGGCGGCCCCCGCGCCAATGACAATAACGTCAGTTTGTTCCATATCTATTTACAACTCTTAAGAAATCAGCAGGGAATTTTGGCCTAAGATTAAACTAAAATCCTTAAGATTGAAATGGGATGTTTTCTTTGAGGCATAGGTAGTCAGTAGTATTTTTGAATAGGTCTATTAATTGGACAAGGAAAAGCAAGGCTAATCTTGACGTTCATGGGTTGTTTTTTGTACAATCCGATATTAAAACAAGGAAGGAGTATATTTTATGACTATACCTGAACGCTTATTATCTATGTTTTTGGGAGTTACTGCCCTACCTCTCCGATCAATTTATATAAATGCTCAATCTTTATTTCAGGCATTAACTATAGGATTTTCCGCTCTATTTTGGGTTCCTGCATTCATCAGTACCGTTTTGGATAGACGAGGTTTTTCTTTTCATCAGAACTTTTTAGTGACTGCTTTTTTAGTTGTTCCAATTTCTATCGCACTAATTCTTATTGGCTTAGGGCTGGTAGGTATTTATTTAGTGTTTTCAACAATAGTTGATCTGCTTACAACGACATGGTCTGGTTTAACGACTGGTTTTACCGAGGGCATGGAGGGGTTTTGGCGTTTGTGGACTAGCCAAACTTCCAATTTAGATTGGTTACTTCTTTGGCTGCGAGAAAATACGTATCAATTTGCTGAAGAACATCGTATAAATGGTGTCGAAGATTTTGATTTATTGGGAATTGATTTAACACAATTAGTTGATGTGAATAACATACCAGGTGCCGACGCAATTCCCAACATGCAAGCCACAACTCCAGGTGTTTCCGCTATTTTATTGACTAGTGAGGAGCTAGATGCCGCACAATCCTTGCGTAAGGAGCTTTCAGAATTAAATATTCCTCTACCTCCAAGTCTTAAAAATCAGGTGGAGCAACTAACTGCGAAAATTGAACGTTATAAGGAGTTAACATGCTGTCTACACGAGGCGCATCAAGCCTTGATTGATGGACATACCGCTGATATTAAAAATGAAATGATCGACGGGCTGAATATAGTCACTCCTATTCTATGGTTTAAACAATATGAAAAGGAGAACTTTTGGTACACAGTCCCTGGTTCAAGTCATGTTACCGATAAGGATACTTTATTACATTGGTTGAAACTTAATCCCACCGATCCCACCAATAGAGATATAGTTAAAGAGCCCACGAAATATAAAGGAATGCCTACTCGCTATAGATGGCATCTTCTGACTCCTGAATATTGTTCCTCTCAAGAGTTGCATGAAACCGCCGTAGAAATTCATCAATTATTAGAAACTCTACCAGCACAATTACAGTCTATAAAGCACAATAAAACGAATCTAGGTACTGTTCCCCAGACATTTTTTGGTGCAGCGCGACCTACTGAAACAGATGAACCAAGGATTGATCACTCCGTTACATATCAGCCTGGCTAATCTTTATTATTTAATAACAGTTCCATCTTTTTGAATGCGAATAATAGAGCCATCCGCGTTTTTAATGATTTTAGAACCATCAGGATTAGTAGTTACAGAAGAGCCATCTCTATTTTTGACTATAGTTGTACCGTCAGGGCTAACTATTTGGATTGAACCATCATTCTTTTGCATTATTTTGGTACCGTCTGGGTTGGTTTGATAGGCGGTACCGTCGCTACCAATAGTAATTTTCGTACCGTCCGGCTTAGTAATAGTACTACTTCCGTCTGGATTTCTAATAATTAAATTATCATTATGTGGCGAATCTACTGGGTTTGATTGTATTGGCAAATTAGGCGCTGGGCTATTTCCGGCAAAAAGCACAGTGCTTGTAGGCAATTCAATTAACAATAATCCTAGGATAAATACAAATAATTGTATTTTATGTGGCAAGGCGAATTTATTCATTTGTTCGTTGTCTCCGTACGTAGAATCAAATAGATTATTCTAATATTTAATACCTACTCACTTTAGATATGTATAAATTATAATCTAAATGATTATCCTATTCCATAAGATGCTGTTGTTGGGATTGCCAACATTTTAATTAAAAAGCCTAATAGATGTAGTTATACAAAAGAAGCAGATAAATTAATTGCCTTATATCATTTTACTCACTAAGGGCTTTAGAAAAGTACACTAATACTATGACAGAAAGAAATTCCAATGTAGACAATAATTGGAATACTTTTAATCAGTTTAGAATTATTGTTCATGGCATTCTCCTATTTTTGTAATAATATCTATTCAAGAACTATGCCTAAATTAAGATGAATTCGACATAAAAGCATGGAAATGCTTTTTTATGTTGATGAGCACTAGCCTTTCTATTTTTAGCGAATTATCGACGAAATCAGGTATCCATTTGATTTTAAAAGATAGAGGGATCCCGACTTTCTTTGTTAATTCGAAAATGGCCAAAATCAATAGCTATTTTATTTTAATGCTGACATAATTTGTCAGTATTAAATGGGCTAGGAATAGCAAAGTGTCTCGAACTGAACGATTATTTGAATTGATGCAAATATTGCGACGTCATCGCTTCCCAATCAGCGGAGCGAAATTAGCTGATGAATTAGGGGTAAGTGTGCGAACTCTTTATAGGGATATTGCAACATTGCAAGCTCAGGGGGCACAGATCGATGGGGAGCCTGGTTTAGGTTATGTGTTACGGCCTGGTTTTATGTTACCTCCATTAATGTTTTCAGAAGAAGAAATTGAAGCATTAGTCCTTGGTTCACGCTGGGTAGCAGACAGAGCCGATAACCAGCTCAAAATCGCAGCACGCAATGCTCTGGCTAAAATTTCTGCCGTTTTGCCGGCAGATCTTCGCCAGCAATTAAATGCCTCCGCTCTATTAATAGGTCCTGGGCAAACAATTGCTGCTGGAGATGAAGAGCTTGCTCTGATCAGACGTGCTATTCGGACAGAAAGAAAATTATCAATTATCTATACGGATGTGATGGAAAACGAAACTGAGCGAGTAATATGGCCTTTTGCATTAGGTTTTTTTGATAGGGTTCGTATTGTGATTGCTTGGTGTGAGCTACGTCAGGAATTTCGTCATTTTCGTACTGATAGGATAATCCAATTTACAGTGATGGAAATACGTTATCCAACTCGTCGTCAGGGGCTATTAAAAAAATGGCGGGAAATGGAAGGTATTCCTGTTCAATAGAGCTCTTTCCAAACAACGAACAGATGAACTCTCAATGGCGTCAACTTAAGCCTCCGTTCGGCCTGAGGAGGAGCATCAGCGATGTCTCGAAGGCTCTATGTAAAGGCTTCGAGACAGCGCTACGCGCTTCCTCAGCCCGAACGGTTTTGAAGTGATACTTCTTAAGTTAACGTCATTAGAACTCTAGTTCTGTGTTTCGTCTCTTATCTCCCAACATGCTCGCTCAGTAGAATATTTCACGATTGTCCTAAAACTACTGACAAAATCTGACATTAGTTTTAGATAATATCGCGATATGTTATTTGTTGGCTGAGAAGACAGTAATCATGAGATGCGTCTTATCGTTCAGACAATGAGTCAACTTTTTGCATAGGCAATTATCCGGAAAGAGGCCTAATAAATAGAGGATATATAAAATGAACAATAATGAACCTAGCCTGATTAAAGTTAACGAGTTTCTTGTGGCGGGGGTGAGCGTGCGCACCATTAATAGTGATGAATTTAATTCTAGCAAAGCAAAACTACCCAAGTTATGGAATGATTTCTTTTCTAAGGATTTGGTTAATAAGATTCCCTATGGCATGCCGCTTTCTCCTGTTTATGGTGTGTATTCCAATTATGTATCAGACGCTTCAGATTTTTATACCGTTACTGCTGGTGTTCATGTCAGTCAGAAAATAGCCAATTCTACATTGAATATCATAACCATTCAGCCAGGCAATTATTTGGTTTTTAGAGATAAAGGCCCTATTCCCGAAATAGTAATTAGAACTTGGGGAAGAATATGGACTTATTTTGCAAACACCAATGTTCCACAACGATGTTTTGGTACTGATTTTGAAGCCTATATAAGCTCAGATGAAATTGCTGTTTATATTGGAATCAATAATTAGTGTTAGCTAAAAACTGCTCTCATAAGTCTTATAAAATGCCGGATGCTAAATTAATCTATACTAGTCATTATAAATGGCAAATTAAGTGGCAAAAAATGAATGAAATAGATATCTTGAGATTATTTTATGATGAAATGGTCGCTCAGGGGGTTACAAGGGAGCAAGTATTTTTGAGCATTGAAGAAGAGGCTGCCGCAACACTCTCTCAAAAATTAAAGATCTCTGTTTCAGTGGAGGAGATTCAGGCACTGGCTGATATCTGTATTGCCAATGAATGGTTGGAGCGGACAACAGCGGATCCGAATTATAAATATTTATCATTAAGTGAAAGTGGACTGCAGATAGTTTTAGGCAGTTTGTATATCTAAGTCTTAGCAATGTTAATTAAACATCGATTAAGGGTATAATCTTTAGGCAAAACTCGGTAAAATACGTCACTTTATTTTTTTTTTGTAGCCATCATGCCAAAACGAACTGATATTAAATCCATCCTTATTCTTGGGGCAGGTCCGATTGTAATTGGACAAGCTTGTGAATTTGATTACTCGGGTACTCAAGCAGTACGTGCTTTAAAAGAAGAAGGTTATCGGGTGATATTAGTTAACTCTAATCCAGCCACGATCATGACGGATCCGGAGTTGGCGGATGCAACTTACATTGAGCCGATACAATGGAAGGAGGTGGCTCGAATTATTGAGATAGAGCGCCCAGATGCTATTTTGCCTACTATGGGTGGGCAAACTGCGCTCAATTGCGCCTTGGATTTAGTACGAGAAGGGATTTTAGCCAAATATTCTGTAGAAATGATAGGTGCTACACGTGAAGCAATTGACAGAGCCGAAGATAGAGAGAAATTCCGCCAATTGATGATCAAAATCGGTCTAGAAATGCCGCATTCTGCCATTGCTCATAGTTTGGAGGAAGCAATCCAAGTACAAGCTCAATTAGGGTTTCCAGCAATTATTCGCCCTTCTTTTACTATGGGTGGTAGTGGGGGGGGAATCGCATATAACCGTGAAGAGTTTGAGGAGATTTGTACTAGAGGCTTGGAACTTTCACCAACTCATGAGCTGCTGATTGATGAGTCCGTATTAGGATGGAAAGAATATGAGATGGAAGTTGTGCGGGATAAAAATGATAATTGTATTATCGTTTGCACTATAGAAAATTTTGATCCTATGGGAGTCCACACAGGTGATTCCATAACTGTTGCGCCCGCGCAGACATTAACTGATAAAGAATATCAGCGAATGCGTGATGCTGCTATTAAAGTGTTAAGAGCTGTTGGTGTGGATACTGGTGGTTCTAATGTGCAATTTGCAATTAACCCAGAAGATGGTCGCATGTTGGTAGTAGAAATGAATCCGCGTGTATCTCGCAGTTCAGCTTTAGCATCTAAAGCAACAGGATTTCCTATTGCCAAAGTCGCAGCAAAATTAGCAGTAGGATATACCCTTGATGAATTAAAAAATGAAATCACTGGTGGCATTACTCCTGCTTCTTTTGAACCCAGTATTGATTATGTGGTTACTAAAATACCACGTTTTAATTTTGACAAATTCCCACAAACCTCAACAACTTTGACGACGCAAATGAAATCAGTTGGCGAGGTAATGGCTATAGGGTCTAATTTCCAGGAGTCCTTGCAAAAAGCAATTAGAGGTTTGGAAACGGGACGCAATGGCCTACATTCTATTTTCCAAAAAGGGGATATTACTCGCTTAAGAGGGCATTTGCGAGAACCAACTCCTGATAGATTGTGGTATATAGCAGATGCATTCCGGCAAAAATTATCCTTAGAAGAGGTTCATGCTGAAAGTCGTATTGATCCTTGGTTTTTAGCTCAAGTCGAAGAGTTAATACATCTAGAGCGTAGTGTATTCGGAAAATCCGTTCATGAACTAGATAAGGCAACATTGCTCTTATTAAAACGTCGTGGATTTGCTGACAATTACTTAGCTAAATTGATGTACTGTACTGAAGATCAGGTTCGATCACGACGTTTGGAATTAGGGATTGCCCCTGTATATAAACGCATTGACTCTTGTGCAGGAGAGTTTCCTAGTGATACCGCCTACTTATATTCTTGTTACGAAGGCAGCTGTGAAGCTCGTCCGGAGCAAGATAAGAAAAAAATTGTGATTCTTGGTGGCGGACCTAACCGTATTGGTCAAGGTATAGAGTTTGACTATTGTTGTGTCCATGGGGCTATGGCATTAAGAGAAGCGGGTTATCAGACGATTATGGTGAACTGCAACCCAGAAACAGTATCAACAGACTTTGATACCTCGGATCGATTGTATTTTGAACCAGTGACTTTAGAAGATGTTTTATCCATTGTCGATGTAGAGCAACCAGAAGGAGTGATAGTGCATTATGGTGGACAAACCCCTCTGAAATTAGCAAGAGCATTGGAGGCCAATGGGGTAAAAATAATAGGCACATCCCCAGATGCAATTGATAGGGCAGAAGATCGAGAGCGTTTTCAGCAGTTAGTCACTGAATTGAAATTACATCAGCCTGAGAATGGTACTGTTAGAAGTGAAGCAGAAGCGATAGAGCTAGCCAATCGTATTGGTTATCCATTAGTAGTTAGACCATCCTATGTTTTGGGCGGAAGAGCTATGGAGGTTGTGTATCAGGAGGATGATTTACGTTATTATTTATCTCACGCTGTATTGGTGTCCAATGATTCTCCTGTATTGCTCGATAGATTTTTAAACGATGCCATAGAGGTGGATATTGATGCAGTTTGTGATGGCAAGGAGGTATTCATTGGCGGCATTATGGAGCATATAGAACAAGCGGGTATCCATTCAGGTGATTCTGCTTGTACTTTGCCTCCATTTAGTTTAAGTGTGGTAGTGCAACAGGACTTAATGGAGCAAATACGGCAAATGGCATTGAACCTAGGGGTGGTTGGATTAATTAATGCCCAATTTGCTATTCAAGCGGATGATATTTATGTACTTGAAGTGAATCCTCGTGCTTCACGAACAGTGCCCTTTGTCTCAAAAGCTACTGGATTACCTTTAGCTAAAATAGCTGCATTATGTAAAGTAGGTATTAGTTTAAAAGAACAAGGGCTAACTCAGAATCATCATATGCCGACATTTTATTCTATTAAATTACCGGTCTTTCCTTTTATTAAATTTTCTGGGGTAGATTCTATTCTAGGGCCAGAAATGAAATCTACAGGAGAGGTGATGGGTATTGCCAAGAGATTTGGACAAGCTTATGCTAAGGCTCAGTTGGGCGCCGGCTGTCATATAGCCAAGCGACGACGGGCTTTTGTCTCCGTTCGTGATGCAGATAAGACTCGAGTTGGGGAAATCGCTAAGAGATTAATCGAATTAGGTTTTGAAATAATTTCAACGCGAGGTACTGCTCTTGCCTTACAAGCCGCAGGTGTTGATTGCAGACGTGTTTTCAAAGTGGCAGAGGGTCGTCCGCATGTGTTGGATTACATAAAAAATAATGAAATAGATTTTATTGTGAATACAACCGAGGGGAAACAAGCCATTGCGGATTCTTTTGCTATTAGACGCAATGCATTGCAGCATAAGGTTAGCTATACTACGACCTTATCCGGAGCTGAAGCAGCATGTCTTGCTATGAAATATGAAGATAGAGAAACAGTAACTCGCTTACAGGATTTACATTAGAGGTGGATATGAGTAAACATCCCATGACCGTATCAGGTGCGGAAGCATTAAAAGAAGAATTACAGCGCTTAAAATTTGTAGATAGACCTCGTATTGTGGAAGCAATTGCTGAGGCTCGTGCACATGGTGATTTGAAAGAGAATGCTGAATATCACGCAGCGCGAGAGCAACAGAGTTTTAACGAAGGCCGAATTCAGGAGCTTGAGGCAAAATTATCTAATGCCCAAATAATTGATATCAGTAAGATACCTAATAATGGGAAAGTTATTTTTGGCGCCACAGTGACCATTTGTCATGTTGCTACAGATGCCGAACTTACTTATCAAATTGTTGGTGAAGATGAAGCCAATATCAAATTGAATAAGATTTCTTATAGTTCCCCTATTGGTCGTGCTTTGATTGGTAAACAATTAGATGACGCCGTTTCAGTGACTACCCCTGGTGGTATCGTTGAGTATGAAATTGTTGATGTTCAATATTAAATAGGTTGGGTCTTTTGTCCATGTTTACACGAGTCGGGCCAAGGGCCCGACCTACGATAAAATGAGCGTTATTGACTCATTAAAGCGGATTAATTTCTTGTTGGATTCCACCTACAACCCAATCTTTGCTGTTGCCAAAACGACGGAAATGCCAGATCTCATCAAGTTGAGTGATAGGCTCATCATTTTCCTTAATCGTTCCTGTAAAACGAACACTAGCTATGCTGGAGTCAACTTGTTTGGAAACATCAAGTAATTCTGCATTCAAAGTAATGACTTCCGTTTTATTGGGGGCATCACCACGCTCATCCAATTGCATTTTTATTTCACCAAATACTTCTGGAGCAGTAAAAGTTGTTAAATCTTGCAGGTTTTTTTGATCATAAGCTGCTTGTAGTCGTATGAAACAAACTTTTGCGTCGCGCAAAAAGCTCTCGGAGTCAAAATCAGATGGATAATTGGATGCTGTACTACTGCCGTAGGAGCCACCAGGATTATTATTGGTAAATTGTTGGGTAAAATTACTAAATGATTGTCCAAAGGCGTTAGAAGAAGAACCCGCTGATTGCATGCCTGGTTGCATTCTTCGACGGAAGAAGCTAACAATGAAGAACACGACGGCACCAAGAATTAACCAAGATATAATACCGCTGGCTACTCCGTGCCCCATAAACAAACTAGCTAATAAACCACCTACTAAAAGTCCCCCTAGAACGCCACCCCATTTACTCGCAGGAGATTTTTGTCCCAGTCCAGCTGTATTTTGCTGTGGTTTGTGTGATGAGCTAAGACTGCTTTGAGAACGTTGTACGCCAAAACTGCGGCCACCACCGAAACGTTTTGCCGCTGCTTCATTAACTACCAATCCAAATGATAGCAATGCAATTAATAAATATGTAAAAAGATTACGCATTTCACCAGCCCCTTTTTTATTAAGTACCCCTAGTATAACCGAACAAATAGCAATATGCTTATACCTTATATAAGATGAACTTAAAAATATTCAAGGTGTAAGTGCTTAATTCGCATTTTAGCTTTTATAATCTTTTTTGTTTATGGCTGGTCCGCATTGATGTATACCCAAGCTGTAACTCCTGAGGTAAGCTGAACACTGATGCGCTTATAATCTGCGACTTCATAGCGATCCGCTTGCTCCAATTCTTCACGGCTAATATGAAACACCATACCTTCTATTCGATCAGAAGGGTTTCCGGTGTGGGTGATCATAGGATGAAATTTTTCACCACTGGTTGCGATAACTTCGGGATCTTTGATTTCAATCATAGATAATGCAAATCCAGGTAAAGCATCTTGGCTGCCTTTCAACTTACGGCCAAAATTGGTCAATTGAACATGTTCATAGCGCAAGGTGCCATAGGAAAACAACTTTTCTGTGTGATGGTGATTCATCAAATACATCCTCAATACAAATTTGTTGTCCTATTATCAAATGTGTTGCTCTTTATGGCAAGAAGTTGACTCTAGTCATTTTTTAGCATTGCTGGCAAAAGTAGAATCTAAGGTCTGATAACCCCCCTCATTTTTGTTCTGTGCTAAAGCCTCCTTGTGCTGGGCTTGGGTTTTAGACAAAACCGCATCCTGCGAACGGCGCGCACATCCTTGTGCGCAACGGTCTAAACCCCAAGCCCAGCAAGGAGGCTACGAGAGCTTTGTTAAAATGAGGGGGCACCTCAGAAGTAGCATTCATCAATCTTGTAACATCAGCTAGATAGCTACTTCCGCTGGTAATTAGCCTAAATAATGACCTAAGCCGACCTACAAAGACATAACCTTAAATTAATGGCGAAAGTGAAATGGCTTTGTTATTTCATCTTTATCTTCTTTAGGCGGTAATAGAAACATAGGATTCAGATTCGCCTGTGAATATACCTTGGGTGTAGGGGCAGTGGTCAGTATAGGCGGTCTGTATATAAGTGGAACAGAGAAATATCTAGTCATTTCGCAAAAAATCATTTCATTTTGTGTTGATGAATTGCCTCCCTTAGAAAAAATAACTTTTAATCCATCATTCAGGTTTGTTAACGAATAGCCTTTACTCTTACTGCTACGTATTGCTTTTGCTAACTCTACTATTTTATAGTTATCGTCTAATAGAATCTCAATGGCTTTTGGGATATGAAGATATCGTTGACATTCTTCCAGGAAGGAAACTACTTCATCTAAGTCTTCGAAATAATCAATCATCTCTTCTAGCTGGATTTTCATTTCTTTTTCAGGTAGCGTTTGCTGTACTAACTGGTCTATCAATACAGTGAGTTTCGTAATATGGGCTTGGATAATGACGTCATACTCTTGATTATCCGGATCATTTAAACATGAATAGACATCGTGAATTAAGAGGAGTATCTCTAATTTTTGAGATAAAGCTACGACCATTGATAAGTCACCTAGTTGCAATTTATCAATTAACTCCTCAATTGACGACCAGTTAATCGATGATTGGTTTAACTTTGGTAATTCGTCAAATAGAGATATTATAGCTTTACGCTTGGTATCAATATGAGTCAGTAATTCAATGAGCAACGAATAATGAGCGAAATACTCTTCAAGATTTTCAGGAAGATTTCCTTGCATAGCACTATTAAAAACCATCAATCCCCATCCTGCAAATTGCTGCTTGATGTCCTTGGTTAAAGAAAAGAGTGGGGTCATTTTCTTGCGTAATTGCTCAGTTATAACAATACACTTATATTGTTTATTAAATAACTTAGCAAACTTAGGTAATTGTTGGAGCCATTCGTTAAAGTTTAACTGCATTTGTTGAGCGAGCTCTTCCTGCATGAAGTGGAATAACTTTGGAGCTTTATCTGAAATTTTTTGCATCAAGTAGCGGCTAATATTCTGTTTTAGCAGACCTAATTCGGCACATTGAGTGGCATGTGATGTTGTCAATTGCAATGACATAAACGTAGTAAGCGCTTGAAAACGCTTCTGCCAATGGTCTGGTAAAACTTGTTCCGCTTTTAGAGGTGCAATGAGTTGTTCGTGGCGAAGAAGGAGACGTAGGCAAGCATCATCATTGTACTCATTGAGTAAATTAAAGCGTAGCAAATTGAAAATGAACTGACTACTAATACGAAGATTGGATCCCTTTCGGCATAAGGCATTAAATAGTTCCTTTTCTTCTTGACTCGCCCAGGAGTAAAGCTTACGAAACTCGACAAGCCATGATTTGAAAATAGTTTTTCTATCTTGTCCGTTATTTTGTGCCATGAGCGCTAAATTATCGAGAGATTGTTCCACCCACTTTCTTAAGTCTTCAGCGGTGACTTGTACTATATTTTGATGAGGGATTGTCATTTGAGGCTGTGACATCAAGTTGTTCTTTTGAACTTCTGCTAATGCATTTTGAAAAACACTTAAAACTTCATTATAAGGGGTTCTCTGCATTTTGTTAGCACGAAGTGCTCCTCTAATAGCTTGTTCCAATTGTTGTTTCATATTTTGATCAAAGTTCATGGTACTGAAAATACCCATAAGATTCGGATTTTCTATATCCACTAGAGCTTCTTCATTGGTAAGGTCTTCTCTTGATGGAGCACCTGCCAGTTCACAAATACAGATAAATAAGGCGTATATATCACTTTGTATGTCATAGGTTTTCGGTTGATTGCTCATTTCAGCACGAATCATTTCTCCGTCCCATACCAACTGATTTCCGTAGGGCAATATGGTGGAGTAATGGCCATTTTCTTCTATTGTTTTAGCTAAACCCATGTCTATAACCGTAACGATCCATTGATTGTCCACGTAGGCAGCCATAATATTTTCTGGTTTTAGATCGCAATGAATTATCAAACGTCCTTTGCGTTTTCCTGCCTCGACGATACGATGAACTTGTCGTGGGACTTCCACCAATAAAGTGCAAGCTAGGCTTAAAAATTGCTCGCCTGAAAGTTTATTTCTATAACGCTCCAGAGATAAGCCAGGAGCACGATTCATGTGTAAGAAGGAGGTTTTTTCCCTTTTTACCAAAGCATAATGTATTCCTAACGTTGGATGTTGTCCCCCAAGGTATTGTTCTTTATTGGCTATGCGCACAAACCAATTAGGCTTATTGGGTTTATCGGTAGGCGCCTTTTGATCAGCCATCATTTCTTTAATTATATAGGAACCTGAATCGTCAAAAATGCCGTCATCGTTTTGTGGAATGATGGATTTGATGACGGGATAGATTTTGCCAAAATTTCCATTATTTTCACTGTTAGGCTCAAAAATATCTAAGCGCACTGGAGGGATGTTCGCATTGGTTGTAGGGGCAGCAATAAGTTGAAGAACCGGTAGAGTTAATGCATAAGAAGCGTTTTCTCCTAAAGAATAAACGGTGTAGTGTTCTAGCAAACCAGGATTGTTACCATACTCTGATTTTGCTAAAGCGATTACGATAGGAATATTTTCTGGGAGCGTTGGATTTATAATACGAACAGAATTAGTCATAAATTTTTACTCAATTATGTATATAAAAAACAAATAATGAGCGACATGGTATCATATTGGGTCTGGTTGGGCTAATTGTTTTCTAATTTCTGCAATTTGTTTTATTTATTGTCCGTCGCTTTAAATATTGCATTTACATGTCCTCTTGATATGATGCTAATGATTTAATTATAGGGATGTAATGTATGAATAAACTAATTAATGTAGCGGTCTTGTCTTTATCTTCTTCACTAGCTTGTGCCGGTCAAGTGACTTTAAAAGGTGACCTTGATGTGCAAATCAATCCTAAAAACCAATATGGGGTTGTACACCATTTAAAATTTCGGTTACCTAAATATGAATTGTCTTCTAGCGCTAAGTCTTATTTACACGATCAATTGATGCAGTACCCCAAAAATTCAGTATCGGGTGCTTCATTTTCCTCTGAATTGCCGCCAAAAGTAAAATTAGGGATGCAATTAACACCAGTTTTAGATCAAGGTTATCATGGTAGTTGCGTGACTTTCGCGGTGACTGCAGCCTTGGATGCGGCATTAGGCGCTGGGGATTATATTAGCCAGCTATGCAATCTTGAGTTGGGTAGCTATTTGGCTATTCATGACAGGATCCCAGCAAGCGGTTGGAACGGTTCCTTTGCTCCTTGGGTATTACAGCAGATTAGTGATTATGGCATTATCAGCCAAAACTACCAAAAACTTAATGGTTGTTCTGGGGTGCGACAGTATCCTTTAGATAATCCAACTGATGAAGGAACACCTATGTCTGATACGGAGTTTATGGCCCATAGTATTCCATTATCTAATTTAATCAGCTGGGAACCATTGCTTACGGATGAAGAGTCTTTTTCGCCTAACTCTGACATGGAGCAAACCATCAGGCAAATTAAAGAAGAATTAGCTAAAGGTAATCGTTTAACTGTTGGTATGTTATTAGATATTAACTATGGCGATGCTGGAGCAGTGGGTACCAACAGAGCCTATAATGATACTTGGATGTTAACGCCTGGGATTATACAAGATGCGATGAATGGCGATATTATTGCAGGTCACGAGTTAGTCATTACTGGCTATGATGATAATTTAGAAGTGATTGATGACGAAGGTAATGTCAATAAAGGCGCATTTACTTTACGAAACTCCTGGTCTAGATTTGCTGGAGATCAAGGGGATTATTATGTTACTTATGATTATATGAAGTTCTTGGCAATTGAGGTCGCCGCTATTCGTATGAAAGGTAGATTATATGAGGGTAAAAAGAGTGCCTAACGGTAATCTTAATTTGCATTTGTCGGGCCAAGGGCCCGACCTACGTTACATACCTTGGGCTGCACAAGATTGATTTTTAGGTTGACCTCTTTAAGGCAAGTAATAGTAGGGATTAGGTAATTTAAACCCTTTTTGAGCGTATCCTCCGTGGATATCGCTGTATTGATCACCAATTGAGGCGACTATGGTATAACCTTGTTCACTGATCTGTTTTCTTGCATTAGTCTTAAAGGGGATAATGGATGAGGCGGAGTAATTTTTGGGGCGCAGATAAAGGCCTGCCCAGTTGATATAACCCGCTTTGATTAAGTTGCTTTCTGTTGCGGCTCGTTCTGATTCATACCTACCGGTGACAAAAAATACTTTGATACCATGGTGTTGGGCTGCTTGATAAAGAGTTAGCATGGGTTTAATTACTGGAGAGTTTGCGGCCATAATTTCTTTATGAATTAGAGCTCTATCTGCAGTAAAGTCATGTTGAGCCATTTTATCGTAGTTGGATAAACTGGTTTCATCTATGTCTAAAACTAACGCCAATTTTTGTTGTGTTGTGTTTTTTTGGTTAGCTATAGCTTGTTGAATAATATATTCCTGCGCCTGTTTAATTTTATCCGTTAACTCCTTTTGGTAAAGCCCTGAATCATGATAATGAACGAGTTCTTTTTTTACTAAGGTTAGATTGGTAGGTTCAGCAAAGGCTGAGAAAGAAAAAATAGAGAATAAGCTTAGGGCAAGAATAATAGAACGAAATACAGTGGTTTGGTGTTTCATTTGCTTCCTTCAAAGTTATTAGTTTTTGAAACTTATTGCAGGAGATGTTCTCGTTCTGCGTGAGTTTCGCAAGGTGTTCATTATATAAAGATGATCTTGTTTGTCAATTGTTCATGTTGGTAGCAACTGTTACAATAATGACCTATAAGTACCCTGTCATTAAGCTAATCGATGCACTTTTTAGCTGTGTAGCATGAACTTGTTGTGAGTGGGAAATAGGCCGCACTAAAGGAATGTTACTATGAACTAGAACAGAAATAGTCATACGTGGCTTCCTCGGTTATAATATTTGATTATTATTTTGGTATCGTTATCAATATGCATCTGAAGCAATTGAAATTAGCTGGTTTTAAATCTTTTGTTGATCCTACAGTAGTCCATTTTCCTAGTCAGTTAGTTGCTGTGGTTGGCCCTAATGGTTGTGGTAAATCGAATATTATTGATGCGGTACGTTGGGTTATGGGGGAAAGCTCAGCTAAAAATTTGCGTGGTGAATCCATGACGGATGTTATTTTTAACGGTTCATCAAATCGCAAACCAGTGGGACAGGCCTCAGTTGAACTGGTTTTTGATAATAGTCTAGGCCGTTTAACCGGACCTTTTGCCAGTTATGGTGAGATAGCAGTGAAGCGTGTTGTGACACGTGATGGTGACTCTTCTTATTATTTAAATGGCAGTCGTTGTAGACGGCGAGATATTACGGATATCTTTTTAGGCACTGGAGCGGGATCTCGCGGTTATTCTATTATTGGACAAGGCACAATTTCTCGATTAATTGAGGCAAAACCAGAAGAGTTAAGAGCCTTTCTTGAAGAAGCGGCTGGAGTTTCCAAATATAAAGAACGCCGCCGCGAGACCTTACAACGTATAGAACATACTCGTGATAATTTAAATCGGGTCGCAGACATTCGCGAAGAGCTCGATAAACAACTACAACGTTTAGAGCGTCAGGCAAAAGCTGCAGAGCGTTATACGGTGCTCAAAGAAGAAGAAAAAATATGTCGTGCAGAAATTCTTGCGCTTAGATGGCAGGATTATACACAACAACAGTTAAGTAAACAGCGTGAATTGCACGCTTTAGCGATTCGTTATGAGCAACAACAAAGCTTATTGACTGGTTCTAACAAAGAACGAACCATTTTAAATGAACAACTGCAGGATGCTAATGATAACTCGCAACAAATTCAGGCAGCATTCTATCAATTAGGCACTGAGATTGCTCGTTTAGAGGAATCCATACAGCAACAAGATAGAGAAAAAAAACGTCTGGAACATGATAGGCAACAAATGCAGGACGATTGGCAAATTGCTGATGAACAATTAAAGCAAGATAAAGAAGAGTTACAAAACAGTCAGTATCAAGCAGTATATTTAGAAGAGCAGCTACACCAATTAAGAATAAAATTCAAAGAAAAAGAAGATCTATGGCAGGAATCTCAAGTCCAACAGCGTGAATGGGAGTCTCGTTGGCAAGAAATACAAAATGCAACAAACTCAGTTAAAAGTGAGTTACAGGTCACTCAAGTTAAAGCCCAACATTTGGAGTTAAGACGTCAGCAAATTGGATTAAGATTAGAAAAATTATTACAGGAACAGGCTGCTATTTCCTTAACGGATTTACAACAAACAAGAACAGAATTAGAAAGTAAGCAAGCAAAACTAAAAGAAACGCAAGAGTTTGATGAGGCGCAGTTAAAACAAGGGAATGAGCAGTCTAATTTGTTACGGACACAATTGCAGGAAACGGAACAGCAATTACATCAATTGCAAGATGACTTCCATCGCCAAAATAGTGAACATGCGGCATTGATTGCCGCGCAAAAGGCTGCCAGACAAAGTAAAACGCACAATAGACAAGTTGTTAAAGAGTGGTCTAACAAGCCTAAATTGATGGATATTTTACACGTAGAGCCACAATGGCAATCTGTATGTGAAATGGTATTAACTGATGCGTTACATGCTTATGTATTGGATGATTTTGAAGAGCTATGGCCTCAGTGGTCTCAGTGTGAAACACAGGGAGAAAGTGTGGTCACTATGAGACCTGTACTTAATAAGCAACAGGCATATCCCTGTCTTGCTGATAAAATTAAAGGTGCCATTCCTGCTTCAGTACCTAATCTGGAGCATATCTATACGGCAGAGCACGTAGAACAAGCAATGAGTTGGTTGCCATACCTGGCAGAACATGAGTCAGTTGTTACTGCTCATGGCTTTTGGTTAGGTAAAGGATGGGTCAAGTTAGCTCATCCTGAAGAGCAAGACGAGTTAGGTTTTTTAGGCAGACAACAAAAAATTGCTGACTTAGGTGGGGTAGTCGATACCCTCCAGCAACAGATCACAGAAATCAGAGCGTTGCGTGATCACTATCACGCTCAATTGCAGCAAAGCTTAAATTATGTTGAGTTATACCGATTAAATCTTGCCGGAAGCAACGAATCCTTGAGAATTAGCATGAATGCTTTGACTGCTAATGAACAAGCGATACAACAAGCAGAAAGACAGATGGTAATGTTGTCTACCGAACGGGAAGAACTGCAAATGTCATTGGAAGATACTGCAACAGAGCTTTTAGGAATTACGGAACAAGTAAGTCTCTTAGAAAATCAATTTAATGATTATGAGTTGCAGCACGCTTACTTTATAGAGGAAAAACAAAATTGGCTTCATACCTTAGCAACACAGAGTAAGGAAGTAGAGGACTTACGCCATATCTTGCACCAAGCAGAAAAAGAACATGATAGAGAAATCACGAAAACACAACAATTGACGGATAGAATTGAAAGAGAACAGGAGCGCTTAAATGTTTTACAGGAGCGCTTGGAGCATTTGGCTCTTTTATGCGTACAATCTGCCGCACCAGAGACGAAACTTAGAGAACAATTGACTGAGCAATTGATGAAGCATAATGAAATAGAATCACAATTAACTCAAAGTCATGAGCAATTGCTGCAAATTAGAAGTGAAGTGGAGCGTGTCGAGCAATCTATTTTAAATCATGATCGGGAGCTGAGATTGGTACAAGAGAGTATCGCTCAAACGCGCATGCAGGAACAAGAACTCTCTGTTCGTGCTAGTTCAGTACATGAATCCCTTGATGAGTTGGGATTACAAGCTTCCTCTTTATTGGAACATATTCCTCAAGGAACAACTCAAAGCATGCGGGAAGACGAATTAATTGCTCTATCGGAGAAAATCAAACGTTTAGGAGCAATTAACTTAGCTGCTATTGAGGAGTTTGCTGCTCAGCAGCAACGTAAGCTCTATTTAGACGAGCAATATGAGGATTTAAGCCAAGCTTTAGCGACATTAGAGACTGCTATTGATAAGATGGATAGGGAAACTCGTTTACGACTAGAAAATACTTTTGATGAAGTGAATGCTTCTTTTAAGGCTCTTTTTCCTCGGCTCTTTGGTGGCGGGAAGGCACAACTCGAATTGACTTGTGATAATCTGTTGGAAGCTGGTATTGTAGTAATGGCGCAACCACCTGGAAAACGAAACAGTACTATTCATTTGCTATCTGGTGGTGAGAAGGCGATGACAGCTGTAGCCTTAGTGTTTGCCATTTTTCAGCTAAATCCTTCACCATTCTGCATGTTAGATGAAGTAGATGCACCTTTAGATGACGTAAATGTGGGGCGGTTTTGCGCTTTAGTGAAAGAGATGTCACAATTCGTACAATTCCTTTTTATCACTCACAATAAAGTGACTATGGAATTGGCAGATCATTTGATGGGGGTAACTATGCGCGAACCAGGCGTATCTCGTTTAGTTGCTGTTGACGTGAAAGAAGCTTTGACTATGGAGTAAATGATGCAGGCAAATTGGAGTTTAATACTTAATGTCCTGTTGTTAATTGGTGTTATAGTAGCCATTGGGCGCTTAATGAAAGCGAGAAGACAGAGCTTAAGCCCAGAACGATATCAGCCTTCTCTTGGTTCGTCTGAAAAAGGAACTCATGGAGCTCCGCCGTTTAATGACGATATCATCGCCGTTCGTAAAGTGAACAGAGAAAATTCATTGCATCCTGATATAGGCGTTGAATCAGAATCCGAACCTGTCATGCAATTATTTACTAAGCCTGCGACTGACTCACAGCAACCCAAACTGCTTCCTGAAGATGAGCCTATAATCGAATATAAAGAAGAGCCTCAAGTCGCTACTCCATCTACATTGATGATGTTCTTACTGGCCAAAGATAATAGACAGTTTGCTGGATATGAACTATTACAAACGGTACTTGCAGCAGGGTTACGTTTTGGAGAGGGACATTTGTTTCATAGACATCAATTTTCTAATGGCCAGGGGCCGGTTAAATGTAGTTTAGCTGCAGCTACTGCGACAGGTGTCTTTGATTTACAAAATATAGGTGCTTTCAGCGTACGTGGTTTATGTTTGTTCATGCAATCATCAAAAAATCCCATCATTGATGAAGAACGCTTTTCCATTATGTTAGATACGGCAAGACAATTAAGTGACGGTATGGATGCTCATCTCCTTGATGATCAACGCAAACCATTAACTGAAGAACGTATTGCTCGTTATCATCGTTTGCTGCATATCGAACAGAAAGCGCAGGAGTATGCTATTGCTTAATTAAATTGTAGGTCGGGCAACAAATTGCCCGACCTACAACTATTCAAGTTAATTCTCGATACGATGCTCTTGAACTATGAGCATGAGTGTTAGTACACTAGACTTTTAGCCTTCTCTTAATACTATGAACCTAAATACTATTGCATCACTTCTTTCTCAGTCATACCAAACAAATACTGAAATTACTGGGTTTTCTACGGATAGTCGTCAAATTCAACCTGGAAATTTATTTATAGCAATAAAGGGGGATAATTTTGATGGCCATCATTTTATTAAAGAGGTAGAGGAAAAAGGCGCTGTAGCAGCAATAGTAGATCATTATATTGAGGGAATAGATATTCTTCAATTTGTTGTAGCAGATACCTTATTAGCCTTAGCGAAAATTGCGGCTGCCCATCGACAGAATATGTCTTGTCCTGTTATTGCCTTAACTGGTTCCAATGGTAAGACTACGGTGAAAGAAATGATTGCTGCTATTTTACCCCCACCATCTCACGCAACTAAGGGCAATTTAAATAATCATATCGGTGCCCCACTTAGTGTTCTGGCATTAAATAATCAACACCGTTATGCAGTCTTCGAATTGGGTGCCAACCATAAAGGAGAGATCGCCCATACTGTTGCCGTAGTTCATCCTGACGTTACTTTGATTAACAATATAGCTCCTGCTCATGTAGAAGGTTTTGGTTCTATTGATGGTGTCGCTCGTGCTAAAGGAGAAATTCATCAAGGATTGTCTTCTAGTGGTACTGCAATAGTGAATGATGATGATGCGTATGCCCATTTTTGGGATGATCTATTAGCAGATAAACGAGTACTTCGCTTCTCTGCAAGCCATACTGCAGATGTTTATGCCCAGGATGTTCGCCTGGATACTCATGGCCGTGGACATTTTTCTTTGATAGTACCTAATGGTCGTGCAGACATTGAATTACAGGTTCCAGGATTACACAACGTACGTAATGCTTTAGCTGCTGCAGCATGCTGTTATGCTGTAGGACTTTCGATTAACGATATTCAAAGAGGCTTAAGTAATTTCAGTGGGGTTCGGGGGCGTATGACTATTCTTTCTGGAAAAAATCAATCAACAGTTATTGATGATACGTATAATGCGAATTTACGTTCTGTATTAACTGCTCTTGAAGTATTAGCTAAGCGTTCAGGAAGAAAAATCTTTGTATTTGGTGATATGGGCGAGTTGGGAGCTTGGACGACTCAACATCATCAAGAGGTAGGACTTGCTGCACGTCAATTAGGAATTGATAAACTATTAAGCTGTGGTTCATACAGCCAATTGGCTTCAGAAGCGTTTGGTGTTGGAGGACAACATTACCCCAGTCAAGATGAATTAATTCAAAATTTATCCAATGAGTTGGATTCAGATACTACGATTTTGATAAAAGGATCACGAGCTAGCGCTATGGAAAAAATTGTGCATAAACTGCTTAATTGATATCTAGATAGTATGATATGCTTGTCCACTTTTTGGCCCCATTTAGGGATTATGTGAGTTGACCACAGGTTTTATTAAGTAAGAGGAACAATTATGCTCTATTGGCTAACGCAGTTATTTCAAGGACAGTATCATGCGTTAAGAGTTTTTCAGTATCTGACATTTAGATCTATTTTAGCATCTTTAACTGCTCTAATGGTGGGGTTGTTATGTGGACCATTGATGATCCGATGGTTACGTGGGCTACAGATTGGGCAGATGGTTCGTAATGATGGACCTCAAACTCATTTGTCAAAGGCTGGTACTCCTACCATGGGGGGCGTACTTATTTTATTAGCTATTACGGTGAGTTGTTTGCTGTGGTGTGATTTACAACAATCCAGTTTGTGGCTAGTTCTTTTGGTCACCTTAGGCAATGGTTTGGTTGGCTGGGTTGATGATTACCGTAAACTGGTCTTAAAAAATAGTAAGGGATTACCTGGACGTTGGAAGTATTTTTGGCAATCAGTGATTGCAATTATTGCGGTAATATATCTTTATACCAATGCGAATTTACCAGTACATACTCAATTAATTCTTCCTTTTTTTAAAACAGTAACCTGGGATCTAGGAATCTTTTTTCCAGTGCTTGCCTATTTTGTTATTGTTGGAAGTAGTAATGCTGTTAATTTAACTGATGGATTAGATGGATTGGCCATCATGCCTATAGTCATGGTTGCAGGGGCTTTGGGGATTTTTGCTTATGCGTCAAGCAATGCTGTTTATTCGAATTATCTAGCTATTCCCTTTGTTCCTAATACGGGGGAGTTAACTATTTTCTGTTCTTCCATAGTGGGCGCAGGTTTAGGTTTCCTATGGTATAACAGCTATCCAGCACAGGTGTTCATGGGCGATGTGGGCTCACTTGCATTGGGAGCTGCTTTAGGGATAGTTGCTATAGTAGTGAGACAGGAACTTGTGTTATTAATAATGGGTGGGTTATTTGTTATTGAAACCATTTCAGTAATTTTGCAGGTAACTTACTTTAAATCTACTCATGGCAAAAGATTATTTCGTATGGCTCCTTTACACCATCACTTTGAATTAAAAGGATGGTCTGAGCCAAAAGTTATAGTCAGATTTTGGATTATTACGGTTGTATTTGTGCTATGCGGATTGGCGACTTTAAAACTTCGATAGACAAGGTGCATCATGAATCACTCTTTACATTTAGTTGCGGGCTTAGGTAAAACCGGGCTTTCCATAGCTCGTTATCTGCATAGAAAAAATAAGCCATTTATAGTCTTTGATACCCGTAAAGAGGCTCCTGGTGTTACTGAAATTAAAACAGAGTTTCCTGATGTGCCGATTTACCTAGAGCAAGTACCAACAGAGCTAGTCAGTCAATTGACTGACATTATTGCTAGTCCAGGAGTATCACTGGACCTACCTTTTCTACAAAAGGCAAAACAAGCAGGTGTTGCGATTTATGGGGATATCGAATGTCTCGCAAGAGAGATAAATGCTCCTGTGGTTGCTATCACCGGAACTAATGGCAAATCAACAGTTACTACCTTATTAGGGGAGATGGCTAAGGCAGCGGGCTTTCGTGTTGCTGTAGCAGGAAATATTGGTACCCCAGTTCTGGACTTGTTGGATGATGGGCATCAATACGATCTTTGGGTTTTAGAATTATCCAGTTTTCAATTGGATTTAACTTACTCCTTGTCTCCCATTGCAGCAACTATTCTTAATGTCACGCCGGATCATTTAGATAGACATCATTCTTTCGAAGCCTATGTAGAAGCAAAGCAACGGATTTATAATCAAGCAAAAATAGCGTTATTCAATCGTGATGATTCTTGGACCATTCCATCAGCGCGATATGATAAGAGCCTTGATCAGATATCTTTTGGTCAAAATGCACCAACAGCAGGAAATTGGGGTTTAATTACTCAAGACAATAAAACCTTTCTCGCCAAAGGCGAAGAGTGTATTTTGGCGGTAGATTCTTTATTAATTAAAGGAGTTCATAACTGGCTTAATGCATTGGCATCTTGTGCTTTAGCTGAGGCTGCAAGAATACCTCGACAGTATATAATGGACGTATTAAAAACGTTTAGTGGCTTATCTCATCGCTGTCAGTGGGTAAGAACGCTGGATAATGTCGAATGGATTAATGATTCAAAGGGAACTAATGTTGGAGCAACAATCTCTGCTATTAATGGAATAGGAGGTTCTATGCAAGGGAAAATAGTTCTTATTGCCGGAGGACAAGGGAAGGGCGCTGATTTTCATGAGTTGGCACAGCCCATAGCTGATTTTGTGCGTTCAATAGTACTTATAGGCGAAGATGCTGATAAGATGGAGGCGGAATTAGGGCACGTTGTTCCTACAGTACGAGCCTCTTCTTTAGAGGGGGCTGTTGTTATAGCGAAAACACAAGCTAAACCTGGGGATGTAGTTTTGTTATCACCAGCCTGTGCTAGTTTGGATATGTTTCGAGATTTTAATCATCGCGGGGAAGTGTTTACAACCTCTGTGATTGGATTGTAACTATTATGCGTCCGAGACATTTAAATCAACGTGGAAAACCAGTCAGTAAACCTATATCACTCTATGATAAATGGTTAATAGGTGCTGTCTTTGGGTTGCTCATTATTGGTTTAATGATGGTTGCTTCCAGTTCTGTAATGATTTCTACAAAATATTATCATCAGCCATTTCATTTTTTGATACGACAAGCCTGCTATTTATTTGCTGGTTTAATTGTTGGTTTAATTGTTGTGCGTACCGACAGTAGTTTCTGGGAGAAAATCAGTGCACCTATGATGATAGTCTGTTTGTTCATGTTGCTGATTGTGTTAATTCCAGGAATAGGACGAACAGTGAATGGAAGTCGTAGATGGTTATCTTTAGGACCTATAGGAATTCAAGTGTCAGAAATGGCCAAATTAACCATGATATTTTATCTATCTGGTTACTTGGTGCGACAACAAAAAGCAGTCAGTGAAAGTATTTTTGGCTTTATTAAACCTATGGTTATATTAGGTGTTGTTTCAGTGTTATTGCTAAGAGAACCTGATTTTGGTGCGACAGTAGTTATTTCCGGTACAGTGATGGCATTGCTTTTTCTTGCAGGGGTGAGGCTACGTTATTATATTGGTTTAATGATCTTGGTAATTTGTGCTCTTGCTTTATTAGCCGTATCTTCTCCCTATAGAGTTGCTCGTTTAACCGCATTTTTAGATCCTTGGGCTGATCAATATAACAGTGGTTATCAGTTGACCCAGTCTTTGATTGCTTTTGGTCGAGGAGGATGGTTTGGTTCTGGTTTAGGTGAAAGTATTCAAAAATTACTTTATTTACCAGAGGCGCATACTGATTTCTTATTTGCAGTTTTAGCTGAAGAGTTAGGTCTTGTCGGTATTTTAGTAGTTATGTCGTTGTATAGTATACTTGTCATCAGAGGACTTAGTATAGGGTATACTGCTCATTGCCAAGAACGTTTTTTTGCATCGTTTACCGCATACGGACTGACCTTTTGGTTAGCCTTGCAGGCAGCGATTAATATGGGGGTGAATGCTGGTTTGTTACCAACAAAAGGATTAACACTACCGTTACTTAGTTATGGTGGTGCCAGTATGATAATTAATTGTGTGGTTGTTGCATTATTATTGCGTATAGATCATGAAAATCGTTGGCAGTCTCTGGGATTGGGAACGTTGTCAACATAAGGGGGAATGGTGAATAATTCAGAGCAATTTGTATCTCCAAGGATGGGGCATGTAGAGCAAATACATTTTGTTGGTATTGGTGGTGTTGGTATGTGCGGTATTGCTGAAGTGTTACACAATCAAGGCTACCGCATTACGGGTTCAGATATTGGTGAAGGGAGCACTGTTCAACGCTTAAGATCCCTAGGGATTCAAGTTTATATTGGCCACCGAGTCGAAAATATTAAAGGTGCTGATGTCGTTGTTCGTTCTTCCGCAGTGGATATGGATAATCCTGAGATTATTGCTGCTCGTGAATTAATGATTCCTGTAATTCCAAGGGCTGCAATGTTGGCTGAGTTAATGCGATTCAGGCATGGAGTTGCAATTGCAGGAACTCATGGCAAAACGACAACAACCAGTTTAGTTAGTAGTTTATTAGCTGAAGGAGGATTGGATCCCAGTTTTGTTATTGGTGGAAAATTAAATAGCTGTGGAGCCAACGCTCAATTGGGTAAATCAGCTTATTTTGTGGTCGAGGCCGATGAAAGCGATGCTTCATTCTTATTTTTAAAGCCAATGATGACGGTGGTCACTAATATCGATGCTGATCATATGGACACCTATGAAGGTAATTTTGATAAATTAAGAACAACCTTTATTGAGTTTCTTCACCACTTACCATTTTATGGTTTGGCAGTAGTCTGTATTGAGGATGAAGAAATTCGTCGTATTCTTCCTGCCATTCAAAGGCCTACCCTAACTTATGGATTCAGAGATGAAGCTCATTATCGAGCTGTGGATTGGACTCAAACTGAAATGTTAAGCCAATTTACCGTAATTAGACCCGCACCTCATTTACCTTTGACGATACAGTTCCAATATCCCGGGCGTCATAATGTACTCAATGCACTGGCTTCTATTGCTATTGCAACAGAAGTAGGGGTTGATGATGAGTCTATTATTCGTGGGTTGAAAAAATTCCAAGGGGTAGGGCGCCGTTTCCAAATGTTGGGTGAAAAACAATTTGAAAAAGGTTCTGCTATTGTGGTTGATGATTATGGGCATCATCCTCAAGAAATTTTATCAACAATCGATGCGTTTAGAAAGGTTTGGCCAAACAAGCGGTTGGTACACGTTTTTCAGCCCCATCGTTATACCCGCACTCAATCCTTACATAGCGACTTTGTTAATGTGTTGAGTCTTGCTGACGAATTGTTATTGTTTGATATCTATTCTGCAGGGGAAAAACCTATTCCAGGAGTTACTAGTGAGGGGCTAGCAGATCAAATTAGAGCGAAAGCAAAGAGAGTGACTTTGGTTAATGAGCAATCACTAAAAACCAAACTGGATGAGTTCATTAAAGATGGCGATGTTATTCTGATGCAAGGCGCAGGAAGTATTGGTCAAATGGCTGTAAATTTAATGAAAAAAGCGTGAGAACTAATATGTCCATAATAGAAAAGGATTGTGACTTAGTCTCTGACAAGCATGCTAATTTTATTCTCAACCATCAGGGATCTGGGACTGCTGCTGATATTGAACCGCTGATTCATTTGGTGCAAACTAAAGTTCGTGAGCAAACAACTATTGAATTGATCCACGAAGTACACATTATTGGAGACTGTTAATGTCTAAACTTATCAACCTTGTTTTGCTTTACGGTGGAAAATCAGGAGAGCATGAAATTTCATTGATTTCAGCTGCATCGGTTTTAGCCTATTTAGATGCAAATAAATACAATATTATTCCAATTGCCATGGATAAAAATGGGCAATTTCATCTCCATCAATATCATGATTTACAGTCGTATAAAGATAAACTTCCTGTTGAAACAGAGCATTCTAAGCCCCTAGAGAACATACTGATAAATGGACGCTTGTCGGTTGATGCTGATGTTGTTTTTCCTGTAGTGCATGGGCCTTTATATGAGGATGGCTGTTTACAAGGAGTGTTAGAACTGGCTAATGTTGCTTATGTGGGGTGTGATGTTTTACCTTCGGCCATAAGTATGGATAAGGATATGGCTAGAAGAATCGCCTGCATTAATGGACTAAAATCAGCACGGTATAAAGTCTTATCTTGGTATTCTAATGCTAATGAGAGACAGCAATTTTGTACTGAAGTAGCTGCTGAATTTGGTTGGCCGCTATTTGTTAAACCCTGCTCTTTAGGCTCTAGTGTTGGTATACATAAAGCAAGAAACATCACTGAGTTAAGTGCCGCCATAAATGATGCCTTACGTTATGACGAAGAGATTTTAGTTGAGGAATTTATTCAAGGTCGTGAAATTGAGTTGGCAGTGTTGGAAAATAGAAACCCGTCGGCATCTCCAAGAGTATCTCATGTGGGTGAGATCCGCGTGAATCATCCTGATGGATTCTATTCCTATACTGCTAAATATTTAGAAAGTGGTCAAACTGACTTAATTATTCCAGCTGCACTCAGTGATAAGCTTAATGAACGTTTAAAACATGCGGCAGCCGATATTTTTACACGTTTAAAATGTAAAGGCATGGCTAGAGTAGATTTTTTTGTTAATGATAAAACTGAAGAAATTCATTTTAATGAGATTAATACATTGCCTGGTTTTACTTCGATTAGTATGTATCCTAAATTATGGCAAGCAACGGGTTTGACTTACCCTAATCTACTTGATGAGTTGATTGAAATTGCTAAAACCCATCATCAATGCCGTCAACAATTAGTGACCAATTATCTGTGAAAAAGCATACTAAAAAGGCAAAAAAAAATGATAGCAGTGCCCGTCACAACGGGTTGCTGTTATTACTAATTGTGAGTGCCATAATATTAGCTGGTCGCTTAGGCTATTTATATGTTTCAGATGCGGAACGTTTCCCTATTACAACAATTAAAGTAGCGGCCAGTTATCAACATTTAACACACAAAGAGTTGGAAGCTGTATTAACTAAATACGTCAACTCTAGTTTTTTTGCTTTGCCTGTGAATCGATTACAAAATGAATTAAATGGTTTGAGCTGGATTGATACTGCTTATGTAGAGCGTGTTTGGCCGGATACATTAAAAATTAAGCTGGTTGAGAAAGTCCCAGTTGCTGTTTGGGGGGATTCTCTAATGACAGAAGATGGGCGATTGTTTAATCAAGGAGCAATTCCTGCTGATTTAAACATTCCTCGATTAAAAGGACCTTCATCTCTGCAATTAGAAGTCTTACAAGTTTACGAAAAATTGAGTAAGATATTATCAGCGTATGGATTAAAAGCCTCCGGATTGTACTTAAGAGACAACCGATCTTGGGTATTAATGCTTGGTAATGATATAAAAATTTACTTAGGAAAGAAAGAGTTAGAAGCGCGATTAGAGCGTTTTTGTAAAGCATATCCTGCAGTATTTGCTCAAAAAGCAGATCAGTTAGCTAGCGTGGATTTACGATATCCGCGCGGAATGGCAGTGCAGTGGAAACAACAATTGGGACGATAATGGCTAAAAAATTAGAAAAAAATATTATCACTGGATTGGATATCGGTACTTCAAAAATTATTGCTCTAATTGGTGAGGTGACAACCGATGGAGCCGTAGAAATCATTGGCATTGGTCGTCATCCCTCACGCGGATTAAAGCGCGGAGTTGTGGTGGATATAGAAGCCACAGTGAATTCTATCCAACGAGCGGTTCAGGAAGCTGAACTTATGGCTGGTTGTGAGGTAAGAACTGTTTATGCCGGAATAGCTGGCAGTCATATCCGCAGTTTAAATTCACACGGCATTGTTGCTATTCGTGATAAAGAAGTGTCACAGGCGGACATCGAGCGGGTAATTGATGCAGCTAAAGCAGTGGCAATACCTGCAGATCAGAAAATTCTTCATGTTCTTCCCCAAGAATTTATTATTGATCATCAAGGAAGTATTCGTGAGCCCGTTGGCATGGCTGGGGTACGATTAGAGTCTCGGGTACACATAGTGGCTGGTTCTGTGAGTGCTGCGCAGAATATTATTAAATGTGTTCGTCGTTGTGGGTTAGAAGTTAATGACATCATTCTCGAACAATTGGCTTCAAGTCATGCAGTGTTAACAGAAGATGAAAAAGATTTGGGCGTCTGTCTCATTGATATAGGTGGTGGGACAACAGACGTAGCCATATTTTGTGAGGGGGCAATACAGCATACAGCAGTAATCCCTATAGCGGGTGATCAAGTCACTAATGATATTGCTATGGCATTACGTACCCCAACAAAAGCAGCAGAATCAATTAAAATTTCTCATGCCTATGCCTTACCTGAGTTGGCTAATGCAAGTCAAATGCTAGAAGTTGCTAGTGTAAACGATAGACCCGGAAGAAAAATCTCTGCTAAAGCGTTGTCTGATGTAGTAGCTGCTCGCTATGAAGAACTATTTTCGCTAGTACGCAATGAGCTACGCCGCAGCGGCTTTGAAGATAGAATGGCTGCGGGCATAGTTCTAACTGGAGGTGCTGCAAACATACGTGGCGCTATAGAACTTGCAGAAATTTGCTTTGAGATGCCTGTGCGTAAGGGGTGTGCTCATTATGTCTCTGGGCTAGCTGAAGCAACTGAAAATCCTGCTTTTGCCACAGGAGTGGGTTTGTTACTACATGGCTTTCAACAGCAATATGAAGGAAGTTATAATGCGCAAACAACAAGCGATAATAGCAAAAATATCTGGCTGCGAATGAAGGAATGGTTTCAGGGAAATTTTTAACGAATTAACTATATTTTTACCAAAAATTTGAAATATACTCGCACATACGAGTATAAGATCAGGGGTTGCATTATCATGCGACAAAAACGAATTAAGCAAGTAAAAGCGGTACACTAGGGGAGACAGGGGTATGTTTGAATTAATGGAAAGCAGCCAGCAAGGTAATAATGCTGTGATCAAAGTAGTCGGCGTTGGCGGCGGTGGAGGAAACGCTGTTGAACATATGGTTGCTGAAAATATCGATGGCGTCGAGTTTATTTGTGCTAATACTGATGCTCAAGCATTACGGGCTTCTAATGCTAAAATACATATCCAATTGGGTGACGAGCTGACCAAGGGTTTAGGTGCGGGTGCTAACCCTCAGATTGGTCGTGAAGCTGCTGAAGAAGACAGAGATCTTATTAGAGAAATACTAAGTGGTGCGGACATGGTATTTATTACAGCTGGAATGGGTGGTGGTACAGGCACTGGCGCTGCCCCTGTTTTTGCAGAAATAGCCAAAGAACTAGGTATTTTAACTGTTGCTGTAGTCACTAAACCATTTTCTTTTGAGGGTAAGCAACGTGCTATGGCAGCGGAAGAAGGTATCCGTCGTTTAGCAGAGCATGTCGACTCATTGATTACTATCCCTAATAATAAGCTGTTAAGTGTTCTAGGAAAAAATATTAGTTTGCTTAATGCATTTAAGGCAGCGAATAATGTGCTGCTTGGTGCTGTAAAAGGTATCTCTGATTTAATTACCCGTCCTGGTTTAATTAACGTGGATTTTGCAGACGTACGGACAGTGATGTCTGAAATGGGTATGGCTATGATGGGAACAGGTAGTGCAGTAGGTGAACAAAGAGCGCGTCAAGCAGCAGAAGCTGCTATAGCTTCTCCTTTGTTGGAAGATGTCAATTTCTCCGGAGCTCGTGGAATCTTAGTCAATATTACTGCCGGTCTTGATATGTCCATAGGTGAGTTTGAAGAAGTAGGGGATGTGGTTAAAGAGTTTATTTCTGATGATGCGACAGTGGTTGTTGGAACAGTAATTGATCCAGACATGACTGATGAAATGCGTGTAACTGTCATTGTTACTGGATTGGGTGATGCAAGACAACGCCATCAACAACAGCAGCATCAACAACAGCAACAACATCATAGAGCACGCTTGGTTGAGTCGATGAGAAGTGATGGGTCTTTAGATTACCACCAATTAGATAAGCCAGCTGTGATTCGAAAACAAGTACACTCAACTTCTACTGCAACAGTGAATACAGCAAAACAAGTTAATGAAGGTATTCCTGATGTAGACTATCTAGATATTCCTGCGTTCTTACGTCGTCAAGAGGAAACTCAAGAATAAGTTGCTAGTAGCGCCTCTCTAAAAATTGGGGGGTGCTCAAGCCATAATTTTAAAGGGAATATCAAAAATTTGTACCATTGTAGTTCGTGCTTTTGGCTTTAGCAGTGGAGCGGCATGATGCTATACCTCTCGGCCAGAGGCTGATCTGCAATAGAATTACAAGAAGATATAAATTGTTAACAGGTCTTAATGAATTGGAAATAATGGAACACAATAAAAAAATTAGACTAATCAATAAATTGTTGATAAACTCATACGGTTTTTGCGCGCAAAATAAATACAAAAAGGTGAGCACTGAATGATAAGACAAAGAACTCCTAAAAAGGTAATCCAAGCTACTGGTGTTGGATTGCATTCCGGTGAGAAAGTGCTTTTGACCTTAAGACCTGCCCCTGTAAATACAGGTATTGTTTTTAGAAGAGTAGATCTATCTCCTGTAGTCGAAATTCCTGCATCTTATGAATATGTTGGCGATACTATGTTATGTACCACGTTGCATCATGGAGCTGTTAAGATTGCTACGGTAGAACATCTTCTATCCGCTTTAGCTGGACTAGGTATTGATAATGCCTATATTGATGTCAATGGACCAGAATTACCTATTATGGATGGTAGTGCTGCTCCCTTTGTATTTCTTATTCAATCTGCTGGTATTAAAGAGCAACCTGCAGCTAAGAAGTACATCAAAATCCTTAAACCTATTCGTGTTGAGGATAATGGTAAGTACGTTCAGTTTAAGCCACATAATGGATACAAAATTTCTTTTACTATCGATTTTGATCATCCAGTATTCAACGATAAACCACAAACAGTGAGTTTTGATTTTTCTGGTACCTCTTATGTAAAGGAAGTGTGCCGTGCGAGAACCTTTGGTTTCCTTTCTGATTATGAAAAATTAAGAGAATTCGATTTAGCTAAAGGTGGTAGTCTAGATAATGCTATAGTGGTTGATGACTACCGAGTTCTTAATGAAGATGGTTTACGTTTTGAATCAGAATTTGTGACTCACAAAGTCTTAGATGCAATCGGAGATCTCTACCTATTAGGTTCCAGTCTTATTGGTGCATTTGAAGGGTATAAGTCCGGTCACGAATTAAATAATAGATTATTACGTGAATTAATGGCGCGGCAAGATGCCTGGGAATACACTTATTTCGATGCAGAAAATTATCTTCCAGCAAGACAGCCTGAGTTTTATCCTGTAGAGGCATGAAGGATTTAATTGCCTAATTAATTTGAATAATACCCTTAATTTTGAGCAACTGTGTAAGTAATGTCTTCAATTTAAGGGATCACTCCGGTGTAACCTAACTGTAGCCTGGTTGCGTGCAACCAGGAGAGCGTCACTCAATGTTTGATCCCGGTTGCAAGCAACCAGGCTACGCGTGCCCAGCGTCTTCGTAAGAATGGCACCAATTTAAATTCAAACTAAAGGACCCAACCTACAAAACTTTAGTTATCACTGTTTACGAGGAGATCTTGAGTCTAGACTCATATTAATAAGTCATAATATATTGCAATTTTGCCGTATGTGAGTCCCTTGACCCAAAGAAGATTTACATACTGCTATCAGATATCTCGCTACAAGGAGAATAGCACGATGAAGTTTACTAAAGGTATATTTACTCTTAGCTTGCTTTGTTCCTCACTGGGTTTTGCAAGCGCCAATATTACAAATACGCAACCACGTGATGCATTGCATCTGAATTGGATAGACGGCAGTGTATCACCTGCTCAAGATTTTTATCACTATGCGAATGGTAACTGGCAAAAAAATAATCCTATTCCTCCTGAGTATGCATCTTGGGGTACTTTTAATATTTTGAATGAGAAGGTTATTAACTTAATCCATCAAATGCTTATAAAGGCTTACGAAAATACTCATGCTAAGCCTGGGAGTATAGAACAAAAAGTAGGAGATTTTTATTATAGTGGCATGGATGAAGCCAATATTAATAAGTTAGGTGTTACACCATTAAATTCTGAGTTCGCTGCTATAGAAGCCGTACATTCCTTAACCGATTTACAGCAGGAACTCATTCATTTACACCAAATTGGTGTAGACGCCTTATTCGGTTTTGGAAGTATGCAAGATTTTAAAGACAGTAACTTAATGATTGGTGCTTTGAATCAAAGTGGCTTAACTTTACCCGATAGAGATTATTATTTAAAAGATGACGCAAAATTTAAACAAATCCGAGAGGCTTATGTAAATCATATAGCTAAAATGATGGTATTATTAGGCGACAAGCCAGAAAAAGCGGCGAGTGAAGCTAAAACAATAATGGATATAGAAACTAAATTAGCTACTGTCTCTATGTCACAGGTAGAGCAGCGTGATCCTCAAGCAGTATACCATATGATGACTATTGCTGATCTACAGCAATTAACCCCTAATTTTGCGTGGCCACAATATTTTAAAGCCTTCAAGCAAGAAAACAATAAACAGATCAATTTAGCGATGCCGGAATTTTTTAAGGCAGTTAATGAGTTGTTAAAAACAATCTCAATTGAGGATTGGAAAACTTATTTGCGTTGGCATTTACTGGATAGTTATGCTCCTTATTTATCTCAACCTTTTGTCGATCAGAATTTCAAGATGGTCACTGCTCTGAGTGGTGCTGAAAAAATATTACCTCGATGGAAGAGAGTGGTAAATGTAGAAAGTGCGGCATTAGGTTTTGCTATTGGCAAAATGTATGTGGATAAATATTTTTCTCCTGAGTCCAAGAAAAATGTTCTAGAAATGTTAAAGAATATTAGAGCAGAATTAAAAGACGACATCAGTACATTAAATTGGATGACGCCTGCAACACGTCAGGCCGCTTTAAAAAAACTAGATTTAATGGAGGAGAGAGTAGGTTATCCTTCAAAATGGTGGAATTATTCCAGCTTAAAAATTGATAGAGGCCCATATGTATTAAATGTGATGAGAGCGAATCAATTTTTGATTAATAGAGATCTAAACAAGATAGGTAAACCCATAGACAGAACTGAATGGGGTATGACACCACAAACGATCAATGCTTATTATGATCCTTCGATGAATAATTTGAATATACCTGCAGGAATATTACTCCCACCATTTTTCGATCCTAATGCCCCTGCAGCCATAAATTATGGGGCTATTGGTTTTGTCATGGGGCATGAAATGACCCATGGTTTTGATGATCAAGGTGCTAAATTTGATGCTCATGGTAATTTAAAAGATTGGTGGACTCCTAGTGATTTAGCAAAATTTAATAAAGCCACTCAATGCATTGTTGATCAATTTTCAAAGTATGTCGTCGATGGCGATCTGCATGTACAAGGAAAATTAGTGGTCGGTGAAGCTACTGCTGACTTAGGTGGAATTACTTTAGCCTATAAGGCATTTCATCGCTCTAAAGAATATAAAGAGGCCAAAACTATTGATGGATTTACACCAGATCAGCAATTTTTTCTGGGAACGGCTCATGTTTGGGCAATGAATATTAGACCGCAACAAATTCGTAATCAGGTAACAACTGATCCACATCCTCCGGCTCAATTTAGGGTGAATGGTAGTTTGGCTAATATTCCTCAATTCCAAAAGGCATTTAATATCCCCGATCATAGTCCTATGGTAAATGACAATAGGTGTGTTATCTGGTAAATACTTATGAAGGATTGTAATCGTTCAAGCAATAGTGTCAAAGGTTACGTAGATACTGTCTTTAAAGGCAAGCAAAATTTTCATTAAAAGGTTGCTTGCTTTTAAGAACTCCAAAAATGATATGA